>JABBNZ010000015.1 GCA_019352035.1 Pseudomonadota bacterium | reverse complement strand
CGCTGATGCGAATGCCGGTGTTCGTGTGGGCGTCGCTGTGCACCAACGTGCTGATCGTCGCGGCGTTCCCGCTGCTCACCGTGACGCTCGGCCTGCTGACCATGGACCGTTACCTCGGCATGCATTTCTTCACGAATGCGGCCGGCGGCGATCCGATGATGTACATCAACCTCATCTGGATCTGGGGGCACCCCGAGGTTTACATCCTCATGCTGCCGCTGTTCGGGGTGTACTCGGAGATCGTGCCGACCTTCTCGGGCAAGCGCCTGTTCGGCTACGCCTCGATGGTGTACGCCACCATGGCGATCGCGCTCCTGTCGCTCATCGTCTGGCTGCACCACTTCTTCACGATGGGCAACGGCGCGGCCGTGAACACGTTCTTCGGCATCACCACGATGATCATCTCGGTGCCGACGGGCGTGAAGATCTTCAACTGGCTGCTGACCATGTACCGCGGCCGGGTGCGCCTGGAGACGCCGATGCTCTGGACCATCGGCTTCCTCATCACCTTCACCCTCGGCGGCATGAGCGGCGTGCTGCTCGCCGAGCCGCCGGCCGACTTCGTGCTGCACAACAGCCTGTTCCTGGTGGCGCACTTCCACAACGTCATCATCGGCGGAGTGGTGTTCGGCGTGTTCGCGGGGATCTCGTACTGGGCGCCCAAGATCTTCGGCTTCCCGCTCAATGAGCGGCTCGGCCGCTGGGCGTTCTGGTGCTGGTTCATCGGCTTCTACGTCGCCTTCATGCCGCTTTACGCACTGGGATTGATGGGGGCGACGCGCCGCATGGATCACTACGATGTGGCCGCGTGGCACCCGCTGTTCATCGTCGCCGC
Source organism: Pseudomonadota bacterium (assembly GCA_019352035.1). Lineage (GTDB taxonomy): Bacteria > Pseudomonadota > Gammaproteobacteria > Steroidobacterales > Steroidobacteraceae > 13-2-20CM-66-19. The sequence goes on along the minus strand of JABBNZ010000015.1, from coordinate 69,094 downwards.
GATCGGCGCGGCCATCATCTTCGCCGGCATCGGCCTGCAGGTGGTGCAGGTGATCGTCAGCATCCGCCAGCGCGAGCGGACCCGCGACTTCACCGGCGATCCGTGGAACGGCCGCACGCTCGAGTGGTCGGTGCCGTCGCCGGCGCCGGCCTACAACTTCGCGCGCATCCCGGTCGTGCGCGACCGCGACGCGTTCTGGGACATGAAGCAGCGCGGCGTCGACCTCAAGGCGAGCACCTTCGTGCCCATTCACATGCCGCGCAACAAGGCCGCCGGCATCATCATCGGCGGCTGCTCGTTCATCGTCGCGTTCGCGATGGTCTGGCATATCTGGTGGCTGGCGGTCGCCGGCCTGGCCGCTGTCATCGTCACCCTGATCCGTCACGCCTTCGACGATGACCGGGATTATCACCTCGGCGCCGAAGAGGTCCGCCGGGTCGAGGGGCTGCACGGGCGCGTCGTAGCGAGGAGCTAAACCATGTCGAGCGATCCGATGGTCATGCACAGAGGCTCCCTGGCGCTGAAGCCGGGGTATGTGGATCACGCGGCCGATGCGCTGCGGGATCTGCGCCAGAGCGGCGATGCGGTCGACTTTCAGCTCGATCATCACCACGACGCCGCTTCGACGATCCAGCTGGGATTCTGGATCTACCTGATGAGCGACTGCCTGCTCTTCTCGGGGCTGTTCGCGACCTACGCCCTGCTCAATTCCCACACCGCGGGCGGGCCGATCGGAGCCAGGCTGTTCGACCTGCCGGACGTCCTCACCGAGACGATGTTCCTGCTCTTCAGCAGTTTCACCTGCGGTCTTGCGACCCTGGCGATGAATGCCGACCGGCGCAACGCGACCGTCGGCTGGCTGGCGGTGACCTTCCTCCTCGGGCTGGGATTCATCTCTCTCGAGGTTCGCGAGTTCGCGCACATGGTTTCGATCGGTGCCGGTCCCGACCATAGCGCGTTCCTCTCGAGCTTCTTCACGCTGGTCGCGACCCACGGCCTGCACGTCACCTGCGGTCTGGTCTTCATGGCCGTGATGATGGCGGCGGTGCTGAAGAATGGCCTCACGTCCACGAACCGGGCGCGGCTCGTCAATCTGAGCCTCTTCTGGCACTTCCTCGACATCATCTGGGTGGGCGTGTTCTCCCTCGTCTATCTCTCCGGAGTGGCGCACTGATGAACGTCGCCAACGAAGCAGTCGCCGGTCATGCGCCGCATGGCGCTTACCACGGCGCCCATGCTGCCCATGGTCCGACGCAGAAGCAGTACGTCGTCGGTTTCGCCCTCGCCATCATCCTGACGCTCATACCGTTCACCCTGGTGATGAGTCACACGGTGGCGGCGACGCCGGTGCTGATCGCCGGCTTCGCCCTGGCGCAGATACTGGTGCACGTCGTGTACTTCCTGCACGTGAACACCTCCGAGGAGCAGCGCTGGAATCTCATGGCGCTGCTGTACACGGCGGTGATGGTGTTCATCGTCCTCGGCGGCTCGCTCTGGATCATGCATCACCTGTACCTCAACATGGTGCCCGGGGCGATGCACATGCACGGTCGGATGAGCTGACGCGCCTCCCGGCGTACCGCCGGAGTATCATGGCCGGGAAGCCCGCGGGAGAGCCGAGCCATGTCCGCCAGCGCCTCGAGCGCCGCCGAGAGGCGGCGCCGGTTCCATCAGCTGCACCGCAGCGGCTGCTTCGTGATCCCCAATCCCTGGGATGAGGGCAGCGCCCGTTATCTGCAGGCGCTCGGGTTTCAGGCGCTTGCCACGACCAGCTCCGGCTTCGCCTGGTCGCGAGGCTGCCCCGACGGCGGTCCTTCGCGTGAGGCGGTTCTCGCCCACCTGCGCTCGCTCGTGGACGCGACGGACCTGCCCCTCAATGCGGATTTCCAGGGCGGCTTCGCGCATGAGCCGGCCGGCGTCGCCGAGAGCGTACGCCTCGCTGTCGAAACCGGTGTTGCCGGGCTGTCGATCGAAGACTCGACCGGGGATATCGCCAAACCGCTCTACGAAATGGAGGATGCGGCCGCGAGAATGCGCGCCGCACGCAAGGCGATCGACGCGGCGGGCGGTGACACCCTGCTGGTCGGCCGCGCGGAATGCTTCCTCGTGGGCCGGCCCGATATCGATGAGACGATCGCGCGGCTGCAGGCCTACGCCAGCGCCGGTGCCGACTGCCTCTACGCCCCGGGAATACGCTCGCCCGAGCACATACGCCGCGTCGTCGAGAGCGTCGCGCCGAAGCCGGTCAATCTCCTCGTGGGCTACCCGAGCGCGCTCTCCGTGGCGGACATCGCGGCGCTCGGCGTGAGGCGCATCAGTGTGGGCGGAGCGCTTGCGCGCGCGGCGTGGGGCGGCTTCATGCGGGCCGCGAAGATGTTGGCGGAGCAGGGGCGTTTCGACGGCTTCGCCGATGCCGCCCCGCACGATACGCTCGAGTCGCTGACGAGGGTGCCGCCGGGCGATCTGCCGATCCGCGGGCTCTAGAGGACTCCTCCGCCCGCAGCACTTGTGGCGGGCGGACATGCCGGGCGGCCGCCGCTATACTTCGCGACCTTTCAAGCGCTGCGCGCAGGACCCGCGGGGCTCGCCGGGAGCGAGCCCTGTCCGAACAGCGGCGCTTCGCGCCGAACAGGATTGCCCCTCACGCCCATGTGGTTCAAGAATCTCACCGTCTATCGTCTGCCCGCCGATTGGAGCTGGTCCGCGGCCAGCCTCGAGGAAGCGCTTGCGCGCCGGCCGCTTCAGCCTTGTAGCCCGCTCGAGATGCGGAGCATGGGGTGGGTGTCCCCGGCCACCGGCGAGCGCCTTCTGCATACGCTGGGCGAGCATCATCTGGTGGCGCTCGGTGTCGATCAGAAGCTGCTGCCCGCCTCGGTCGTGCGGCAGGAAGCCGAGCAGCGGGCTCGCGCTCAGGCTGAAACCCAGGGGTTTCCGGTCGGACGCCGCCAGATGCGCGCGCTCAAGATGCAGGTGTTGGAACAGCTGCGCGCGCGCGCGCTCACCCGCCGCCGTACGACGCGCGCCTGGATCGACCCGCGGGGCGGCTGGCTGGTGGTCGATTCCGCGAGCGACCGCCGGGCCGAGGAACTCGTCGAGACGCTGCGCGACACCCTCGGCAGCCTCGCAGTGCAGAAGGTCGACACGGAGCGCTCGCCGAGCGCCTGCATGGCCTCATGGCTGATGCAGTCCGATGCCTCGGGAGCGTTCTCGATCGAGCAAGACCTCGAGCTGCAGTCGGGTGAGCCCGCCAAATCCATTGTGCGCTACCGCCGGCATCCTCTCGACGGTAAGGATGTCCGGGCCCACATCACCGGCGGCAAGCGCCCCACGCAGCTCGGGCTGACCTGGAACGGCCGCATCTCTTTCGTCCTGACCGAGAAGCTGCAGGTGAAACGGATCGAGTTCCTCGAAGTCGCGCCAGAGCGGGGAGATGAGGAGGAGATCGACCCGGCCGAGCAGTTCGACCTCGACTTCGCGGTCATGGCCGGTGAGCTCGCGAAGCTGCTCGCGGAGCTGATCCGGGAGTTGGACGGGCAGGCCTCGGGACGCGCCGCGGCGGCGTGAGGTATTAAGAAGCGCTGGATCGGGGCTCCTGCCCCGCCCAGCGCGTTTTGGGCAAAAAGCGCGGTTTTTTGACCAAAACCGGCCATCTGCGGCGGCCGGGTACATCCCTGTACCTGCTACAGTGTCTGCCCGCTTCATGACTCGGGGTCGACCGTCGGCCGATCGGGAACTACTGAGCGGGCGGTGCCGTCGCCGCCAGCGACGGCCGCTGACTGACACCCGCGAGCCACGCCGCCAGCCGCGGCCGGCTCGTCCGCCAGCCTTCGGCCGCAAAGCGCAGATCCAGATACCCGAGCGCGCAGGCGATCGAGATCGTGCCGATGTCGATGACGCCCTCCAGGCTCTCATGCTCCAGCGCATCGAGGGCGGTGCGGATTTTCAGCAGTTGGCCGTCGGCCCACTCCCGCCAGCGCAGCTCCTGGGGGCGCAGCGTCTGCTCGTACCGCGTCAACACGGCAGCGTCCATGATGCCGTCGGCAAGTGCCTGGCGGCGCAGCGCCGTCCAGCGTGCGGCACCGGGCGCTGGATAGATGCGATTGCCGCCGGCGAGCGAATCGAGGTATTCGCAGATCACCGGCGAGTCATAGAGCACCGTACCATCCCCGGTGAGGAGCGCAGGAATCTTGCCGAGCGGATTATTGGCGCGCAGCCCCTCATGCGGACTCACCGGCGTCAGCGTGACACTGGTCAGCTCGATCTCGCCGCTGAGCCCGAGCTCGTGCGCCGTGACGCGCACCTTGCGGACGAACGGTGAGGCGGGATTGAAGTAAAGCTGCATGTCGAGATCTCCCGGATGCCCGGCGCGTCACGGTGGACGCGCCGCCAGTTTGCTGTGCCGCCTCGCGCGCTGCAAATCGCGGGGCCGTTCATCGCCACGAGGGCTGGGTTCTGTGCAGGGGGCGGAACCGACCGGTCCGGCGGCGGCACATCGGCTATGTCCTGCCGCCGACCTCGTCGATGTGCCGCAGAAGATCCGCCGGGTCCTCGTAGACGCGGATCGCGCCCGAGCGCTCAAGCTCGTCCTGGCCGTAGCCGCCCGAGAGCAGGCCCACGCCGAGCCCGCGCGCCCGGCGCGCAGCGAGCATGTCCCAGATGCTGTCCCCGACGATGACCGCGGACTGCACGTCGACCCCGAGCCGCGAGGCCGCCGCGACGAAGAGGTCCGGATCGGGCTTGGCATGGCGGACGTCGTCGCGGGTGACCACCGGCACGCGGGCGCGGTCGACCTCGAGGATGTCGAGGTTGTATTGCGCCGAGCCCATCCGGGCGCTGGTGGCGATCGTCCACGGAATGCCCGCATTGGTCAGATAACGAAGCAGCGCCTTCGCGCCCGGGAGCGGGCGCACCCAGCGGACCAGGCGGGCGTAGGCTTCGGCATGTTGACGCTGCAGCGTGTCGAGCAGTGCCGGGGTGATCTCCATGGAGATCTCTCGCAGCAGCATCTCGGTGAACAGCCCCCCGCTCATCCCGATCTTGCGGTGGATGCGCCACACCGACAACTCGATGCCCGCCGACTGCAGCGCCTCCTGCCAGGCGAGCACATGCTGATACACGCTGTCGACCAGAGTGCCGTCGAGATCGAAGAGGAAACTGACGCCGGAGCTGCTCATGGACGGGGACCCGCGCTGTACACTTGCGACGCACGCATTTTGTCGGAGGCGGACCATGAAGAGAATAGATCTCTCGGCGGTCAAGGCGGTGATCGGCAGCGGCTACCCCGCGCCGTACGACGAGCCTTGCCGGGAGCGCAGGCGGATGCGGCTGGGGGATGCGGCGGGGCTGACCCAGTTCGGTGTCAATCTTCTGCGACTGGCGCCGGGCGTATGGTCGAGCCAACGGCACTGGCACTCGGCGGAGGACGAGTTCGTCTTCGTGCTCGAGGGCGAGGTCGTGCTGGTGACGGATGCCGGCGAGGAGGTGCTGCGGACGGGCGATTGCGCCGGGTTCAGGGCCGGGGAGCGGGACGGCCATCAGCTGCAGAACCGCTCCAATGCCGAGGCCGTTCTCCTCGAGATCGGCGCGCGCCAGCCCGAACGCGATGCGGTCGATTATCCCGACATCGATCTGACGATCCCGGCCGGAACCCGCACCTTCGGGCACAAGGACGGTACGCCGTATCCGCAGCGTCCGCGCTGAGGCACTGCGCCGCGCTCAGCTTCTCGTCAACCGGGTGACGGTGCGCCGGTCAGCCGCGCGATTCGCTCGAGCGCGGGCGGGTGCGAGTAGTAGAAGGCCGTGTAGAGCCGATCCGGCGTGAGGGTGCTCGCATTGTCGCGATGGAGCTTGACGAGGGCCGAGGCCAGCTCGTGCGCGCTCGCGTGCTGCGAGGCGAAGCGGTCGGCCGCGAACTCGTGACGGCGCGACCAGAGCGAGCCGAGCGGAGTGGTGAAGAAGAGCGCCACGGGGACTACGAGCGCGAACAGCAGCAGCGCCGCGTGCGCCGAAGGAACCGGGACTCCGAGGAGCTCATAGAAGGCCGGACGCGCGGCGAGCCAGCCGAGGAGCGCGAAACCGGCGAGCGTCGTGACGAACGATACGAGCAGCCGATGGCGGATGTGCCGCAGGCGAAAATGCCCGAGCTCATGAGCGAGCACGGCCTCGATCTCCGCAGCGCCGAGCTGACCGAGCAGCGTGTCGAAGAATACGATCCGCTTGTGGCGGCCGATGCCGGTGAAGTATGCGTTGCCGTGCGCGGACCGTCGCGATCCGTCGATGACGAAAACGCCGCTCGAGCGGAATCCGCAGCGCGCGAGCAGCGCCTCGATGCGCGCTTTGAGGGCGGCGTCCTCGAGCGGCGAGAACTTGTTGAAGAAGGGCGCGATGAAGGCGGGCCACGCCCAGGTGATGAGCAGCGTCACGGCTTCCCAGCAGCCGAAGGCGGCGAGCCACCACCAGCGGCCGGCGCGATCCATCAGTACCAGGACCGCGAGCAGCAGCGGTCCGCCGATCAGCGCCGCCAGCGCGATCCCCTTGCCGAGATCGGCCAGGAAGATCTTCGGTGTCGTGCGGTTGAATCCGAAGCGGGCCTCGAGGCGAAAGGTACGCCACAGGGAGACGGGCAGGCCGATCACACCCATCCCCGCCGCGACGGTTGCAATGACGGCGAGGCCGAGCCATGGCTCGCCCCACCCCGTGCGGCGCCAGAGGGCATCGATCGCCGCGATACCGCCCCCCACAGTCAGGGCGAGCGTCACCCCCGCGTTGATCAAAGTACCGATATTGCCCAGGCGGATCTTGGCCGCGGTGTAGTCGGCCGCCTTGCGGTGATCCTCCTCCGAGAGCCGGCCCGCGAAGGGCTCCGGTATGCGGTCGCGGTGCGCCTCGACGGCCGCAACCTGCCGTGAGGCGAGCCAAAGCTCCACTGCCGTAGTGGCCGCGACGGCGGCGATGAAAAGTGCTGTGGGCCAATGCATCAGGGTGTCCCCGAGTCAGAAGAGGGCGGCGAAGCTACGCTGGCGCGCGAATCGGAAGGGGCGGAAATTGCGTGCCGCGATGGGGCATGGAGCCGCGCTGGGCGACGATGACCGCGGCGGCCTTGTTCGCGTACGCGGCCGCTTCGGTCCGCTCGAGTCCCGAGATCCTGGCGCCCAGGTAACTGGCGAGGTGCGCGTCGCCGGCGCCTGCGGTGTCTCCAACTACCCTGACGGGCTCGGTCGCGACATGCTGACTGTTCTGCCCCGATCCCACCCAGCATCCCTCGGGTCCGCCGCGGATCAGGTATTCGGCCGGAAGGCGGCTGACACGCGCGATGATCTGCGGCGTGCTTGTGGCGCCCCAGAGCGTCCTTTCGTCCTCCGCGCCGGTGGCGATCAGCGAGGAGAGCGGCTCGAACGCGCCGATGCGCTCCCGAGCTTGCGCCTCGCTGTCCCAGAGGCGCTTGCGGAAGTTGCAGTCGAAAACGATACGGCAGTCACGGTGCCGATCCGCCCAGCGGCAGAGGTGCTCGAAGCTCGCGCGCGAGCAGAGGGCGAGCGTGATGCCGGTGACGAGCAGCACCTGGGGATCCCCGAGGAGTTCCTCGAAGCGGCCGAGATCGGCCGCTTGCAGGAAGGCGCGCGCCGCCGACTGCTCCCGCCAGTAGGAAAATCCGCAACGGCTTCCCGCCTCGAGCGGCAAGCCATAGATGCCCGGCTCGCCTCCGATCGAGGCCTCGATGACATGGATGCTCTCGCGCGTCAGCCGCTCGCGCAGCCACGCGGAGTAGCTGCTGTCACCCAGTGCAGTAACCACCGAGATGCGTGCGGCGCCCGGCCCGAGAATCCTGGCGAGACAGACCATTGAGTTGGCGACGTCGCCGCCGAACGCCAGCCGGACATCGCCGGCCGCTCCCGGTTGCAGCTCGAGCAGCGGCTCACCGAGCGCGGTGATGCGGCGCACGTCCGTCCACTGCCGTCCGCAGGTGCGATCTGCCGTCATAACCATGTCGGCAAGCGTACACGACGGCTATTGCGCGTGCGAAGCAGCGCACGAATGGATCGCTGGGCAGGCCGCTTCGGGAGGTCCAGGGGGGCGGCGGTCAGTCGAGCGCAAAAGAGCCTGTCTTCACCGGCCCCGAGCGACGGTATGCGCAGTAGACGACGCCCGCAGGCGTCGTTCGGGATTCCTTCAGCGTGAGGGCCCCGGGGGCGGCGGCGGGACCGAAGAGTCGCTTGCCCGATCCGAGGATCAGCGGAAAAGTCAGCAACCGGTATTCGTCGATCAGATCCCGCTGGATCAGGGTCTGAAGGAGTCCTGCGCTGCCATGGACCTGGATCTCGCCCCGGTAGCGCTTCTTGAGCCCGGCGATCTCCTCGACGACATCCCGGACGAGGGAGGCGTTCTGCCACTCGAACGATTCCCGGCTGCGTGAGACGATGTGTTTGGGCAGCGCATTGAGCTTGCCGGCGATCGGGTCATTGGGATCGGTGACCCGCGGCCAATGCGCGGCAAAGAGGTCGTACGTGCCTCGCCCCAGAAGAAACGCGTCCGCCTTGGAGAAGATCTCCACCATGATCGCACCCATGTCCGGACCGGCATGGGGGAAGACCCAGCCGCCGTACCGGAAACCGCCGGCGGTATCTTCCTTGGGCCCCCCGGGAGCCTGGATGACGCCATCCACGCTCAGGAAAGTCGTTACGGTCAGCTCGGCCATGGTCGTGCTCCTCGGGTTTTCGCGGAAAGCGGCTGCCGTCGCCGCCGTGCGCATCGGATAGTCGAACGGAACAGGCCGAAATCGACGGGCTGCTCGATCAACGCTCCGGTACGGCGTCAAAAGCTACCGTGAGGCGCGGTTGCGGGCTCTGGAACGGGATGGTGCCGTGCCAGAAGTACGACGGGAAGAGCACGAGCATACCGGGGCTCGGGCGCACGGAGTATTCGGCATCGAGCGACGGGGTCGTCAAGATGCCGGGCTTGCCGAAGCTGAGGACGCCTTCCTCCGTGCGGCCGTCCACCATGACGTCGGGAAGCTCCACGTAAAACGCGGAGGAGATCCACCCGCGCGGATGGACGTGGCTCATGTGAAAGCCGCGATTGCGCAGCCGCACCGACCAGCTGCCATTGAATCGCCACCGGCCCGCATTGCGCCGGCGCAGCGCGTCGGTGCCTCGGCCGATGTGATCGAGGTAACGCGCGATCGGAGCGGCAAAGGCGTCAAAGAGCGCGCGCACCGCGGGATCGGCGCTGCGCGTGAGATCCTGGGTCGTCTCGGTGCCGTGGCGCAGTGATTGGAAGAGCAGGGCATGACCGTTGGGGTCGTGCATGCGGTTGAGACTGGCCGTCAGGTCGGCGAGGAAGCTCGGAAGATCCCGCCAGGGCGGGGGCGGCTCGATGGCGAGCGGCAGGATCAGATTGCGGTAGTCGCAAAGTTGCGCGTAGCGCGCATCGCCCAGGAGGCGCAGCGCCGTGCTCTGTAAGGCGATCAGATACTGATCGTCCGGTGTCCGGGCCAGGAGCTGCTCGCAGTTCTGCAAAGCGCCCCTTGCATCGCCCACGCCAAGTTGGGCCGCCGCCAGGAGGTTGCGGGCGGGAGTGTTATCGGGCAGAAGGCGTATCGCCCGCTGCGCAAGAGTGAGTGCCTGGGCCGGATCGAAATCCAGCGCCGAGAGTCCCGCACGCACGAGCAGCACGGGCGGGGCCTGGGCGCGCTCGGCCCGTGGAGCGAGGCACTCAAAGGCGGCCCGGGCATCTCCCGCGCCCTGCAGGATGGCCGCCTTGGTTGCCCAGAGCGCATCGTCGTTGCCGAACCGCCGCAAGGCCTCATCGAGCGCTTCGGTGGCGCTTGCGAGATCGCCCGTGCGCACCCAGATGAGCTGCGCGAGACTGTTGTGCGCCTCGGTGAGCCGCGGCTCGAGCCTCAGGCAATCGCGCAATGCCGCCTCGGCGCGTTCATTGGCGCCTTCCGCCATCAGACTCTTGGCGTAAGTCAGGCAGAGCGTCGCCGTCCTGAAGCCCCGCGCCAGAGCCCGCTGCGCAACCTGCCCGGCCTCCGCATGGCGGCCCACCGCGTTGAGCGCGAGCGCGAGCGCCTGGGCGGACGCGGGGTTATCCGGCACGGTGCCGGCGACTTCGCCGAATAGGGAGAGGGCTTCCGCCTGCCGCCCGAGCGCGATGAGCGCGGTGACATGTTGCGTAGCCAGCTCGGAGTCCAGCCGCCGGCCCGGCGTGCAAAACGACGCGGCGACTGTCAGCGCCTGTGCCGGCCGCCCGGTGTCGTTGTAGTAGCGCGCCAGCACCAGGGCAGCCCGTGGATCGGCCCGGGCGCCCTCGATCGCGCGCCGCAGCGCGATCTCGGCTTCGCTGCCGCGGCCGCTCGCCAGCAGCAACTCCCCGAGCGTCGTGTGCGTCGCCGCCCAGCCGGGATCGAGCTCGAGGGCACGCCGAAGCAGCGCCTCCGCGGCCCGCGCATCCCCCAAGGCGAGCTTGGTGCCTGCCAATAGCCGCAGGGCTTCCACGAAGGTGGGGTTGGCCTCGGCGATGGCCTCGAGGCGCTCATGCGCCGCGCGGAACTGGCCCGCCTGCAGCAGGCCACTGATGGCGCGCATCGCTTCGAGAACGGAAGCCGGAACGGACACTGGAGGTGAACCCGGGAATCGCGGGAGACAGCCGGCCGATTCTCGCACGGACGGAGTTCTCACGCATCGGGTCGCCGATCGGCCTGCCCGAAATGCGCGGCGGCGCTCCGGGGGAAGAGCGCCGCCGCCGTCTCCTCGCGCCCGATGACGCGAGGGGTAATGTGACAAAAATCTCCCCTCACTTGGTCGTGAGGGGAGAAGGTCTCGGTGGCGTTACCAGTAGTACTTGGCCGTGACGTTGACTTCGCGGCCGACGATCGAACGGCCGAAGCCGACGTTGTTCTGCACCGTGTTGCCGCCGAACCGGGCGTTACCCTCGGTGAGCCCGAGCTGGTTGGTGAGATTGGAGCCGAGTACCCGCAGCTCGAAGTGCTCCCCGATCATGGCGTCGATACCCGCGGCCAGGTCGTAATAAGCGGGCAGCGGCGTCAGACTGGTGTTGTCCTGGTAGCGCTGACCTATGTTTTCGTACGTCAGTTGCTCGGTCAACGTGCCCCAGTTGAACGACTGCATGTCGCTCGGTGTCACCCGGATCTGAAACTTCGGCAGACGCGCGAGCTGGTTACCGTTGATGGTGCCGCAGATCACCTGATTGTTGATGTTTGTGTATGTGAAGCAGCCGTGGAAGTCTTGGTAGTAGGCATTTTCGTAGATGCCATTGAGTTCGATCCTGAACCCGCTCAAGGCTTCGATATCGCTCGACGCAAAGGGATTTATGCTGCCGACGAGTCGCACGCCCGTGGAGGTCGACCCATAGGTGGAGGCCGGGCCGATCGGCACGCTGTCGATATTCGTTGGTGTATACGCAATTCCCTTGAAGGTCTTGCGGTAAACCGACGCATCGACGTACGTCCAGCGGTTCTGAATCTTGAAGCCGAACTCGTAGTTCTGCACCGTTTGCAGGGGCGTCCTGTTGGGGCAGCCGTTCGAGCCGTTGTAAACGTTGCAGCGAACATCGTCGAAGTTCTCGAACAGCACGCCATTATTGATGCGCACATAGGCGCTCATATGGTCGTTGAACTCGTAATTCGCGCCCACGGAATACGTCGGCATGGTGTTGTTCTCGTGGCCGTGCGACCACGTGCCGTTGGGCAGTTCGACCGCGTTGTCCCAGAGATCGTACTGCGTCCCCATCTGAACCGGAGAAGAGTTGGTGGTTTCCTGGCTCAGGTTGATGTGCTCGACGCGGATCCCGGCATCGAACAGCCAGCGATCAATCTTCCATGAGTCGGAAAGATAGGGGGCGATATTCGTGGCGCTGCCGTTCTGCAGGATGTAGTAGCCCCCGTTGGCATTCACGACGCCCTGAGGGCTGCTCACCTGGTAGAGGTTCCCGCCCGCGGCGGCCGACAGGATGATCGGCGCCGCGTTCGGCTGATTGGTGATCAGCACGTTGGAGCTCAACGACCAGTTGTCGTTCATGGTGTAGTGGGCCAAATACAGGCCGAGGGTCAGGGTATTACCGTCGCCAAGGGCCTTGTTCACGCGCAATTCATCGATGACGTTCGTGATTTTCTTCTGAACGTCCCAGACCTGCTGGGTGACGACGCTTTGGTTCGGGTCCACCGCCTGCCCGTTGTTGAAGTTGGCTTGCACCATGGTCGGCGTCAGGGCGCTCGGCAGGGTCAGGCCTGAAACGAAGGACGCCAGCGTCGAGGGGTTCCCGTTGTTGATCAGCGCGTGCGTGGGGACATGACCGCCGTCAAATATGAAGTTGTTGCTGAGCGACCAGCCGTTGCCGAATGCGTCGTGGAAGACCGAGCCTAAATAGTTCAGGTCGGCGCCGCGGCCAGAGCTGATGTTGTCGTTCTGAAAGCAGTTGCACCCCGGGTCCGGTACCTGGAAATTCTCCAGCTGCCTGCTGTTGTAGGTGGAGTTTAGCTGATTGAAGCCGGGATACGTGTGAACCGCGCCGTTGGAGACGGTATAGGGAAAGTCGGCGACCCATTGATTACGGTCGTGCAGGGTTCTGGCCCAGAACATGATCGACCCATGGTCGAGATCGTGCTTCAACGTGGCCGTCAGCTGCCCGCCGATGTCGGCCGGATACTGCGGATTGCGCACACCGTCGGATTTGCGGTAAAAGCCGCCGATGCTGCCGTACCAGCCGTCGGTCAGCTTGCCGCTTTCGAACGCATCCAGGCGGTACATTCCCTGGGTGCCGTAAGTGACGCCCACCGACCCCTTCTGCTGGTCCGAGCCGGTCCGCAGGATGAAGTTGGCGGTCGCGCCCGGCTGGCCCGGACCGAAGATCGCGCTGGGTCCGCCCTGCACGATCTCGACGCGCTTGACCGTGTCATCCATGCGTATCAGCGAGCTGTTGTCCATGAAGGAGAGAAAAGGAGCGCCGTAGAGAGGCGTGCCCTCGATCATGGTGGTGAAATACGGGGAATCACCGCCGCCGAGCGGAAAGCCGGCCACGTCGATGTTGGCGCCGGTTTGTCCGCCCGAGGATTCCGGCCAGACGCCGGGCGAGAGTTTGTAGATATCGGCTACGCTCGCGGGGTTCGCCATTGCAATCTGATGTTCGGATGCCGCTACGATGTTGTAGCTCGCATCCAGTTGCTTCACGGCGGTCGCCGTGGCGGTGACGACGACCTCCTGCAGGGGCTGGGTGGTCTGCGTCGCAGTCGGAGGAAGTGTCGCGGTTTGCGCCTGGGCGCTTGCGCAGACGGCCAGACCCCCGGCGGCGAGAATTCCGGCGACGACGGCCGCCACGCTGCTTGTTCCGGCGCCGCTCAACCGGTTCCGCCGGGAGGGCGATGCGGCCAGCGCATTGCGGGTCGCGATGAGCCGCTGGCGGGCCGGATGGAGCGCCCCGCGGGGCGCATTCTTGGCATTGACACTCATGGAAAATCCCCCAATAAAAAGTGCCGCCGGAAGCCGGCGACGGGACCACTATTCGTGATGCCGCCCGTTCGGAAGCGTGTCGTTGCGCGATGGCAACATCCCCGGCCTGCGGCTGGGGAGAGACTCCGGGCGGCGCGCGGCAGTCCGGCACGGCCGTTCCGGGCGAGCGGTCATCTAGGGAGTAGACGTTTGGCGGCGAGATCTCCGCCATTCCGATGAAGTAGAAATATCGCGGCACCCTGATCTTCCTCGGCGGGCGGGGCAATGAGGATGACGGCGGCGGGCGAAGCGGCTATAAGTCGTGGATTCGCCACAAGCCGCTGGAGGAAGCGCCGCTCATGGGTCATGCACGAGCTTTACTGATTCGGTCCGCCGCCGCGGCTTACCTGCTGGCCGCTCTGTTCTCCGGGGCAGCTTGGGCGCGGGCGGAGGCGCCGCGTCTCGCTTTCCATGTGAGCGCGGGCAGATTTCTCAATTACTTCCTGCGTGAGGGACCGGTCGCAGCGAATCTGGTGCTGCGCTCGGGAGCGGATCCCCGCATCCTCGTTGCCTTCCCCGCGGGAGACAGCGGCGTTGGAATCTGGTTCGCGCCTCAGTCGGGCCGCGGAGCCTGGCGCGTCATCGGCCCCCTGAAGGGCGTCCATGCCCGCGACGCGAAGGGGAGGGCTCTCTACGGCATCACCGCATCGGTCGAGATCGCCGATCCGGCGCTCACGATCCACCAGGCCGTCCTCTCCAGCATTCGGGTGCTTCGCGACTATGGATCGCTCGGGAAGTTGCCGCAGGGGATCGGGATCGCGCCCGCGCTGGAGGGACGCACGCTCGTTTGGACCCGCGATCGGCTCGACGGTGCCGCCGGCTACCGGCTCGCCGTCGAGGTGCTGCACGGAACGCTTCGAGGCAGCCAGATTCTCGCCGGGAGCCATGGGCGGATCGAGCTGCGCATCACGGGGCTCACCGGCGAGAGGCCTCTCACTCCGCTCGCAGGACGCGAGCTTCTGAGGCGGCCCGACTCCGGGAATACGGCGGCGCGCGATACGCTCACCTTTCTCGCCTACCGGCAGAAGCTGCTGGCCGGCTCGTGGCGGTTCGACACGTATTTCGGCCGTGACACGCTCATGAGCCTGAGGCTCCTCATGCCGGCGCTGAGCGCCACCGCGATCGAGGATGGCCTCGATTCGGCGCTGGCGCGTCTCTCGCCGCAAGGAGAGGTCGCGCACGAGGAGGATATCGGTGAGCAAGCGGTGCTCGATCATCGCAAGGAGAACGGGAGCCTGTCGGCGGCCCCTGTGTATCACTACCAGATGATCGATGAGGATTACATGCTGGCGCCGGTGGCGGCCGCGTGGCTGCTCAATCCGCGCGAGCGGACGCACTCGGCCGTCTTCCTCGCCGGAGCGGTCGGCGGCCCCATGGCGCTGCGCGATGCCCGCGGCGCCGCTCTGGTCCGGAATCTGCACTACGTGCTGCTGAGCGCCGAGCATTTCGTGCGCCAGCCGGGCTACACGAATCTGATCGGGCTCAAGCCCGGTGTGCCGGCCGGCGACTGGCGCGACAGCACGACCGGCCTGGGCGGCGGCCACTATCCTTATGACGTCAACGCGGTGTTGGTGCCGGAAGCGCTCGATGCCGCGGCGCGTCTCTATCGCAGTGGACTGCTCGGCCCTTACCTGACATCGGCGGATCGGGCGCTTTTCGCCCGGGCTGCGTCCATGGCTGGGGTGTGGCGGGGGAAGGCGCCGGCATTTTTCGAGGTCAGCGTGTCCCACGCGGCAGCCGTGAAGGACATCGAGGCTTACTCGGCGTCCCAGGGCATTGCGCCGCAGCCGGGGGTCACCGCGCTCGGGCGCGCCGGCGAGAGCTTCTACGCGCTCTCGCTCACCACCCGCGGCAAGCCCATCCCGGTCATGCAGTCGGATGACGGATACGAGCTGCTCTTCGGACGACCTGACCCCGAGACTCTCGAGCGGATCGTCTCGGTGCTGATGCGGCCCTTTCCCGCCGGGCTGATGACGGGCGCGGGAATGGTGGTCGCCAACCCGGTATTCGCGCCGCCCTCGGTGCAGGCGATTTTCACCCGCCATGACTATCACGGCACCGTCATATGGTCGTGGCAGCAGGCGCTCTTCGCCGCGGGTCTCGCGCGGCAGCTGCAGCGGCAAGATCTGCCGGCACGACTCCGGGACCGTCTCGTGGGAGCGCAGCACACGCTGTGGGCGGCAATCGAGGCTACACGCGCGATGGCGAATTCCGAGCTCTGGTCGTGGTCCTATGCCACCGGGCGTTACCACGTGAGGCCGTTCGGCTCGTCCTCCGCAGATGCCACGGAAGCCGATGCAGCTCAGCTCTGGAGCACGGTCTACCTCGCAGTGAGGCCTCCCGTGTCCGCGCCTCACGCGGGTGCGCAGGTCGCGAAGTGAATCGCAGTGGATTAAGAGCAGGGGGGGTGGCTCGTATTGCGTGCGCGATCGCCTGCGCGGCGCTGGTCCCGCTCACCGCGGCAGCGGCCCGGCGCGCGACCGATCCGAGCTTCCAGTTGGTCGCGCATCTCGACGATGTGCCCGCCTACTTTCCCGGCCTGCTCGGCAACGGCTACATCGCGAGTCTGACCGCGCCGCGCGGCACGGAGCCGACTCAGACCTACCTCGTCGCATTCATGGACTACACGCCGGGGGACGTCTCACGTCCGGCGCTCGTCCCTGGCTGGATGGGAATCGACTTCAGCCCCGGCCGCGCGGCAGGCAAAGGCGCCTGGCTGGATCGAGTACCCGTGAGCGGTGCGCATTTCAGCGGCTATCGGCAGACTCTCGACGTGCACGACGGCACCCTGACGACGCGCTATCTCTTCCGGGATCACGGGAGGGACACGAAGATCGATGTCGTCAGTCTCGTGAGCGAGGCCTCGCCGCATCTCGCCGCGACACGCTTCACGATCACGCCGCAATTCAACGGCTGGGTGCGGCTCTCGTTTCCGCTGACGATATGGCGGCAGCACCAGCCGAGGTTTCCCTTGGGGCGAATGACCGGCCCGCAGATGGGGAAGGCGCTTGCCGCTCACGGTCTTGCGCTGCTGCCAAAGGGCCCGGCGACCGCCGACCGCGCCGCCATCTGGTATCCCGGCTTCACCCAAGTGCGAAAGAGCGGGGGGAATGTCAGATCGCTCTCGTTGTGGCTCGACGGCAAGGCAGCTTACGGCCTGCCGATGGCGATGGCCGCGGCCACGCGACTGCCGCCGGCGGTCCATGACGCCAAGGTCACTCTGCGGCGCGATCACCATCACCTCGCGCTCGAGGTGATGATGCCTGTCGCGCGGTACCACACCTATTCCTTCACCAAATTCGTCGCCATTTCCCGATCGGGATGGGGCGGTGATGCGGCGGATGACCTGACTCTCGCGCGTGCGGCGCGGCGAAGCGGGTTCTCGCGCCTTCTCGAGCGACAGCGCGCGGCGTGGGCCAGGCTGTGGCACGCCGACATCGAGATCGATGGGGATCCCAAGGCGCAGCGGCTGGCGCATTCGGCTCTCTATTACCTGCTGGCGAGCACGACGGCGGATACCGGGTGGGCCACGGGTCCCTGCGGTCTCACCCCCTGCTATGCGGGACATGTCTTCTGGGATTCCGACAGCTGGATCTTTCCGGCGCTGCTGCTGCTTCACCCGCGGCATGCGCAGTCGCTGGTGTCGTTCCGGGCGCGGACGCTCGCCGCCGCGCAGCTGCGGGCTCGCCGGCATGGACTGAAGGGCGCGATGTATCCCTGGGAATCCGATCCGCAGTACGGCACCGATGTCACGCCGTATTCCGCGCGGGTGCTCTCCGACAGCGAGATCCACGTGAATGCGGACGTCGCCATTGCGCAATGGCAATACTACCTGGCAACGCTCGATCGCAATTGGCTGGCGCGGGAAGGCTGGCCGGTGATCCGCGCCGTGGCTCGATTCTGGGCGAGCCGCGCCAGTTATGACCCGGTCCACCATCGTTACGACATCGCGCACGTCACATCGGTGTCGGAATCGCACAATGACATCCCCAACGACACCTTCACCAACGTGGAGGCGGCCAAGGCGCTCGAGATCGCCACGGCGGCCGCGGCGGCGCTCGGGGTGGTGCCGGATCCGCTCTGGAGCCGCATCGCGCGCGGGCTGTACATTCCCGTGGCGGCGGACGGCGCACACCATCTTCCCTTCGACCCGGCGGTGCCTGCCCACCGCGGCGGCGGTCCGTTGCCGCTCCTCTTTCTTCCGTCGCTCGACTTCCAGATGCCCCGCAGGCTCCTCCAGGGAGACTACGATTATGCAGTTCGCGGTCAGCCGGCGGGGCCCGCCGCCGGCTTCAGCATGGCGCCGATGCCGCTCGCCGTCGCCGCCGATGAGGCCGGCGATGGAGCGGCCGCCGGCCAGTGGCTCGATCTCTACGTGACCGGCGGCACCCTCAAGCCGCCGTTCAACGTGCGTACGGAGACGGCGAGCAACAATGTCGGCCCGTTCCTCACGGGCACGGGTGGGTACGTGCAGAGCCTGGTCTACGGGCTCACCGGCCTGAGGGTCCGCGAGTCGGGTTTGCTCGATGCCTATCCGCCGGCGCTGCCGGCAGGCTGGCGTTCCATGACATTGAGCAACATCACCTTCCGCGGCAAGCTCATGACCATCCGCGTTACGCGGGGCGCGGCGGGCGCGGTGCAGCTCAGCGGACTGCACTGAGGTCTGGAGCGCGTGTGAGAAGCTGCGCCGAGTAGCGACTCGGTGCGCTCGCTAGACTGATGGCGGCTCGCGCGGCCCGGGCTCGTCCGCCATGACCTCTTGGAGCGCAACGACATCGACGGGCTTGATCAGGTGCCGATGGAACCCGGCCGCCTTGGCCCGCTGCCGATCCGCTTCCTGACCCCAGCCCGTCACGGCGACGATCTGCGTATCGGCCGCCCAGGGTCTGGCCGCCATCCTGCGCGCCGTATCGTAGCCATCGAGCCTGGGCATGCCGATGTCGAGCAGCACGACGTCGGGGCGGAAGAGCTCCGCCTCCTCCAGAGCCTCGATGCCGTCATGCACGACGCGCGTATCGTGCCCCATGGACTGCAGAAGCATGCTGAGGCTGATTCCCGCGTCGTGGTTGTCATCCGCTATGAGAACCCTGCGGCTGCCTGAGAAGTCCGACCGCTTCTGCGGAGCGCTTGCGCGCTTTCCAGTGGTCGCCGTAATGGTGGGCAGATGGATCAGGAATTCCGTTCCCTGGCCGCGTCCGGCACTTGCGGCCTCGATGCGGCCCTGGTGCAGGTCAAGGAGCCTCTTGGCGAGCGTGAGTCCGATTCCGAGTCCGCCGTCCGGGTGCTCGAACGAGCGATCGAGCTGCGCAAACGGCTCGAAGATGTGCTCGAGCATTTCCGGCGGAATGCCGCTGCCGTTGTCGCGAACGCTCACGATCGCCTGTGCGCCCTCCGCACGGAGCGAAATCTCGATTCTTCCTCCCGGCGGCGTGTGCTTCACGGCGTTATGCAGAAGATTCGAGAGAACCTGTGTCAGGCGGATGCGATCCCCGTTCACGTGGACGGGCTCGCTCGGCACCGCAAGAGCAATCTGATGCCGGGCCGTCTCCAGGGCTTGACGGGACGCCTCTATCACGGCTCTCAGCAGGTCGGCCAGATCGAGCGGCTCGGGATGCAGGAGAAGCCGGCCGTTCATGATGCGCGACATCTCGAGCAGGTCATCGACGAGATGGGTCATGTGCCGAGCCTGGCGCTCGAGAATGGCGGTGGCGGCCCGAAGCTCGGGTGCGAGGCTCTTGGCATTCTTCAGCAGCTGCGCCGCGGCGCAGATCGGAGCCAGGGGGTTGCGCAGCTCGTGTGCGAGGGTGGCGAGGAACTCGTCCTTCTGACGGTCCGCCTCTCGCAAAGCGCGCTCGGAGCGCTTGCGCTCAGTGATGTCGCGGGCGATCTTGGATGCGCCCACGATTCTCCCGTCCGTGCCGCGGATGGGCGAGACGGTCAGCGCGACCTGGATCCGGCGCCCGTTCTTGGCGATCCGCACGGTCTCGTAGTGCTCGATCCGCTGGCCACGCCGCAGTTGGGCCAGAATCTCGAGTTCTTCGGCGTGCAGCTCCGGCGGAATGATGGTCGTGATGGACTTGCCGACGATCTGCGCCGGCTCATATCCGAAGAGGCGTGTCGCGGCCGGATTCCAGGAGGTCACGATGCCGTCCAATGTCTTGCTCGCGATCACATCGTCCGATGAGTCGACCAGGGAGGCGAGCCAGGCGTGATCGTGCTCCGCGCGTTTTCGCTCGGTGACGTCACGGAAGACGACGACGATGCCGACGAGCTCCCCGTTCGCGAGCCGCACGGGGGCCCCGCTGTCCTCGATCGGAATGCGCCGGCCGTCGCGTGCGATCAAAACGGTCGGGTCGGCGAGCCCGACGATGCCGCCGCTTTTCAGGACCTCGGCGACCGGATGCGCGACCGGCGCGCCAGTCTGCTCGTTGACGATGTGAAAGACCTTCTCGGAGGGTTGATCTCTCGCCTCAATCAAAGACCAGCCGGTGAGCCGCTCGGCCACCGGATTGAGGAACGTTACGCGGCCGCCGACGTCAGTCACGATGACGCCGTCCCCGATGCTCCTCAGGGTGACTGCGAGCATCTCGCTCCCCGGCCGGAAGTGCTTGTCGTTTTTATCGTGGCCGCAGTCGCTCGTCATTCATAGTTCCGTCGCATTCCGGCGTGCCGCGCAGTGCCGCAACTGTCGTGCCTGAGTTCGGCTTACGACTATGGTTGAGCGGGGCCAGGCTCACCAGCGCAGGAGCCACCGCCCGCTGATGGCGCCGACGGCCGTCGCGGCAGCGATGCCGAGCGTATACCAGGTCGCCACGAAGGCCGCGGCCTGCTCCGGACAGTGCAGCCCGTAGAGTGTTGCCGCGAGTGCGCCAGCCGCGAATCCCGCTGCGGCGCCCGTCCGCGCGAGCCGCGTCGGCGCGAGCCTGCGGATCGCCACGACCAGGCAGGCGTAGATCGGCAGTGCGAGCAACAGAATGAGCGGCGAGCAGATCTTCCAGGTTTGGCCCAACCATAGGGTGAGGCGCGCGGCCGGCGCCGCGGACAGGATCTGACCGGCGCCGAGCGCGAGCATGGCCAGAACCACCAGGACCGCTGCGAGGGGTGCCGTGCCGAGGCGCGAGCCCGGCACGGACAGGCGTCTCACGATGAGCGCGCCCGTCACCGTGAGCAGGCCGGTGTAGACCGCCTTCATCCAGAACCATGATTGTTGCGCAGCGGCCGCAAGCGGCTGGCAGTGCAGCACCAGAGCGACGATGGCGAATGTGACGAGGCCGCCTGCGACGAGAGCGGCCAGCAGCCGTCTGCTCACGACTCCCGGAGGAGTCGCGCTCACGTCGCGCGCCAGGAGCTCTATGAGGTCAGCCGTTCTCATCGCGTAGCGCCTGATTCAGCCATTTGAGGCTTCGATGCAGCATGACGCGAGCCGATACCGCGGTCACGCCGCGCTTGCGGGCGGCCTCCTCGACGGAAAGGCCCTGCAGCTTCACGTCCTCCAGCAGACTTCGTTGGCGGTCGGGCAGACGTTGCAGCAGCCGATCGAGATCGGTGTGCAGCGCGCCTTGCTCCGCATCATCGGCCGCAAAGAGAGCGCCGGCGTCCTCGAGGGGCACGTGCCGGGAGCGCTTGCGGCGCCGCAGATGATCGATGAGCTTGTAGCGGGCGAGCGCGTACGCCCAGGGCGTGAAGGGAAGCGATCGGTCGTAACTGTCGCGCTTCAAATGCACTGCGAGGAGAGTCTCCTGGACGAGATCCTCGACCTCCGCGGCGCCGATACGGCGCGCGAAATAGCTGCGCAGATAGCGGCCGAGCACGCCGAGGAGCTCACGGTGAGCGCCCGAATCCCCCGCCAGGCTGCGGATCATCAGCGGCCGGAGGCGCTCTTCGGTCTGATCCTGCTGCAGCACTGGAGGGTCGACTCGCTTCCGGGGCGCGACGCGCGGGATTCTAACGCGGCCGATCCACAAACCACAAACCGGCCGGCGGCGGCGGCCGTGTAACACCGCGCGTCCGGCTGCGAATTAAGCCGGCATCTAGAGACGGGAGATCACCATGCCATTGCAGACCCTGACTCGATTCCTGGTGCGGCGCGCCTGTGCCGTCGCGGCCGCCTCCCTGCTCGCGGCCGGTCTGGCGGCTGCCCACGAGAGCGATCGCGGCGTGCTCGTGCTCACGAGCACGAATGACCCGGGCAGCAATCAGGTGCTGGTGTACAGAATGCAGACCGGCGCCGCACCCGCACTTTCCCTGGTCCAGACGCTGCCGACGGGCGGCCGCGGCGGCGCGGGCGGAAACGCCGGCATCCTGCAGATGAAGGACGATCTCGGGGCCGTGGCCAATTATGGATCGAACAGTGTCAGTGAGCTCGTGAGGGAGGGAGACTTCATACGGGTGGGGCGACAGATCAGGCTCGCGCCCGGCTGCGTCAAGCCCGACTCGGTGGCGCTTAGCGGCCGGCAGCTCTTCGTGGCGGGGGCGACCTGCCTGGAGAGCCATGATTGGCCCTCGGGCATCCTGGACGGCGCCGTCGTTCACCTTTCCGACGCGTCGGCCGCGCAGGTCGCGATCGGCGAAACCTGGGGCGCAGTGACCTTCACCTCCGGCTCGGTCCAGCAGGTCGGCCTCACCTCCTGGGGTGCGCTCAGCGGATCGCTCGCGCCGGTCGCGCTTCCGAGCGCGGCCAATGATACGCCGCTCGGTGCGGCATTCTGGGGCGACATTCTCGGATTCACGCCCGCCCACAGTCCGGACAGCTTCGCGATCGTCGATGCGCAACGGAAGGTGTATCCGATCGCCGGCCCGACTCCGCCCTTTCCCGCCAATGCGCCTTGCTGGGTGGCGAAAGGGCCGGGCAGTGTCTGGTACACGGGCAACAGCCCCGGTCAGGCGATCTCCACATTCTTCACCGACGGCAAGGGCGGAGTGTTCTACAAGTCGGTGCCCGTACCGGGAGTGCCCACCGACCTGACAGTCTCGAAGGACGGTAGGTGGCTGGCCGTCATCTACTCCGCAAACGACAACGGTTACGTCGCCGTGTTCGCGATAGACAAGTACGGCGACCTGACGCCGGAGGCCACATCGAGCCCGGTCGGCGTGCCCGCGTTCAGCGGGATCGCGATCAGCGAGCCGGCCGGCGCGCGCGCTGGCAGCGACGGCGGGCGTGGAATGTAGCATGCCGACCGTGGCGGTCGGGCCGGGACTCCGGCTGCCACGTGCGTGTCAGGCGAGCAGGCGAAGGTGCGAGGGGGCGCGGGGACGGCACAGTTGACGCGCACGGCGGATGTCTCTTATCGTCGCGCAAACCTTTGCCGGGATCGAAAATCATGAAGAAATGGGCCGCGTTGCCGATTGGCGCATTGCTCGTGTTCCTGCTCCTGGCCGCTCCCAGGTCATTCGCGGCCGAGGGGATGTGGCCATTGTCCAATCTACCGGCTGCAGCGCTGCAGAAGCGGTTCGGCTTCACGCCCTCCGCGAAGTGGATCGAGCACGTGCAGCTCGCCTCGGTCCGCCTCGCGGGAGGGTGCTCGGGCTCGTTCGTTTCAGCCGACGGCCTGGTGCTGAGCAATCATCACTGCGCCGTGGACTGTCTGGAAGGGCTGTCGCGGCCCGGAAGGAATCTCATGGGGGAATCCTTCTATGCGGCCACGCGGGAAGACGAGCTCAAATGTCCCGCGATGGAAGTCGAGCAGTTGGTCCGCCGCACCGACGTGACCGGGGCCGTGAACCGGGCGACGCAGAGCAAGAGCGGCGCGGCCTACGCGGCAGCCCGCAGGGCGGCGACGAGCCGGCTCGAGTCGGCTTGCGTGGCCGGCCATCCGAAGCGGTGGCGGTGCGAGGTGGTTGCCCTCTATCACGGCGGACAGGACTGGCTGTACAAATACCGGCGCTACCAGGATGTGCGGCTGGTATTCGTGCCGAGCCAGTCGACTTCCTTCTTCGGCGGCTATCCGGACAATTTCAATTTTCCGCGATACGACTTCGACGTCAGCATCCTGCGGGTCTACGTCGACGGCAAGCCGGCGCACACGCCCGATTACTTCCCGATGTCGACAACGGGTCCGAAGGCCGGGGAGCTGGTGTTTACCTCCGGCAATCCGGGCGCGACGGAGCGCGACGACACGATCGCGCAGCTTCAGGCGCTGCGGTACCCGATCTTCCCGGTCCTGCTGCAGGTCTTCAGTCATTTCCAGGGCTTGCTCGAAGGATTCTCCGCCCAAAGCGCGAGCAACGCGCGCATCGCCCGCGGAGATCTCTTCTTCATCGACAATGCCATCAAGTCCTTCGACGGACAGTTGCAGGCGCTCAACGACCGGCAGGCCTTTGCCCGCAAGGCGAAGGAAGAGGCGGCGTTGCGCGCGAAGGTCGCAGCAGACCCCGCGTTGGCGGGGAAGGTCGGCGATGCGTGGACCGGGATCGCCGCCGCCCAGAGGCGCTATAACGCCATGTTCCTCCCGTACCTCATGCTCGTGCCGCAGGGTGGCCAGGGCTTCTACTCCCGTCTCTACAGGATGGCCTTCGGGATCGTCCTCGGCGCATATGAGCGTACCCTGCCCGACGCGCAGCGATTCGCGGAGTATCGCTCGGCCAATCTGCCGCTTCTCGAGCAGCAGCTGTTCTCGCCGGCGCCGGTTTATCGCAACTACGACAGGGTGCGGCTGACCTCCTCACTCACGATGCTGCGTGACCTGATGGGGACGGACGCGCCGATCGTAAGGACGCTGTTCGCAACTGCCTCGCCCGCGGAGGTCGCCGGGCACGCCGTGGGCGGCACGAAGCTGGCCGACGTCGCAGTGCGCAAGACTTTGTGGGCCGGCGGCCAGAAGGCGGTCGCTGATTCCAGCGACCCCATGATCGCGCTGGCGCGCGAGGTGTTGCCGTACTACCTCGAGGTCCGCAAGACGTACGATGACGAAGTGAAGGCGCCGATCGAGGCCAACACGACCAAGATCGCGCAGGCACGATTTGCGCTGTACGGTACCAGCATCTCTCCCGATGCGACTTTCACCGAGCGTTTGTCGTACGGCGTCGTAAAAGGCTGGAAGAAGCACGGCCAGTCCGTGGGTCCCTTCACCTATGTGAGCGGGCTTTACGCCCACGCGCGCAGCTATGCGCCGCTCCAGCTCTCCGCGGCGTGGCTCGCCGCGAAAAGCCGCCTGAATCCGGCGACGCCCATGAACTTCGTCTCCACCAACGACATCGTCGGCGGCAATTCCGGCAGCCCGGTGATCGATCGAGACGGGCGCCTGGTGGGACTCATATTCGACGGCAACCTACCCTCGCTCGGCGGCGCATTCTGGTATGACGGCAAGCTCAACCGGGCGGTATCGGTCGATAGCGCCATCATCGTCGAGGCGCTGAAGAACGTGTACCACGCCAATGCGCTGGTGAAAGAGCTGACGGGGCGCGGGTAGGCGGGCTGCACCATGACGGAAGTCCGCGATGACGCGGCGCGGCAGCGCTACGAGCTTCAGGCAGGCGATGCGTGCGCCTTCATCGACTATCGCCGCGCGGGCCGCATGGTGACCATGACACATGCCGAAGTGCCGTCGGCGCTACGCGGCCGGGGTATCGGCTCGGTGTTGGTCGCGGGAGCCCTCGAGCTGGTGCGCGAGCGGGGCGAGAAAGTCGTGCCGCTCTGTCCCTTCATCGAGTACTACATGCGCCGGCATCCCGACGTTCATGACCTACTGGCGGGGAGCGAGGAGTCAGGCCGCCGGCGCTGACGCCAGGTCCGCGGCGCTCCTGGCGCTGCAGCGGCGGGCTTGGACCTGGTTCACGGAATCGGGGCGTTTTCCCGCGACGCCCGCGCGATCGCCTGAGCGGGAGGGTGACACCTGCGCCGATCAATGGCCGCGCATGGCCGGGTCAGTGAACGTAGGACCCTGCGTTCACATCGATCGTGCCGCCGGTCGAATGATCGCCGAGGCCGCTTGCGAGAAATACGACGATGGGCGCTATGTCCTCGGGCTCCGTCAGCCGCCGCAGAGCGATATCTCCGGCGACGTAGTCCTCGCCGTACTCGTCCAGGAAATCCTTCGCCATGTCGGTTCTCGTGAACCCGGGGGCCACGTTGAACGCGATGACGCCCTCTTTGCCGAAACCCCTGGCAATGGAGCGTGTCAGGGCGACGAGGCCGCCCTTGGATGCGGCATAAGCGAGGTAGGGAGGCTGATCGCCGCGGAAGGCGGCGCGCGATGAGATGTTGATGATGCGGCCGCCGCCGTGGTTTCGGAAGTGCTCGATCGCGAGCTTCGAGAGAATGGCCGGCGCGCGCAGGTTGACGGCCATCGTGGTGTCCCACGCTTGCAGCCACTCCCCAGGCGCGCTCTCCAACGGGGAGGCTATGGCGATCCCTGCGTTGTTCACCAGCGTATTCACGCGCCCGAAGCGCGCGGTCACGGCCTCCCAGAGAGCGAGGCACTCCTCGGGGTTGCCCAGGTCGGCCTGAAAGATCTCGGCGCCGGCGCCGATCCGGGCCGCGAGGGCGGCGGCCTGCTGACGCTGGCCCCGATAATGAATCGCGACGCGTGCGCCGGCCTCGCCCATGGCTCGGGCCACCGCTGCGCCGATTCCCCGGCTGGCGCCGGTGACGAGCACGCTCGTGCCGCTGAGGTCGATTCGCATCCGCAGGCCCTCGTTTCGAAAGCGATATTATAGAGGCTGAGGAGGCGATCCGATGTTTCGACGAGAGCTCTCAGTCACCACGACCGGCCGGGGTCTGATCGAGCTGACCGGGGACATCACGGCCGCTGTGGGCGCCAGCGCCGTGGCGGATGGGTTGTGCAACGTCTTCGTTCCGCATACGAGCGCCTCGCTCCTGGCAGGGGAGAACTGGGACCCCAGCGTTCGCCGCGACCTCGAGGCTTTCATGAGCCGTATTGCGCCGGACGGCGATCCGCGCCACGAGCACGACGCCGAAGGTCCGGATGACATGCCGGCGCACATCCGCACCATGCTCACCCAGAGCTCTATCGTGATTCCTGTCGCCGGCGGCAAGCCGCAGCTTGGCACCTGGCAAGGCATCTACCTGTGGGAGCACCGCACCGCGCCGCATCGGCGCCAAGTGGTGGTCACCGTCTGGTGAAGCTCTTTTTCCCGCTTGTGGGGCGCGCATCGAGCCTCTACGCTGGCCGTCTCGGCTGAAGGAGAGATCTCATGCTGCGACGTCCCCTGGGCAATACCGGCACCACCGTCTCGGCCATCGGTCTCGGCTGCATGGGTATGTCCGAGTTCTATGGTCCGGGAAACGACGAACAATCGCTGGAGACGCTCGCCGCGGCCGTGGACCAGGGCATCGACTTTCTGGACACCGCGGACATGTACGGTCTGGGGCGCAACGAGGAACTGCTCGGGCGCTTCCTCAAGGGACGACGCGAGCGCATCGTGCTGGCGACCAAGTTCGGCATCGTGCGCAACCCCGATGACCCCGCGGCTCGCCGCATCGACAATTCTCCCCAGTACGTCCGACAGGCCTGCGATGCTTCACTGCGGCGGCTGGGGATCGAGACCATTGATCTTTACTACGCCCATCGCCGCGATCCCTCCGTCCCCATCGAGGACGCCGTCGGCGCGATGTCGGAGCTCGTGAGGGCCGGCAAGGTGCGCTACCTGGGATTGTCCGAGGTGGCGCCGGAGACGCTTCGGCGAGCGCATGGGGTGCATCCCATCACCGCGATCCAGACCGAATACTCGCTGTGGAGCCGCGACCCCGAGCGTCAGATGCTCGCGACGTGCCGTGAGCTTGGTGTGACCTTCGTCGCGTACAGTCCGCTCGGGCGTGCCTTCCTCACCGGCGCCGTCGGCAGTGATGAGTCGTTCGCGCCGGGCGACTTCCGCCGCACCAACCCCCGTTTCCAGGGCGATGCTCTGCGGACGAATCTGCGTCTCGTCCAGGGTCTCGCCGAATTCGCCGCCAAGCGTGGCGCGACCAGCGCCCAGATCGCCCTGGCGTGGCTCCTTTCCAAACATCCCAATGTCGTGCCGATTCCCGGCACGAAGCGGCCGCGCTACGCCGTCGAGAACGCCGCCGCGGCGCAGATCGAGCTCGATTCCGGCGAGATCGCGGCGCTCGATGAGCTCTTCGATCCGTCCGCCGTAGCGGGCGATCGTTACGCTCCCGCCGGGATGGCCAACTTGGAAAGCGCCTGACGGCGGTTCGCGTCACGAATTCGGACAGTCGGGCAGCGCGAGCATGCCTCATCGGGCCTCCCGTGGTCGAGCCGCGTCCGAGTGCGCGACCCGGAAGGCGAGCGCCGAGGCGCGCCGATTCCGTCTCCGGGTGCGCTGTGTTATACAGGCGGCGTGCTGAATTCCAGAACGATCGAGCGGGGGTCGGGGAGCGGCGGCGCGTGAGCACGCAAGTCGCACTCGAGCGCGAAGCCGGGCAGCCGGCGGATTGGTGCGGGCATCCGCGGCAGCTCTGGATGCTGCTCGCGGTGACCGTAGGGATGAATTTCGGCTATTACGGCTTCCGCGCCTACATCGCTCCCTACATCGCGCAGACCTTCTATTCCGGCCTGGGGCAGGCCGCGGCGCAGAGCCATTCCGATCTGCTGACGAGCGGCTTGCTCGCGCTCATGTATGCCACGCCGATCATCGGCGGGTACCTCGCGGACAAGGTGCTCGGCGAGGCGGTGTCGCTGCTGCTGTCTCTATGGCTCAGCGCGCTTGGGCTCGTGCTGATGGCTCTGCCGACGCTTTTCGGCTTCGAGATCGGCATGGCCGCGTTCGCGCTCTCCTCGGGCCTCAACGTGCCGCTGCCCGTGCTGATCGGAAGAAACTACGACTCGTCCGATCCCCGGCGCCAGGGCGGCTACATGCTCTTCTATCTCGCCGTGAACCTGGGCAGTTTCATTGCGCCTTTCATCTGCGCCGACTGGGTCGCGGGACGGTGGGGAGACCGCATGGGATTCGTCGCCGCCGCGGTGGGAATGGCGCTCGCGGCCGTGGTGTTTCAGCTGCGCCGTCACAAGTTGCGCCCGGTGCTGCCTCGCGTCGGAGAGGGCCCGCGCACGCGAGCCATCCTCGCGGTGCTGGCAGGAATGGCCGTGTTGCTGGTGCCGACCGCCTTGCTGCTCTCGCACCCCGGCATTCTGAGAGCGGCGATGTACGTGCTCATGGGGCTGCTGGCGCTCTATTTCGTCGCGAGCTGCATCCGGCGCCGCGACCGCGTTCAAACACAGCGCTACATCGCGCTGCTCCTGCTCTTCATCGCCCTCGTGCTCTTCTGGACCTTGAGTTTCCAGGGCGTCACCTCGCTCAATTTCTTCGCCCGCGATTACGTCAACTCCCCGTTCAATTACACGCTGTTCCAGTCGGCCAATCCGCTCTACATCCTGATCTTCGCGCCGCTGCTCGCGGTCCTCTGGCCCTGGCTCGGCCGCCGCGGCAAGGATCCTTCCACACCCCGAAAATTCGGCATCGGGCTGCTGCTCGTCGCGTTGAGCTATGGACTCACCGCATGGGCGATCCGCCACGCCATGGCCCCGGACGGCAAGGTGGGCTGGGGCGTTCTCGCCGGATGCTATGGGTTGCAGACCGTGGGTGAGCTCGCCATCAATCCGATCGGCTATTCGCTGATCGGTCTGCTGGCGGCCCCCGAGGATGCGTCTTTCGCGATGGGCGGCTGGTTCTTCGGATTCGCGCTGGCCTATCAATTGGCGGGCTGGATCGCAACCCTGACGACCTCGGGCGCGCGGACGGGGATTGCCGCCTACGCGCATGTCTACTGGGAGCTCTTCCTCGCCGGCGTTGCCGTGAGCATCGTCTATCTGCTCGCGGCCCCGAAGGTGCAGAAGCTGATGCACGGCGTGCACTGAGCCAGCAGGGCGACGAGGCGAGCTAAGCCTGCGATCGGAGGCACGGCCCTTCGGGCCGTCGCCGGGATAGTCGAAGGCTGCCGCAGGTACAATCCCGCCGCCCGGCCTCGGCGACTCGACCATTTAAACGATTCAGCCCGCTGCCGAGTCCAACAGGCATATGACCTCGGCCGGATGAAACGGTTGCATCGAATGCAAATCAGGATCTGCACGCGAAGCCTCCACCGGCTCGCGCTCCTCGCCTTCGCGCTCATGATGATCGGTGGCCTGGTGCCGCCGGCGCTCTGTGCGCCCCGTGCCGCCGCAGCGCCGGTGATTCCCGACCTCACGCACTGGTTGGCGAAGAGCGGCAAGCCGGGTCCGGCGGCATGGCGGCATGCGGCGCACTTCTCCATTGCGTACGAGATCAACCCTGCGCACAACGCCCCGGCTCCCGTCTCCACGCGAGTCGACGTCGGGTATACCGCGCACGCGCTGTGGCTGCGATTCCGGGCCCGGGATCCTCATCCCGGCGAGATCGGAGTGCGCTACCGCGAGCACGACGACATCGCCGACTACGCGGATGACTACGTGGGCGTCTTCCTGAGCCCGTTCGATGACTTTCAGTGGGCGTACGAGCTCTTCTGCACGGCCGGGGGCACGGAGTGGGACGCATTCCGTCAGCAGAATAACGAGTACTCATCGTGGGATGCCGTATGGACCTGCAGCGCCTCCCGCACCCCCACGGGCTATCGGGTCGTCATGAGAATTCCGTTCTCCGCCATCAAGTTTCCCCACAGCCCGGCGCCGCAGCACTGGGCTCTGATGTTCTTCCGCAACTGGCCGCGCAATCTCCGTCATCAGATGTTGAGCCGCCCCGTCGATTACAACAGCAGCTGCACTCTTTGCAGCATGCTGCCGGTGCGCACGGCGACCCCCATCAAAACGAGTCCCGCGGATCTGCAGTTGATTCCCGCCGTGACGGTGATCCGTACCGACTCGAGAAAGCCCTCCGGAGGGCTGAAGCAGGGGCCGCCGGCCCTGAAGGCGAGCCTCGATGCGCGCTGGGTCGTGCGCCCGGACCTCGAATGGTCGGCGACGGTCGATCCGAACTTCTCCGAGGTCGCGCCCGATGTGCTGCAGTTGAGCGCGAACCAGCAGTTCGCCCTCTTCTACCAGGAGAATCGTCCGTTCTTCGAGCAGGGCACTCAGGTTTTCAATACGCCGAACGTGCGTTTGAGCTCGGACTCGTTCACCCCTTCGGGGACGCTGGTGGACACGCTGGCGATCTCCGACCCGCGCTATGCGACCAAGCTCGTCGGTCAGGTGGGCGCCAACGAAATCGGCGCTCTGGCCACCGAGGACACTGTCACGAACATCCTTCTTCCCGGTCCTCAGGGCTCGACGACGCGCTCATTCGATTTCAGCACCCGGGATGGCCTGCTGCGCTATCGGCGCGATGTTGGCGCCTCGGCCTACGGCGTGTACGCGTCCGAGCGCGAGGGCAGCGGCTATCGGAACGGCCTCTATGCCGCCGACGGCGACTGGCAGATCGATTCGAGTGATGCCCTGACCGCTGTCGTCGGTTCCTCGACGACCACCTATCCAGCCGCGGTGGCAAGCGCTTTCGGGATCGCTCCAGGCAGCGTGGCGGGAGCGCTCTGGAGCCTGGACTACGCCCGGACCCGGCACAACTACAACCTGGATCTCAATCTTCTGCACGTCGCCAGTGGTTTCCGCGCCGACCTGGGTTATATGCCGCAGGTCGGCTATGACCAGGGTGCTCTCTCGGGTGAGTACGACTTCTACGCGCCGGATGAGGACTGGTGGCAGAACGGGGGCTTCGGCTTCGCGTCCAACGATGCCGTGTCAACCGGCGGCGGCCCGACCCTGGACCGCAGGATCAAGTTCTACACCTTCGTCCATTCCGATTATCAGACACACGTCATCCTCTACGCGACCCACGATGAGCAGTATTACCGCGGCAAGCGCTTCAGGCTCAACCAGTACGAGGCGGATGTCACCACGCAGCCGACCGGCTGGCTGTATGCGGAGGTGACCGTGACCGGGGGCGACGGCGTGGATTACGTCGGCGTACGCAAAGGCGGACTCATCTCAGTCGATACCACGCTCGATCTCTCCCCCGGGCGGCATCTGAAGATCGATCTGGTCGACGATTACGAGCGGCTCGCTCTCGCCGGCACGCCGCTCTTTACCGCCAATGTCTACGATCTGCGCGTGGGCTGGTACTTCACCTCGCACTTCTTCATCAACGCCATCGGGCAGGGACAGAGCGTGACCAACGACACGGCGTTGTTTCCACCCGGAACTGCCGGCCACAGCGGCACTCTCGCCACGCAGTGGCTGGTCGGCTATCAGGTCAATCCCTGGACGGTCTTCTATGCCGGCAGCACGGAAGGGTACCAGGCGAGCGCCGATGGGCAGCTGCTGCCGCAGCAGCGCACCTTCTATCTGAAGGCGAGCTACTACTTCCAGCCCACCTGAGCGGTGGGCGGCTGCGAGCTCGCGGCAGCGAGCGGCATCAGAAGAGCGCTGGCACGGCGCCCGTCGTGGAAGAGCTTGATGTGCGCCACGCGCGCGTTTTTCGGGTTCTCGTAGCCGATCCGGCCGCCTGTGTTGTAGTTCTTCTGATAGTAGGGTGAGTTGAGCGGCATGACCACCAGCCGGATGCGTGTACCCGCCGGAATGCGCCAGGCCAGCCATTTGAAGCGAAACGGGACCGTGACCACCTGATCCGGCTTCAGCAGCTCCTGCTTGAAGAAGCCGTTGCGGAAGCGCGCGCGGCGGATATCTTCGCCGAGCGTGACGGCCGTGCCGTCGGGCCGCACCATCTGCACCTGCGCCCAGAGGTCGAAATCCGGCGCATCGGACTGCACGATGAGATTCAGGCGCATCTGCCCGGCCACCTCGACCGCCTGCGGCAGCGGGGCGGAATGAAAGACCAGCGCGCCCTTCTCGTAGGCGCGGAACTGGCTGTGCAGGTTCTCATCGGCCGCGTATCGGGCGACCGCCAGCTCCGGGAGCGTGCGCGGATCATCGACGATCATGGCCGGCGGCTCGGCGCCGGGCTTTGAGGGCCGCAGCGAGCCGGAATGGAAGATATCCTTCGGGGTGCCGGCCGCATCCTCCAGATAGAGCGTGAGGCTGCGGCCGGAAGAGGCGCTGGCCAGCGAGTGCGCGTAGCGCCATTGGTTCGCGCCCATCATGTAGTAGGTCACGCGATCGCGCAGCAGCGCCGGCCGCGGTCCACGGCCGAGCACCCAGTCGTACCACTCGGCGTGCAGCTCATTCATGTCGAGCACGGCGGAGTCGGGGATGGCGAGGCCCTCGATCACTTTCTCGGGATGCTGCGTGCCGAGGTGGCCCCAGGGGCCGACCACGAGCAGGATGCGGGCGGCTTCCTCCGGCGAGGCATACGCGAGGAAACGCCGGTAGTAATGCAGCGCGCCCGGCTGATCGTCATCGAAGAAGCCGGTCGCCGTGAGCACCGGAAAATTCATCTTCGCGATCTGCGCACGCGTCGGCTGGGCCGCGAGATTGAAGGTCCTGTCGCCGACGTGATCGAGCCACATCTTCATGAATGACAGCTTCCGGCCGCGGCTGTCCTTCATCCACCAGTCGTCCTGGGCGATGCCGATGTCGTTGTCGAGCGTGCTGAACGGCTCCTGCCGGGAGTAATGCTCGAGCATCTTCTCGCGCCAGTAGTCGCTGCGGATGAAATCGTCGTTGAGCATGCGGCCCGACACGTACCCCATGATCACGGCCGACCATGCCTGCGGTATGCCGTTGGTGTTGGGCACGTCCCAGCCCGGATAGATCGGTACATAGGGCGCAATGCCCGACAGATTCGGCGGCAGCTGCGCCGCGGTATGCCACTGGGTCATTCCGACGAAGGAGCCGCCGTACATGAACACGTGCCCATCGCTCCACGCCTGATGGGCGATCCATTCCACGGCGTCGTAGCCGTCCCGGCCAACCTGAAGACCCAAGTCATCGCTCTTGACGCCGCCCGAGCGGCCGCGGCCGCGCACCTCCACCTGTACGAACACGTAGCCGCGCTTCACGAACGCCTTGAAGTCCTGATTGCGGCCGCCGTCGATGGCGTACTGCGTCAACTCCAGGATCGCAGGCGCCCTGCTTCGCAGGTGGGCAGGCTTGAAGATCCAGGCCTCCAGCTTCACGCCGTCCCGCATGGGAATCATGCGGCTCATCTCGATGTTGTAACCTGGTCCGACGTACGCTCCAGCGGGCGTCGGCGCGGCCGCGCCCAGCGCGAGCGGCGCCAGAGTCAGAGCGAGCGCAACGACGGATGCACGAATCATGGAACCCCCTGGGGCGATTGTTGAATCAAGCGAAGCTTCATGCAAAATGCGGTTCGATGGTCTGTCGGAACTCGAGGCCCCAGCCCGATGAAGCTGGCCATATCGCCGCCGCGCTCCGGGATCTCGGCGCCGGCATGCACGCGGTCAGCCGCAAAGACATTCTGCACCCGAAAGAGGCTCGCGCCGGCCCCAGGATCAGCGAGACGTCATCGCGCTCCGGGAAATGTTGGAGCGATCCAGCCCGCGAGTATTGGAGGAGCGGCCCCACCGGCGGGCGGGGGGGCCAGCCGGGCACGAGCGATGGCAAGGGCGGCCGAGGTGATTACAAGCAGCTGATCCAGGCGAGCCTTTTGGCGCCCCACGAGGATTCGAACCCGTGATGCAGCCTCGAGGGGGACGGGCGCGTACTAGACCCGGTTTCTGGGCACGGGTATATTATATGTGTTCTTGGCACATTTAATCTCCATGAGAGCAGCACCTTACGACGTCAAAGCAGCCAAGCAGACCGTCAGCCTTACCATCAATTCCGATCTTTACGCCCAGGCCAGGCGTTTCGGAGTCAACGCCTCGCAGGTTGCGGAAGAAGCGCTTGCCCAGGAGGTGGCGCGCCGCAATGCGGAGCGGCTCAGGGAGGAGGTTGGCAAGGATCTCAAGGCGCTCGATGCTTATGAGGCCGAGCATGGCTCGTTCGCTGAAATGGCCCGGCAGCATTACCAGTCAGGGACCGACGACGCCCTGTGAGCACGGCTCAGTACGACGTCGTCGATAACCCGGTCCCCCGTGCACGCAAGGCGTTTCCCTTCGTCGCGATCCTGCAATCCGATCTGGCGGATACCGGGTCTGATCGGATCGTCGCTCCTCTCGTGCCGAGCGCCCACATTCCCGGCGTCGTCGGCAGACTGATGCCGATCGTTACAGTAGCGGGGGTCGATTGCGTGCTGATCGTGCCGCGCCTGATGGCGGTACCCGCAGCCGAGCTCCGCACTGTCAGGGACAGCCTGTCGGCCTACCGAAACGAGATCGTCGCTGCACTCGACCTGCTGTTCCTCGGAGTCTGACGTACCAGCGGGTCCACCCGCCTCAAGCTCTCGCTGACCGACGGCGCCATACCGCGGCAAATCTTCCTCCACCGAGGAAGCGCGAAACGGGCGCCGCGAGTGAGCCTGTCTGGAATAGGCGAGCTCGCGGTAGCAGCGCGGTCAATGGATTGGCGCTCCCTACGGGATTCGAACCCGTGTTACAGCCTTGAGAGGGCTATGTCCTGGGCCTCTAGACGAAGGGAGCGGTGTGGCTGAGGGCCGGCTTCAGGAGCGCGGTATTATAGGGAGGAATTAGCTGCTGTCCAGAATTCTTTGTTTTCAAGGACATACGGGCCGGCTCATGGAGCGGGCTCCAGCTCCCTCGTCTCCCGGCGGGATTCGAGGCCGCTCGATCCCAGCGTCTTCACGTGATCGGCGCACTGCCGCACGGCCTGCGCGTCCTGCCCCGCGGCGAGCGCGAGCCACAGAATGACCAGGCTGAATCCCGCAATGATCCACATGCCGGTGAAGAACCCGATCCTGCCCGTGCCGCCCATCACGCCCGAGGGCCCCAGATAGCTCACCGCCCACATGCCCCCGAGGTAGGGAATGATCCACCAGGCCTGGCGCCAGCCGAGCTCCCGCAGGGGCCGGCGGCGCAGCAGATACCACGCGAGATACGCGACGACGTAGACGGCCACTGCGCTGAACATCCACCGGGCCACCCCATAGCCCGTCCAGTAGATGATCCAGTTCGATGCGACGAAGGCGATGGGCGCGATGATGCCCGCGGCGCGCAGCCGGAATGGGCGTACGGCATCCGGCATGGCCTTGCGCAGGTGCAGCAATATCACCGGCCCGATGCTGTAGGAAAGCACGGTGATCAGCGAAACGGCGGAGACCAGCTTCTGCCAGGAGGGGAAGGGGAAGAAAAACACCACGCCAACGACGTAGGTGACGATGAGTCCCGCCCAGGGTACGCCGTGCCGGTTGAGTCGGACCATCTGTCCGGGCGCATTGCCCATCTCGCCGGCGGCCATGATGATGCGCGGGCTGCCGGTGATATAGATGAATGCGGTCCCGAGGGGCGAGATGATGGCATCCACGTAGAGCACGACGGCCCACCAGAGCGCGCCGACGCCGACCGCGATCGCCGCCAGGGGGCCGAACATCCCCGTGAAGCGCAGGTGCTCCCACCCATTGCTGATGTCGTGGGGGTTGAGTGCCGTGATGAACGCGATCTGCAGACCGACGTAGATCACCATGCCGATCAGTACCGAGCTGATCAGCGCGATGGGCACGTAGCGGCTGGGGTTGCGCGTCTCGCCTGCGAGCGCGATGGCCTGCTGGAATCCCAGAAAGCTGAACACGATGCCGGCGGTGGCCACCGCCGTGAAGATGCCGCTTTTCGGCGTGCTGGAAGCGTGCAGCACCATGTTGGACGGATGAAACGAATACGCCATCAGGATGGCGATGGTCGCGATGGGAATGACGAGCTTCCACCAGGTCGCCGCGCTGTTGATGGCCAGCACCCAGCGCACCGACAGAAAATTGAGCGCCACCACGCCGGCGAGCAGCAGGGCCGCCCAGGCCATGCCCGTGCCCGTCATGAGGCCCGTGTGCGGCTCGATCAGGCCGGGGATGTAATTGTTGGAGTAGGTGAGGACGGCGCTCACCTCCACCGGAGGCACGGACACGAAGGCGAGAAACAGGATCCAGCTCCAGATCTTGCCGACGAGGTCGCCGTGGCTGACGTGGGTCATGTGCACCAAGGCTCCGGAGTTCGGAAACATGGTCGACAGCTCGGCGAACACGAATGCGAGCAAGAGGATGGCTGCCGCGCCGATGACCCAGGAGATGACGCTCCAGGGTCCGGCCTGCACCGCGGCATGAAGCGCGCCGAAGAGCCATCCGGAGCCGATGATGCTGCCGAGACTGGCGTAGAGGAGCCCGATGACTCCCGCGTCGCGCCTGAGCTTTGCCGGACCTGCCATTCTTTCATCCCCCACGCATTCCTTTGCGCCTGCTGGATGACTGGGCCGGGGGGCGCGAATCGGCCAGTCGTGCAATGCTTTGAGCAAAAAGGAAACCGGCGCCCGCCTCGGTATAATAGAAGGCTGTGTCCAATGCTCAAGCTGAAAGCCAGGAATTGAACGCCCCCCAAGAGCGCATCGTCGCACCCGCGGCCAAGCCCCGGGTGATCCCGCGGGCCGAACACACGATCTCGCGGTCGCATATCTTGCCCAACGCCTTACGCGTGCTTTACCGCCTGAAGGACGCCGGATTCCAGGGATTCCTGGTCGGCGGCTGCGTGCGGGATCTCCTGCTCGGCATGGAGCCGAAGGATTTCGACGTGGCGACGGACGCGCTGCCGGAGCAGGTCAAGCGGCTCTTCCGCAACTGCCGGCTGGTGGGCCGGCGCTTCCGCCTGGCGCACGTCTTTTTCGGCCAGGAGATCATCGAGGTCGCGACCTTCCGCGCGGCGAGCGCGCCCTCGCAGGGCGAGGAGCCGCTCGCGGATGCCGACCCGGAAGACGGCGAAGCGCCGGAGCTCGATGAGCCGGACCTCGATGAGTCGCAGCTCGATGAGCCGGAGCTGAGGGCGGCACCGGCCGAGGCCGCTCCCGTCCAGGCGTTCGCCCGGGAAGCGCGGCCGCCTCTTCATGCGGATTCGGAGCGCAGGTTCGATGAGACCGGCCGCATCCTGCGGGACAACGTCTACGGCACGATCGACGAGGATGTCTGGCGCCGGGATTTCACGGCCAATTCCCTCTACTACAATATCGCCGACTTCTCCATTTGGGACTACGTCGGCGGCATGGAGGACATCGCCGCCAGGCGCCTGCGCCTCATCGGCGAGCCGGAGACGCGGTTTCGCGAGGATCCGGTGCGCATGCTGCGCGCAGCCCGCTTCGAGGCGAAGCTCGGCTTCGAGATCGACCGGCAGACCGCCGAGCCCGTCGGGACGCTTCGGGAGCTTCTGGCCGGGGTGCCGCCGGCGCGGCTCTTCGATGAGATGCTGAAGCTGTTTCTCACGGGTCACGGGGCCAAGAGCCTGGAAGTCCTGCGCCGCCGGGGGCTTCTG
This sequence comes from Pseudomonadota bacterium, assembly GCA_019352035.1. GTDB lineage: Bacteria > Pseudomonadota > Gammaproteobacteria > Steroidobacterales > Steroidobacteraceae > 13-2-20CM-66-19. The sequence goes on along the minus strand of JABBNZ010000015.1, from coordinate 31,348 downwards.
GCGCAACTCCTGCCGAGCGTGGATGCGTATCTCGCCTCGCACTCGGGCGGGCTGGTCGAGCAGTTGCTGCTGAAGGGCCTGGCCAACACGGATGCTCGCGCCGCCGCCGGCCGGCCGTTGACACCCACTTTTCTCCTGGCGCTCCTCCTCTACGGTCCCATCGCCGAGATCATCGAGTCGATGCCGCCCGAGAAGTGGCACGAGCTCTCGGCCATCGTGGAGGCCTGCGACCGTGCGGTGCGTAATGCGCAGGCGCATCTCGCCATTCCTCGGCGCTTCTCGCTCGGGCTGAGCGAGATGTTCGCGCTGCAGCCGCGCCTCGAGCACCCGAGCGGACGGCGCGCGCTGCGCCTTCTCACGCATCCGCGGTTCCGTGCAGCCTACGACCTGCTGTTGCTGCGGGCGGAGCTGGGGCTCGCCTCGCCGGAAATGGCGCGCTGGTGGACCCAGGTGCAGGAGGTACCGCACGAGGAGCAGGGGAACATGGCGGATGCGCTCTCCCAGAGGACCGGGCCGCGGCCGGAGCGTTCGAGGACGGGCCGCCGGCGCCGCAGGGGTCGACGCGGTCCCCGGGCTTCGTGAGGAGGCCGCCACTGGCGATCTGGCAGCCCGCATACATCGGCCTCGGCAGCAATCTCCAGGAGCCGAATGCCCAGGTGCGGCGAGCCTGCGCCGGCCTGCAAGCCCTGGCTTGCACGCGGCTCGTGCGCGTTTCGCCGCTCTACCGATCCAAGCCTTTTGGTCCGGTGCCGCAACCGGACTTCACCAATGCGGTGGCCGGGATCCTCACCCAGCTCGATGCCCGCACGCTCCTCGGTGAGCTGCAGGCCCTGGAAAGGGCGCTCGGCCGACCTGCGGAGCGCGAGCGCTGGGGACCGCGGGTCATCGACCTCGACCTCCTGGTCTACGGCCGGGAGCGGCGCGAGGAGCCGGGCTTGACGCTCCCCCATAGTGGGATAGTGGAGCGGAACTTCGTTCTGTATCCTCTTGCCGACCTCGCCCCGGAGCTCGATGTGCCCGGGCTCGGCCGGGTGGCCGAGCTCAGAGGGCGTGTCACGCCCGAGGGCCTCGAACGCCTGGGCGAGCCCTGAATCCGACTAGAAGACGGCGTGATCAATGACCGGGGCGGAGCACCAGTTCATCGTGGTGGAAGGGTCGATCGGTGTCGGCAAGACCAGCCTTGCCCGGCGTCTGGCCGAGAGCCTGTCGGCACAGCCCGTGCTGGAGGATGCGGCGCAGAACCCGTTTCTCGAGCGCTTCTACAAGCATCCGCGCGCGGGTGCGCTGCCGGCGCAGCTTTATTTCCTGTTCCAGCGCTGCCAGCAGCTCGGCGCCCTGAACCAGCAGGACCTCTTCGCCCCGGTTCGGGTGGCGGATTACCTCTTGGACAAGGATCGCCTGTTCGCGCGGCTGACGCTGGACGATGCGGAGTTCGCCCTCTACGAGCAGATCTACGCCAGGCTCGACGTGCAGGCGCCGAAGCCCGATCTCGTTGTGTATCTGCAGGCCCCCGTGGATGTGCTCCTCGAGCGCATCGCGAGGCGCGGCATCGGCTACGAGCAGTACATCGACCGCGATTACCTGGTGCGGCTCAATGAGGCTTATGCGCGCTTCTTCCATGAGTTCGAGACCGCTGCGCTTCTCATCGTCAACGCCGCCTCCATCGATCCGGTCAACAACGCCGCGGATTATGAGGAGCTGCTGACCGCGATCCGGCGCATGAAGCGCGGGCGCCTCTATTACAACCCGATGCGCAGCCCTCTCGGCAAAGGCTAGACTGCCCTCATGTACACACACCTGCAGCTTCGCGATTCCGACCGCCAGCCGGTGACGTTGAGCACGCTCGCGCGCATGAAGGCGGACGGAAAAAAAATTGCGAGCCTCACCTGCTACGACGCGAGCTTCGCGGTGCTGCTGGACGAGGCGGATGTCGATGTCGTGCTGGTCGGCGACTCGCTGGGCATGGTCATTCAGGGCCACGATACGACCGTGCCGGTGACGATGGATGACATCGTCTACCACACCCGCGCGGTGGCGCGCGGCCTGCATCGGCCGTTCCTCATGGCCGACCTGCCGTTCATGAGCTATCCGTCGAAGGACCGGGCGCTCGAGAATGCCGTGCGCCTCATGCAGGAAGGCGGCGCCAAGATGGTGAAGCTCGAGAGCGGCGGCACCCAGGCGGAGATCGTCGAATTCCTCGCCGGTCACGACATCGCCGTCTGCGCGCACCTCGGCTTGAGACCCCAGTCCGTGCACAAGACCGGCGGCTTTCGCGTGCAGGGCCGCGAGCGCGACGCCGCCGCGCAGATGATCGAGAACGCCAAGCGGCTCGAGTCCGCGGGGGCCGACATCGTGCTTCTCGAATGCATCCCCGCGGACCTCGGGAAGGCGATCACGGAGGAGTTGCACGTGCCGGTCATCGGCATCGGCGCCGGACCTCACACGGACGGACAGATCCTGGTCGTCTACGACATGCTGGACATCACCACCGGCCGCAAGCCGCGCTTCGTACAGGACTTCATGAAAGGCGCCGGCAGCAACCGCGAGGCGTTGAAGCGCTACGTGGAGGCCGTCCGCTCGGGCGCCTATCCGGCCCCGGAGCACTGCTTCTGACGGGGATGGAGACGGCCACCACCATTTCGGCGGTGCGCGAGCGCGTGCGCCGCTGGCGCGCCGAGGGGCGGCGCATCGCCTTCGTTCCCACCATGGGAAATCTCCACACCGGCCACGTGAGTCTCATCGAGGCCGCGCGCAGCCATGGCGAGCGCTTCGTGGCGAGCATCTTCGTCAATCCCATGCAGTTCGGGCCGAACGAGGATTTCGCGCACTATCCGCGCACGCCGGCCCAGGATGCGCGCATGCTGGCCGAAGCCGGCTGCAACCTGATGTTCATGCCCGAGGTTGCCGAGATCTATCCCAATGGGTCGGAGCGGGCGACGCGGGTCGCGGTACCCGGCCTCTCTGACACCCTTTGCGGCGAGTTCCGCCCTGGGCACTTCGAGGGCGTCACGACCGTCGTGGCGAAGCTTTTCCACATAGTCGAGCCCGATGTCGCCGTATTCGGGGAAAAAGACTTCCAACAGCTGACCATCATCCGGCGGATGGTGACCGACCTGTGCATGCCGGTCACCCTCATCGGCGCCCCCACCGTGCGCGAGGCCGATGGCCTCGCCATGAGCTCGCGCAATCAGTACCTCACCGACGATGAGCGCCGCAAAGCGCCCCTCATCCATCAGACTCTATCGGCGGCAGTGGAGCGTTTGCGCGCCGCGGACAAGGATTTCGCCGCCATCGAGCGCGTCGGCACGGACTCGCTGGAGCGCTCCGGCTTGCGCCCCGACTACTTTGCCGTCCGCCGCGCCGACGACCTCGGCCCTCCCGACGCCGACACCCGCCACTTCGTGGTTCTCACCGCCGCGCGCCTCGGCCGCGCCCGCCTGATCGATAACCTTCAGCTCGCGCTGTAGCTTAGGAGGTTGGCGGCGCGACGGCGGTGCTCGGATAGTGCCCAATCGATGTGCTCCCGCACCAGCTCCGATGCTCCCTCCCGGCGTCCCTCGAGCGCGGCGATCACCGCCTCCGAAGCCGGCGCATTCCCCAGCGCCACCGCGAGGTTGCGCAGCCATTTCTCATAGCCGATGCGATAAATCGCCGACCCGCGCATCCGCTCCTCGAACTGCGCCTCGGTCCATCCGAAGAGCTCCGTCAGCCGCGCCGCATCCAGCCCATGGCGCACCTTGAAATCCGGATGCGAAGCCGCGTGCGAGAACTTGTTCCACGGACAGACGAGCTGACAATCATCGCAGCCGTAGATCCGGTTGCCGATCGCCGGCCGCAGCTCCACCGGAATGGCGCTGTGATGCTCGATTGTGAGATAGGCGATGCAGCGGCGCGCATCCAGCCGGTACGGCGCCACGATCGCCGCCGTCGGACAGGCCGCGATGCAGGCGGTGCAGGTGCCGCAATGCGCGCTCGCCGGCTCGTCCTGCGGCAGCGGCAGGTCTGTCAGGATCTCCCCCAGGAAGAACCACGATCCCGCATCCCGCGCGATCAGGTTGGTGTGCTTACCGATCCAACCCAGCCCCGCGTCGCGGGCGAGCGCCTTCTCCAGCACCGGAGCGCTGTCGACGCAGACACGGTAGCCGAATGGCCCGATCTCCCGCGCGAGGTCCGTGGCGAGCCGCGCCAGCGCTCCGCGCAACACCTTGTGATAGTCGCGCCCGAGCGCGTAGCGCGAGATGTAGCCGGTCTCGGCATCCTCCAGCACCGCTTCGGGCGCTCGGGCCTCTCCCGGCCAGTAGTCCATCCGGGCACTGATCACACGGAGAGTCCCCGGCATGAGATCCCGCGGCCGGCTGCGCATGAGGCCATGGCGGCGCATGTAGTGCATCTCGCCATGAAAGCCGTCATCGAGCCAGCGCAGCAGGTGCCGCTCGTCCTCCGGGATGTCGATGGGCGCCACGCCGATGCGTTCGAAGCCCAGCTCCCGAGCCCGAGCCGCGAGCTGGCGCTTGGCCGCTGCCGGGTCCACATGCCGTGGTTGGGTCATAGTCCTCACTCCGGCCGGTTGCCGAGCACTGCGCACGCACGCAGCTGGCAGCGCGGGCACAGGATGTGCCCCGCCGCCGCAGGTGGCGGGCGTTGAGGCAAAGACCGCGCTTTTTGGCTCAACGCGCGCTGGGCCGGGCAGGAGCCCGGATCCAGCGCTTCATATCAGTATAATCGGCCCATGGCGCTGCCAGTCTGCCTCTACTCGACCGCTGAAGTGCGCGCGCTCGATGCCTACGCCATCGAGACGCTCGGCGTTCCCGGCTACACCCTGATGAAGCGGGCAGGCGAGGCCGCGTTGAGATATCTGCGCACTCGCTTTCCGGTCTCCCACCGCATCGTCATCGTCTGCGGCGCCGGCAACAATGGCGGTGACGGCTACGTGCTCGCCCGCTTCGCGCACGCAGCGGGCCTCACGGTGACTGCGCTCGCTGCGGCCTCACCCGATGTGCTCCAGGGCGATGCGCGTCAGGCATTCGAGGACCTGCGCGCGAGCGGCATTCAGGTCCAACCCTATGCGCCGGAACGGCTGGCGCAGGGCGAAGTGATCGTCGATGCCCTGTTGGGCACGGGGCTGCGCGGGCCCGCGCGCGAGGAGGCGGCGCGCGTCATCCGCGACATCAACAGCTCGGGACGTCCCGTGCTTGCGGTCGATGTTCCATCCGGCCTCGACAGCGACACTGGTGTGCCGCTCGGGGAGACCGTGCGCGCGGATTGCACCGTCACGTTCGTCGGATTGAAGACGGGTCTGTTCATCGGCGATGGGCCTGAATTCACCGGCACGGTGTTCTTCGACGACCTGGAGATCACGCCGGAGGCGGCGGGCGGGCCCCCGGCGCGCCTCGAGCGCATCCTGGAGTCAGCCATCCAACAGGCGCTGCCGCGCCGCGCGCGCTCGTCCCACAAGGGCGATTTCGGCCGCGTGCTGATCGTGGGAGGGGGGGCGGGCATGCCGGGGGCCGTACGGCTGGCCGGGGAGGCCTGTCTGCGCGTCGGCGCCGGTCTGGTCACGGTGGCCGTGGCGCCGGAAAACGTGGCGGCGATCTCCGCGGGCCGGCCGGAGCTCATCTGCCTGCCGCTCGAGGAAACGGAGGCGCTGGCCGAGGCGGGCGAGCGGGCCGATGTGATCGCAATCGGTCCTGGACTCGGCCGCTCGCCGTGGGCGCGCAGAGCGCTCGAGACAGTCCTGCGCTCCGGCAAACCGCTCGTGGTCGATGCGGACGCGCTCAACATCGTGGCGGAATCGCGCACGCCCGCGCGCGAGGATTGGATCCTCACGCCTCATCCAGGCGAGGCCGCGCGCCTGCTGGGGGTGGATACCCGTGAGATCCAACGGGACCGGCTTGCCGCTCTCGAGCATCTCGTCGCGCGTTATCGCGGGACGGTCGTCCTCAAGGGGGCCGGGACTCTCGTCGGCGCGCCGGGGCGTACTCCGGCGCTCTGCGAGCGCGGCAATCCCGGCATGGCCACGGCGGGTATGGGCGATGTGCTGACCGGGACGATCGCGGGAATCCTCGGGCAGTGCCGCGACCCCTGGCTCGCGGCCAGGGTGGGCGTCCTGGTGCATGCCATGGCGGGAGATGCAGCGGCCCGCACGGGACAGCGGGGGCTGCTCGCCAGCGATGTCGCCCGGGAGCTGCGCAACTGCGTCAATCTCTGAAGACACCGGAAGAGACAGAGGCGCTGGGCGCGAGTATCGCCGCCGCACGGCCGGCCGCGCTCGAGCAGCCGGCCATCGTCTATCTGACTGGCGACCTCGGCGCGGGCAAGACCACCCTGGCCAGGGGATTTGCGCGTGCCTGCGGCATTGCGGCGCCGGTGCGCAGCCCGACGTACGCGCTCGTGAACGTGCATACATCGGGCACGCTCACGCTGCTGCATGTGGATCTCTATCGATTGCGGGATCCGGGGGAGCTCGAGCACCTGGGACTGCGGGACTGGGCTCGCCGCGGCTGTCTCTGGCTCATCGAGTGGCCGGAGCGGGCAGTGGGGCTGCTGCCGCCGCCGGATCTGACCATTCGCCTGGCGGCGGGCCCTGGGGCGCATGTGGCGGAGGTTTCCGCGGAAACGCCCGCGGGGGCCCATTGGCTCGAGCGTATCCGAAGTAGTTGAAACTTTGCGGCGCGGCTCGTAGATTATGAGTCAAGTTGCGCTGCAAAGTACATGATTAGAAAGGTCTTTCGGATAGGGGTGCTCGTCCTGCTCGGCATCGGCCCGGCAGCGCTGCCGGCCGCGGCCCTGGCGGCGGACGCCCGCCTGCGCGCGCTCAGCTTCGCCGCTTCGCCGGTGGCGGCGCGCGTGACGCTCGATCTCTCGCGCTTCACCGGGGAGCATTACTTCACCCTCGATCACCCCTTCCGCGCGGTCATCGATCTGCCGCAGACCCAGGCCTTGCGCGGCCTCAGACTTCCAGCCGGGCGAGGACTCGTCGCTGGCGTCCACATGGCTCGCCGTCCCAACGGCGCCCTGCGCCTCGTGTTCGTGCTGCGCGCGCCAGCCGCAGTTCACGTCGGTTGGGCCTTTTCGCCGGCGCGGGGCCACCAACTCGTTCTGACGCTCGGCGGCGTGCAGCCGACGCTCGAGGCGGCTGCGGCGCCCTCGGCTATTCCAACACCGATTCGTGTGCGCCACGCGCCGGCGAATACCGGCCGTGACATCATCGTGGCGGTCGATCCCGGCCATGGAGGCGTGGACCCCGGCGCGATCGGCCCAGACGGCCTGGAAGAGAAGAACGTGACGCTGGCCATCGGCCGCCTGCTGGCCCATCGGATCGATGAGCAGCGCGGTATGCGGGCCGTGATGACACGCGACAGGGACATCTTCATCCCCCTGCGCGAGCGCAGAGTGATCGCCCGCCGCGCCCACGCCGACCTCTTCGTCTCCATTCATGCCGATGATGTCAGCCAGCACTACATCGCGGGCGCGTCGGTGTACATCCTCTCCCTGCGCGGCGCTTCGAACGAGGCGGCGCGCCTGCTCGCCGCGCGCGAGAACGCCGCCGATCTCAAGGGCGGCATCAAGCTGAGCGATAAATCGAGCACCCTGGCCTCGGTCCTCCTCAATCTCTCCCAGTCCGCCACGATCAGCGAGAGCATGACGGCCGCCCGGCAGGTGCTCGCCTCGCTCGACCGCTCCGTCCCGGTGCGCAAACCCCAAGTGCAGCAGGCCGCCTTCGTGGTGCTGAAGTCTCCGGACATTCCCTCGATGCTCATCGAGACGGACTACATCTCCGACCCGCGCGAGGACCTCAAGCTGCGCAATCCGGCCTATCAGCGGAGAGTCGCCGACGCCATCTTCAAGGGCATTCGCGTCTACTTCCACGAGCACCCGCCCGCCGGCACGCTCTTCGCCGAAGAGCGCGAGCGGCAGAGCGATCGCCTGGTCGCCCGCAATCGCTAGCTCCGAAGCCGCTGCGGAGCTATAAACTCGTGCGGGTGCCCACCATCCGCATCCTTCCGAACGAGCTCATCGACCAGATCGCCGCCGGCGAGGTGATCGAGCGCCCCGCCTCGGTGATCAAAGAGCTGGTCGAGAACAGCCTGGACGCTGGCGCGCATCGCATCGAAGTCGACATCGAGCGCGGCGGGGTGGGCCTCATGCGCGTGCGCGACGACGGCTGCGGCATTTCCGCAGAAGATCTGCCCGTCGCGATCTGCCGCCACGCGACGAGCAAGATCGCCTCCCTGGACGACCTCGGTGCCATCACCACGCTCGGCTTTCGCGGGGAGGCGCTACCCTCGATCGGATCGGTATCGCGGCTGCGGGTCATCTCCCATCCAACAGGCGTGGAGCGCGGTGCCGAGATCGGCGTCGATGCCGGGACCGTGACCGGCGTGCGGCCCGCGGCGCATCCGGGCGGCACCACGGTGGAGGTACGGGACCTCTTCTTCAACATCCCCGCGCGGCGCAAGTTCGTGCGCAGCGCCGCAACCGAGACGAGCCACATAGCGCGCCTCATCGAGCGGCTCGCACTGTCCCGCCCCGACGTCTCCTTCCGGTTCCGCAGCGGCGAGCGCGTGCTGCTCGATGCGCCGCTCCCGGCTCGGGAGCCTGCGGGGGAGGAGCGTCTGGCGCAGGTGTTGGGCAGTGAGCTCATCGGGAGCCTGATCCCCGTCGATCACGCCTCCGGCCCCGTGCAGCTGACGGGTTGGATCGGTCTGCCGACCGCCTCGCGTGCGCAGCCCGACCAACAGTTCTGGTTCGTCAACGGCAGGTGCGTGCGCGACAAGCTGCTCGCGAGCGCCGTGAGGCTCGGCTACCGCGACGTGCTCTACCACGGCAGGCACGCCGCCTACGTGCTCCACCTGTCGCTCGACCCGCAGCTGGTCGATGTCAACGCGCATCCGGCCAAGCTCGAAGTGCGCTTTCGCGACGGCCATCAGATCCACGAGTTCATCTTCCGCGCGATCGAGCGCGCGCTGGCGGGCACCCGCCCGGATGCAGGCGCCACACCGGCCGCGAGCGCGCAGCCGGTGCTGGCGGGGGCGGCCGCCCGCGGCGCCGCCGAGGATCGCGGCTGGCCGGGCAGCGCTCGGGGCTCCGGCGCATTGCCATGGCAGGCGCCGCTCGCGGAGCCTTCCCGCGATCCCTGGCTGTTGGCGCGGGCGGTCAGCGAGCCCGCGTCCGCCGCCCTGGTCGCGGCACGGGAAATCGGGGAGTCGAGCGCGAGTCTCACGGAGCGCATCGGACACGAGAGTGTCGCGGCCGGCTATCCGCCTCTCGGGGTCCCGCTCGCGCAGCTGCACGGCATCTACATCCTGGCTCAGAGCCAGGAGGGACTGATCCTGGTCGACATGCACGCCGCGCATGAGCGCGTGCTCTACGAGAAGCTCAAGGCGGATCGCGGCGACGGCCCCGCGGCATCGCAGCTCCTCCTCGAGCCCCTGGTCGTGACGGTCAAGCCCCACGAGCTCGATGCCGTGCTCGAGGATCCGGAGCCCTGGGAGCGGGCGGGGTTCGAGATCGACTCCGTGGGCCCGACCGCGCTCGCGCTGCGGCGCATCCCGGCCCTTCTTGCCCGCGAGCGCGTCACGGATATCGTCAAATCGGTGGTCGAGGATCTCGTGCGCGAGGAGGGTCTGCACCACTTGGAATCGGCTGCGGACCGGTTCCTCGGCACGCTCGCCTGCCGTACCTCGATCCACGCCCGGCGCCGCCTGACCCTGCCGGAGATGGACGCGCTGCTACGGCAGATGGAGGCCACGGACCGCGCCAACCAATGCAATCATGGCCGTCCCACCTGGACGCGCCTCACCCTAGGGGAGCTGGACCAGCTCTTCCTGCGGGGGCGGTAGTGCCGCCACCGCCGCCTGCCGGGATAGCTGCCGAGCTGCGGCTTCCGGTCTACCTGCTCACCGGCCCCACGGGTACCGGCAAGAGTGACTGGGGGATCCGCCTGGCGCAGGGCGCGCCGGTCGAGATCGTGAGCGTCGATTCCGCGCTGGTGTACCGGGGTCTGGACATCGGGGCCGCCAAACCGGCCCGGGAGCTGCGCGAGCGGCTGCCGCATCACCTCATCGACATCTGCGACCCGGCGGAGAGCTACTCCGCGGGACGGTTCGTGACCGATGCAATGGCCGCGATCGGAGCCATTCACGCGCGAGGCCGCGTGCCTCTGCTGGTCGGCGGCACCATGCTTTATCTGCGCGCGCTGCTCAAGGGTTTGGCGCCGCTGCCACAGGCGTCCGCGCAGCTCCGCCGCGAGATCGACGAGCGTGCCGTGCGCTGCGGCTGGCCGGCACTGCACGGTGAGCTCGCGCGGCTGGATCCGCAGGCCGCTGCCCGCATCAACCCCAACGACAGTCAGAGAATTCAACGGGCTCTGGAGGTCTGCCGCACGACCGGGCGGCGGCTCTCGGAGCTGCAACGCGAGACCACGAGTCCGCTCGCAGGGATGCCGCTCAAAGCCTGGGCGCTGGTTCCCCGCAGCCGCCCGGTGTTGCATCAGCGCCTCGCCGATCGCTTCCACGTGATGATGGCCGCGGGCTTTCTCGATGAGGTGAGGTCACTCCATCGCCGGGGCGACCTCACGGCGCGCCATTCCTCGATGCGGGCGGTCGGGTATCGGCAGCTCTGGGCGCACCTGGAAGGTGAGTGCAGTCTCGCCGAAGCGGTGGAGCGGGGCATCGCCGCCACGCGCCAGCTCGCCAAGCGCCAGATGACCTGGATGCGAGCCGAGACGGCCTCGCGCTGGCTCGACCCGGAAGCCGATGAGCTGTCGTGGAATCGCGACGTGCATCACGAGTTGAGCCAGCTTGGTCTTTGATTAGGTGCGCATGTTAAGATTGCACTGGCCGTCCCTGCCCCCCGCGAGGCACATACCTTGCTGGAGGTTCCCGGGAAGCTCGCTTGCTTGCTGTCCACTCTCCCGCTCTCTCTCAAACAATTAGAAGCCGTGAAAAACAAGGAGAACCCGATGGCCAAAGGCCAGTCGCTCCAAGATCCTTTCCTGAACGCCTTGCGCAAGGAACGGGTACCCGTATCCATCTACCTCGTCAACGGCATCAAGTTGCAGGGTCAGATCGATTCGTTCGACCAGTTCGTGGTGCTGTTGAAGAACAGCGTCAGCCAGATGGTATACAAGCACGCCATCTCCACCGTCGTCCCGGCGCGCAATGTGCGCCTCACGGCGGAAGAAGGTGCCACTGCCACGGAGTTGCCCGCGGAGTGAGCCGCACGGAGGAGCCGAGTGTTCGAGCGCCCGCGCTCCGGTGAGCGCGCACTCCTGGTGCGCATTGGTCTAGGCGCCCAGGTCGATCCGGAAGATCTCGAGGAGTTCACTCAGCTTGCGCGCTCGGCCGGCGCGGAGCCGGTCGGCACCGTGACCGGCCGCCGCGCGCGGCCGGATCCGCGGTTTTTCGTGGGCAGCGGCAAGGCGGAAGAGCTCAAGCGCGCGGCCGAGGCGGGCGAGGCGGACGTGATTCTCGTGGATCATGCGCTCTCGCCGAGTCAGGAACGCAACCTCGAGAAGCTCACCGGCCGGCGCGTGCTCGACCGCAACGGACTGATCCTCGACATCTTTGCCCAGCGGGCCCGCAGCTTCGAGGGCAAGCTCGAAGTCGAGCTCGCGCAGCTGCGTCACATCGGCAGCCGCCTGGTCCGCGGCTGGAGCCACCTCGAGCGGCAGAAGGGCGGTATCGGCATGCGCGGACCCGGCGAGACGCAGCTCGAGACCGACCGGCGCCTGATTGCGCAGCGCGTGCGCGTGCTCGCGCGGCGGCTCGAGAAGATCCAGCAGCAACGCGAGACCGGACGGCAGATGCGCGCCGAGATTCCGGTGCCTTCGCTCGCCCTGGTGGGATACACCAACGCCGGTAAATCGACGCTCTTCCGGGCGCTGACTGGCGCGGACGCTTACGTCGCGGATCAGCTCTTCGCCACCCTCGATCCGACCGTCCGGCGCATCACGCTGCCTGGCGGTACCCTGGTCGTTGCCGCCGATACCGTTGGGTTCATCCGCGAGCTGCCGCACGAGTTGGTTGCGGCATTTCAATCCACTCTGACCGAAGCGCGCGAGGCGACGCTGCTGCTGCACGTCATCGATGCCAGCGACCCGCGGCGGGACGAGCACATCGCGCAGGTGAACGAGGTGCTGGCGCAGATCGGCGCGGACTCGATTCCACAGATCATCGTGTACAACAAGATCGATCGCCTGGAGCGCCCGGCGGCCATCGAGCGCGACGACGCCGGCATGCCGTCGGCGGTGTGGATTTCGGCGGAGAAGCGCCTCGGTCTCGATCTGCTGACGAGCGCCATCGCGGAGCGGTTGTCCCGATTCGCGCGCCGCGCCCGGGTGCGTCTGCCGGCGGACGCCGGAGCGTTGCGATCGCGGCTCTACGCGGCGAAGGCCGTGCGCGAGGAGCGCACCGGCGAGGACGGCTCGATCGAGCTCGCGGTGGAGCTGCCGCAGACCGAGATCCAGGCCCTGGCGCGCACCGCCGGGGTGCAGATCCTCGAGGCGCCGCAGCCCGATATTCCTTGTGCCTCCGGCGATGGCTACCTAGAATCGCGGACTGCTTGAACGGCAACAGCAAGTGAAGGAGCGGTCGTTTCCTGGGGCGTCCCGGCTGGCAGCAGCGGACCTCAGAGAGACCGCTCCCTGGACCACGAAAGAGTAAGTCGGCCGGCTGCCCAAAGCGCCGCAGGCGACTTTGGGCCAATAGACATATATGGGAAAGTTCATAGTCGTCATCGGCACCCAGTGGGGCGATGAGGGCAAGGGCAAGGTCGTCGATCTTCTGACGGAGCGAGCCTCGGCAGTGGCGCGCTTCCAGGGCGGCCACAACGCCGGTCATACGCTCGTCATCGGCGGCCGCAAGACCATCCTTTCCCTGATTCCCTCCGGGATTCTCCGCCAGGACGTTCGCTGCTTCATCGGCAATGGCGTGGTGCTGTCGCTGCCGGCGCTGCTCGCGGAGAGCCGTATGCTCATGGATCAGGGCGTCCCTGTGTTCGACCGGCTGCGCATCTCGCCGCATTGCCCGCTCATCCTGCCCTCGCACATTCTTCTGGACAAAGCGCGCGAGCAGGCTCGCGGCCCCAACGCCATCGGCACCACGGGCCGCGGCATCGGGCCGGCCTACGAGGACAAGGTGGCGCGGCGCGCCGTGCGCGTGGCGGATCTCTTCCAGCGCGACCGCTTCGCGGCGAAGCTGGGCGAGATGCTGGATTTTCATAATTTCGTGCTGCAGAACTATTTCCGTCAGCCGGCAGTCGACTTCCAGAAGACGGTCGATGAGCTGTTCATTCTCTCCGAGACGATCGCGCCTCTGGTTACGGATGTGACGCTGGCGCTGCGAGACCTCCGCCGGTCCGGCGCCAACGTGCTCTTCGAAGGGGCGCAGGGAGCGATGCTCGATGTCGACCTCGGCACGTACCCCTACGTCACCTCGTCCAACACGACGGCGGGGTTTGCCGGCACCGGCACGGGTTTGGGGCCTCGGGTCTTCGATTATGTGCTTGGCATCGTGAAGGCCTATACGACGCGGGTGGGCGCCGGCCCCTTCCCGACGGAGCTCTTCGACGGCTATGGCGAGCATCTCTCGCGCGTGGGTCACGAATTCGGCTCGGTGACCGGCAGAAGGCGGCGCTGCGGCTGGTTCGACTCCGTGGCGCTCAAGCGCTCGATAGTGCATTCGAGCGTATCCGGACTCTGCATCACCAAGCTCGACGTGCTCGACGGTCTGGATACGATCCGGGTGGCCGTCGGCTACCGGGTTGGCGGGCAGGTGGTGGCGGAGCCGCCGCTCAGCCTCGAAGGCTATGCGGGACTCGAGCCGGTTTACGAGGAGCTGCCCGGCTGGCGGGAGTCGACCGTCGGGATCACCGACTACTCGGCATTGCCGCTGAATGCGCGCAAGTACCTGGAGCGCCTGCAGGCGCTGGCCGAGGTGCCCATCGACATCATCTCGACCGGGCCCGACCGCGAGCAGACGATCGTCTTGCGGCATCCCTTCGAGGATCAAGCTCGCCACTGAGCGGCCGGGCCGCGATGACGAGCGGTGGCAAAGCCCTCGTTGCGCGCACGATGGTGCGCCAGGAAACCCTCAGATGCCCGAGGGAACGAACCGGAAGAGCACGCGGGCGATGCCCGGGACCAGGCGGGGCCGTCCGAGGCGCGCGTCATACTCCGCCATTCGCCGCTCATTCTCGATGAGACACAGCTCGAGCAGCCGGTGGAGAGTGACCTGCGCCCCGAGGTCCTGATGGGCAGTCAGCGTGAAATTCTCGCTGGAGCCTGCGCCCGCCGGCTGCGGCTGGCCCATGCTGCGCGCCGTCTTCACCCGCGACGCCACCTGCTTGAGGATGATCCAGGCGCAGCGCAGGCGAAACGCCGGACGGCGCCACCCGGGAAGCTGGGACCGCCGGTACTTCACCCAGTTGACGAAGAAGAGGATGTGACGCGCCTCCTCCTGCATCACCGGCTCGAACACCTTCACCAGCGCCGGCGGGAAGAACCCGGACTCGCGGGCTAGCGCGAAGAGCCCGAAGGCGAAGAAGGAGTCGAAGCACTCGCCGAAGCCGGCGAATAGGAAGTCGCTCTCGAGCGAGCGCGGTGTGAATCGCGGCGGCGACTCGATGGGGATGCGGTAGTGAGAGGTGAGCGCGACGAGGAGCCGCGCATGGCGCATCTCCTCGAAGCCCTGCAGCTCGATCGCCTTGCGCACCAGGGGGTCGGCCTCGAGCGCCGCGGCCGCGGCCACCGTGTTGGAGGTGACGTTCTCGGTCGACACCGCTTCCTGCCAGAACGGGAGGCTGCGCAGGCGCGTCAGTTCCTCTTCCGCGAGCGCCGGCCACTGCATCTGCTCGGGCACGTACTCGACGTGCGTGTCGAGAAAGAACTGGCCGAGGAGCCGCCGATGCTCGGCAGACCCGATCGACAGGATCTCCGACTCAATATTTGCCGGAACCACGGACATGTTGTAACTCTCTCCGTCCTTCCACCCAATACCACGACACCAGC
Source organism: Pseudomonadota bacterium (assembly GCA_019352035.1). Lineage (GTDB taxonomy): Bacteria > Pseudomonadota > Gammaproteobacteria > Steroidobacterales > Steroidobacteraceae > 13-2-20CM-66-19. The sequence goes on along the minus strand of JABBNZ010000015.1, from coordinate 16,338 downwards.
GCGGGCACTCCGAAGAGGATCTCCCGCATGCGCTTGACCAGCGACAGCGCCAGGGCGAGATCGCCGTTGACGCCGAGCAGAGCCCCGAAACCGACCAGGCTCACCTCCTGCACGCCGAGCCCCGCCGGCACCAGGAAGACGAAGTTGCGCACGGTCATCGTCAGGCTCTCGAGCGCGACCGCCGCCCCGAAAGGCACCGGGTGCCCGAGCCAGCGCAGCGCGAGCCAGGTCTCGAGCGACCCGGACACCATCGCCGTCAGCTGCCACGCCATCGTGGTGAGCAGGCGCGGCCGGTCCGCGAAGAGCTCACGGACGGCGGCATCGAGGTTCGCCGACTGGCCGGCGAGAAAGCCGAGCTTCTTCTCGCCCAGAACCCGGACCGCGAATCGCTCCATGCGCTCGAAAATCGAGCCGTAACGTACTAGCACCGCGAGCAGCACGATCACCGGCAGACTCGCGCCGAGACCCATGAGCACGTCGTCGGCCAATTGTACCGTGTGCGTGAGCTTCAGCAGACACGCCACCCCCAGTGCGACGAAGAGGTACTGGCTGAAGACGGTGAGCACCACCTCGGTCGTGACGCTGGCGGCGGCAGTCACGCCGTCCACCCCGGTCTCCGTCAGGAGGCGGATGCCGACGATCTCCCCGCCGATGTTCGCGGCCGGCAGCAGCCGGTTGATGGCTTCGCGAATGGAGGCGATCCAGAAGAGGGTGGCGACCCGGGTCTCCTTCGCGCGGGCGAGGAGCGCGCGCCAGCCGAGAGAGTCGAGCAGGATTGGCAGCGCATGCAGCGGCACCAGCCAGAGAAGCACCCGTCCCGCACGGGCCAGCGGGATCAGGATGGCGCTGCCCTCGTGCATGATCAGCGCGATGAGCAGCGCAAGCCCTGCCGCCAGGGCGATGCGGACGGCGAGCCTCATGCAGCGTGCCGCTCTTCCCGGGATCGCGGTGAGATCTGCCGGAATCCTCCGGTCGCGGCGCCGCAGGCGCCGATCGCGGCGCGGACTCTCGGACTCACGAGCGCGGCGAGCTCGTCCGCGTGGCGGTAGCCACTCATGCTCGCCGCGATGGCGGCGCCGGACTCGACGCCCGGATGCAGATAGATTTCCGTGACGCCCTCGGGCAGCTTCCCGAGGATCTCGAGCAGCCGCGCCTCATCCATCGCGCCGCTGCCTGACATGCCGAACACATGATCGTTGTGCGCGATGCGAGCCGCCCGCAGCCGACGGCGCATGATGGCGAGCCACGGCGAGAGAAGCCCGGCGACCGTCGAACCCGCAATGGCACCGCCCGCGCGGCGCGCCGCCCATGCAGGCTCGCGCGGCAGCCTGACGGCGGATATCCCGAACTCGCCCCCGATCCGCACCAGCATCTCGAGGAGCGTCGGATGAAGGTGAAAGTGCTTGTGGGCGTTCACGTGGTCGAGCAGCAGGCCCGTGTCGGCGAACGCCTGGAACTGCGCGCGAATTTCCGCCTCGAGCTGGCGACGCACGGCCGGCAGTGCGAAGAAGCGGACGCCGTCGCGCACCATGTTGTTGCCGAAGCGGCCCTGGGCATCGACCAGGGCCGGGATTCTGGAGGGAGGCAGGACCGAGCACCCGTCGGCGAGCACGAGGTGCAGACCCACGGCGAGGCCTGGCAGATCGCGGGCGCGGCGCACCGCATCCGCGGCCGCCGGGGCGCCGACCATCAGGCTGGCGGCGGTCAGGACGCCCTCGCGTGCCGCGCGCTCCACCGCGCCGTTGACCGCCGGGTGCAGACCGAAATCGTCCGCGGTGACGATGAGGAGCTTCAACGGCTCGATCCGCCGGACGTTTCAGGCCTCGTGCGCGTGCAGGAAGCGGAAGAACTCCACGCCTTCGCGCAGCCGCCGCTTGGTCATCTCCCAGCTGCGCAGCATCTCCCCTGTCAGCTCGGCGATCTTGCGCGGCCGGAAGTAGAACTTCTTATAGAAGGTCTCCACCGCGTGGTAGATCTCCTTCGCCGGCAGGTGCGGATAGCTGATGGGCGAGAGCTGCACGCCGCGGTCGTTCACCAGATTCAGATTGTCGTAAGCGGTGAGCCAGCCGTTGTCGACGGCCTCCTGGTAGAGCTGCGTGCCGGGGTAGGGCGCTGCGAGAGAGACCTGGATGGTGTGCGGGTTGATGTCGACCGCGAACTGGATGGTCTCGCGAATCGTCTCGGCCGTCTCCCCGGGCAGTCCCAGAATGAACGTGCCGTGGATCATGATGCCGAGCTTGCGGCAGTCGCTCGTGAAGCGGCGAGCGATGTCGGTGCGCAAACCCTTTCTGATGTTGTGCAGGATCTGATCGTTCCCCGACTCGTAGCCGACGAGCAGCAGCCGCAGCCCGTTGTCGCGCATGACCTTCAGCGTGTCGTAAGGCACGTTGGCCTTGGCGTTGCAGGACCAGGTGACGCCGAGCTTGCCGAGGCCGCGGGCGATCTCCTCCGCCCGCGGGCGAAAATCGGTGAAGGTGTCGTCGTCGAAGAAGATCTCCTTCACCTGCGGCATGTTTTCCTTCACCCAGCGTACTTCCGCGACGACGCTCTCGGGGCTGCGCACGCGGTAACGGTGGCCGCCCACGGTCTGCGGCCAGAGGCAGAAGGTGCACTTGGAGCGGCAGCCGCGTCCGGTGTAGAAGGAGACGTACGGATGCTGCAGATAGCCGATGAAGTAATTCTCGATGGTCAGATCGCGCTGGTAGACGGGCGTGACCCAGGGGAGCTCGTCCATGGCCTCGATCATCGGCCGCGTCGGGTTGTGCTCGATCGTGCCGTCGGGGCGGCGGAAGGAGAGCCCGGGAATGGTTGCGAGCTCGCGCCCCTCCGCGACCTCCTTGCAGGTGTAGTCGAACTCCTCGCGTGCCACGAAGTCGATGGCGGGCGAGGCGCTGAGCGAGCCGGCAGGGTCGACCGCGACCTTGGCGCCGACCATGCCCACCATGAGGCGCGGGTTCTCCTCCTTGAGCAGCTCCGCGACTTTCGCGTCCGTCGGGAAGGACGGCGAGCTGGTATGCATGATGACCAGGTCGTACTGCTTCGCGAGCGGCAGCACTTCCGACATCGGCGTGCCGTCCGCGGGCGCATCGAGCAGCCGGCTGCCCGGCACGAGGGCCGCGGGCTGCGCCAGCCAGGTGGGATACCAGAAGGAGCGGATCTCGCGCTTCGCCTGGTAGCGCGCGCCGGCGCCCCCATCGAATCCGTCGAATGAGGGAGGGTGCAGGAAGAGCGTTCTCATCATGATTTCGTCCTCAGTAAATCGGCTGAACCGAGCCGTCGCGCGCGACTCGGTAGCGACCCTGCCGCCACTGCACCTCGCGTGTGACGAAAGCGCCGCACCAGAGCGTAAAGCCGAGTGCGTCGGCGAGCGGGATGGCCCAGATTCTAGACCAGGACCGGGCAGGGGGCTGCACGGCCGAATGTAACATCAAGCGCAACACGATCGTTGCTGCCAGAAGAGAGAGCGTGAGGGGGGTTCCGCCGGCCACGGCGCAACCGAGCGCTGCCACCGGCAGGGCGAAAGTGATCCCGGAACAGGCGTACCCGCCCGGACGCACGACCCGGATGGTGCGCAGCCACCTCAGCCCGTGCTGCACGAGCTGCTTCAACGACCGCTCATCAACCGAGGTGTCCACGACAACGTCCGACAATACCGTGCGCAATCCCCGTCGACGCGTCAGCTCACCCAGCCGGTAATCGTCCGCGAGCTGGTCTGCAATCGCGGGAAAGCCGCCGATGGCCTCGAGCGTGCCGCGTCGCAAAGCGATCGTGGCGCCGAAGGCGAAGGCTCGGGAGCCGAAGAGCGCCGCCACGCGGACCGAGGGGATGAACCAGTCGTTGATGAACAACGCCCCGAGGAGCGACCAGAGCCCGGGCCGGGGCACACCGCGGTAGGGGCAGGTGACGATGCCGACCCGCGGGTCGGCGAGGGGCGCGGCCACCGCTGACAGATACCCGGGCGGCACGCTCACGTCGCTGTCGGCCAGCACCAGCCAGTCATGTCGGGCGGCACGCATCATGTTGATGAGGTTGCTGACTTTCGCGCTCGCGCCATGCCGGGTCGGATCGATGACGATGGCGAGATCGAGCCCGGGATAGTCGTGCTTCAGTTTCTCGAGCGCCGCCAGGGCGGGATCGGACGGGTGCTGGACGCCGAAGACGATCTGCATGCCGGCGGGGTAGCTCTGCTCGCAAAAGGACCGCAGAGAATGGTCAAGCCCTGGCTCCGCGCCGCACAGAGGCTTGAGGATCGTCACCGGCAGCGGTCGCGGTGCCGCGACGCGGCCGCGTCCACGCCTGGCGTGACTGTTGCGCAAAAGCAGCACGGCCACCCAGGCGATGAGCGCATAGGCGAGCGCGGCCGCGGCCAGCACGGTGCCGAGCGAGATCATTACTGCCTGGGCAGTTACAGCGACCGTGGAGCCGGTTATCATGGGTAGAGGAATGCCTAACCCGCGGATTGCAATGAGCGACGAAGTCGGATGGTTTCAAGTCCATGAATTCCGCACATGGTACACGTTTGCTCGCCGGCACGGGGTGCCCGCGTGAGCGACTCGAGCGGTGCTCAGGCGCGACTGTGGGCCGGCAGCGACAGTTCGGAGGAGGCCGAATCGCTCATCCTGGTGGACGAGGCGGACCGGGAAGTGGGCTTCATGAGCAAGGCGCGGTGCCACGAAGGCAACGGAGTCCTGCACCGTGCGTTTTCCCTTCTGATCTTCAACGACCGCGGCGAGCTGCTGCTGCAGCGGCGCTCGGCGGCGAAGCGGCTGTGGCCGCACTACTGGTCGAACAGTTGCTGCAGCCATCCGCGCCGGGCGGAGACCCTGGAGAAGGCGATCCACCGGCGGCTGCACGAGGAGCTGGGCCTGGCATGCCCGCTGCAGTTCCTCTTCAAATTCCAGTACCAGGCGCAGTACGACAGCGTCGGGTCGGAGCATGAGCTGTGCTCGGTCTTCATCGGGCGCAGCAGCGGTGATGTACGCGCCGACCGCAACGAGATCGCGGACTGGCGCTGGGTGAGCCCGGAGGGGCTCGACGATGAGATGCGGGGTGCGGGCGGGTCCCGTTTCACCCCTTGGTTCACGATGGAGTGGGAACGGATTTGGCGGGACCACCTGCCGGCGCTGCATGCGTTACAGTCGCGCCGCGGAACCTCTAGCTGAGCCCGGCACTCATATAAGGAGCTGATTTTGGGTATTCCACTGATTCAAAAGTACCGGGTAGCACGCTACATCCTCGGCAGGAAACTGAGCGGGGACAAGCGCTATCCGCTGGTGCTCATGCTCGAGCCTCTGTTCCAATGCAACCTCGCCTGCGCCGGCTGCGGCAAGATCGATTATCCGAAGGAGATACTGCACAAGCGCGTCTCCCTGGAGGATGCGCTGCGTGCCGTCGATGAGTGCGGGGCGCCCATGGTCTCGATTCCCGGCGGTGAGCCGCTCATCCACAAGGAGATGCCGCAGATCGTCGCCGGGATCGTCGCGCGCAAGCGCTTCGTCTACCTCTGCACCAACGCCATCCTGCTCGCGAAGCACATCGATGAGTACCAGCCTTCGCCCTATCTCACCTTCTCCGTGCACCTCGACGGCAACCGCGAGCGGCACGACGAGTCGGTGTGCATGGAAGGGGTGTTCGACAAGGCGGTCGCGGCCATCAAGCTCGCGCGCTCCAGGGGCTTTCGCGTTACGGTGAACTGCACGCTCTTCGCGAACGAGAAGCCGGACGAAGTGGCCGATTTCTTCGACATGGCGCAGTCCCTCGGGGTCGAGGGCATCACCGTCTCCCCCGGCTACAGCTATCAGCACGCGCCCCGCCAGGACGTATTCCTCGGGCGCGGCGCCAGCAAGCAGCTCTTTCGCGAGATCTTCAAGCGCGGGCGCCAGCGCGGTACCCGCTGGCCCTTCAACCAGTCCTCGCTCTTCCTCGACTTCCTGGCCGGTAACCAGACCTATCAGTGCACGCCGTGGAGCAATCCGACCTACAACATCTTCGGCTGGCAGCGGCCGTGCTACCTGCTCACGGATGAGGGGCATGCCAGCTCCTTCCGCGCCCTGATGGAAGAGACCGATTGGGAGCGCTATGGCGTAGGCCGCAACCGCAAGTGCGACAATTGCATGGCGCATTGCGGGTTCGAGGGCACCGCCGTCGATGACACGTTCGCCCACCCGCTGAAGGCGCTCAAGGTGGCGCTGCGCGGTCCGCGGGTCGAAGGTCCGATGGCGCCGGAGCTGCCCTTCCTCTACGACGATGAGCCGCCGCCGCCGGTGGCGACGATCCCGGTCGCTGACATCAAGCGCGCGAGCCGCCAGGAGGACAGCCGGCGTGCCAGTCGTGCCTGATTCTTTCGCCGGCCAGCTCGAGGCCTGGCGAATGCGTATGGAAGGAGCGCTGGCGGCGCGCCTTGCGCGCGCCGACCAGACTCCGGAGCGGCTGCACGCCGCAATGCGCTACAGCGTGCTCGCCGGAGGCAAGCGGGTCCGACCGATCCTGCTCATGGCGACCGCGCGCGCGGTCGGGCTCACCGAGGAGCAGGTAGAGGCCGCCGCCTGCGCGCTCGAGCTGGTGCACGTCTATTCGCTGGTGCACGATGATCTGCCGTCGATGGACGATGACGACCTGCGTCGGGGTCGCCCGACGTGCCACAAAGCTTACGATGAAGCAACCGCGCTGCTGGTCGGCGATGCGCTGCAGTCGCTCGCATTCGAGCTGCTCGCCCGCGACCCGGCGTTGCCCGCCGATCCGGGCATCAGGGTGCGTCTGGTGGAGCTTCTGGCACGCGCCATCGGGAGCCTCGGCATGGCGGGCGGCCAGGCGCTCGACCTCGAGGCGGAGGGCCGCAAGCTCGCGATCGCCCAGGTCGAGAAGATGCATTCGCTGAAGACCGGCGCGCTGATCCGGGCGAGTGTCATGATGGGTGCGGCGTGCGTGCCGGCGCTCGAGCCGCAACTCGTGCAGGCGCTCACCGGGTTCGCGACCCCGATCGGGCTCGCGTTCCAGATCCAGGACGACCTGCTCGATGTGCTCTCGGATACGGCGACGCTCGGCAAGGCGGCGGGCGCCGACCAGGAGCGGGGCAAGTCCACGTACCCGGCCCTCCTCGGGGTGGCAGCCTCCCAGGAGCAGGTGCGCCGCCTGCACGGCGAGGCGATGCAATCCCTGGCGCCGTTCGGCAGTCGCGCGGAGGCGCTTCGAGCCGTCACGGACTGGCTGCTGGCCAGGCGCAACTGAGCGGAGGTCCGAGCTCGTGGAATCCGTTTCCAGCACGTCCGATGAGGCTTACCAGGACGAGATCCTGCCGCATGTCTCGCGTACCTTCGCGCTGACCATACCGCAGCTTCCGGCGGCGCTGCGAACCGCGGTGACGAGCGCGTACCTGCTCTGCCGCATCGCCGACACCATCGAGGACGAGCCCGCGCTGTCGGCGAGCGACACCCACCTCTTTCTCGAGCGCTTCACCGCGGTCGTGAAGGGCAGGGAGGGGGCGGCGCGGCTCGCCCGGGACGTGGTGCCCCGGCTTTCCGAGCGCACGCTGCCCGCGGAGCGCGACCTCGTCGCCAACATGGAGCGGGTCGTGCGCGTGGTGGGCCGGTTCGACGAGCGCCAGCGCGCGGCCATCTGCCGCTGCATCGAGGTAATGAGCCGCGGCATGCATCAGTTCCAGCGGACCGCGAGTCTGCGCGGGCTGGCGCGCTCGAGCGACATGGATGCCTACTGCTATTACGTTGCGGGCATCGTCGGTGAGACGCTGACGGAGCTGTTCTGCGCCTACTCGCCGGCGATCATGCGCCACTACGAGGCGCTCTACGAGCTCGCCCCCTCCTTCGGGCAGGGGCTGCAGATGACCAACATCCTGAAGGATGTGTGGGAAGACCGCGGCCGCGGGGCCTGCTGGCTGCCGCAGGAAGTGTTCAGCCGTTACGGCGTGGACCTTGCCCAGCTGTCCGCGCAGCGCAGCGATGAGCGCTTCCATGCGGCGATGCTGGAGCTCATCGGGGTCGCCCACCGGCATCTGCGCAACGCGCTCGCGTTCACGCTGCTCATTCCCGGCGAGGAGGCGGGCATCCGGCTCTTCTGCCTCTGGGCGCTGGGCCTCGCCGCGCTGACGCTGCGCAAGATTCAGACGACCCCGGGCTTCACGGCCGGCGCACAGGTGAAGGTCTCGCGATCGGCGGTCATGATGACCCGGACATTGACCACGGTCTCGGTGCGCAACGACCGGGTCCTGAAGCAGCTCTTCGAGCGCGCGGCCCGCGGCCTGCCGCTCGCGGAGGGACCGGTGCCGGCGAAGCCGGCGGTGGCGGCCGCGCCTGACCTGGATGAGCTCGGCGCCTCGCCGCGGTTCGGCGGGTCGCTCCCGTGAGCCCGGGCATGCAGACGGGGGCCGCCCCGCTCGAGGATCCCGGACCTGTCGCCGCAGCGGAGGCCGGCCGGGCGCGCACCGCGCGGCCGCTCGAGCGCCTCGGTCAGGCGATCGCCTCGGCGCGCGATGCCCTGATCGGACTGCAGAGGAGCGACGGACACTGGGTGTTCGAGCTCGAGGCCGATTGCACGATTCCGGCCGAATACATCCTGATGATGCATTATCTGGATGAGATCGAGCCGGAGCTCGAGCGCAAGCTCGCGGTGTACCTGCGCGAGAAGCAGGCCGCGCACGGCGGCTGGCCGCTCTACTTCGGCGGGGAGCTCAATCTGAGCTGCACCGTCAAGGCCTACTATGCCTTGAAGCTGGCGGGCGATGACCCGGATGCGCCCCACATGAGGCGCGCCCGCGAGGCCATCCTCGCCCGCGGCGGCGCCGCGCACGCCAATGTGTTCACGCGCATCGCGCTCGCGCTCTTCGGCGAGATTCCCTGGCGGGCGGTGCCCTACATCCCCGTCGAGATCATGTTGATGCCGAAGTGGTTTCCATTCCACATCGACAAGGTCTCCTACTGGTCGCGCACGGTCATGGTGCCGCTGTTCGTCCTCTGCACCGTGAAGCCGGTGGCGCGCAACCCGCGCAACATCCATGTGCGGGAGCTTTTCACGAACCCGCCGGAAGAGGAGCGTCATTACTTCCAACTGCCGCGCACGGGAAAGCTCCTCGCACGGATCTTCTTCGCCGTGGATCGCGTGGCGCGCTGCATCGATCCGCTGATCCCGGCCGCGATGCGCAGGGCCGCGATGCGGCGGGCCGAAGCCTGGGTGCTCGAGCGCCTGAACGGAGAGGATGGCTTGGGCGCGATTTTCCCCGCCATGGTGAACGCACTCGAGATGATGGTGCTGCTCGGCTATCCGGCGGATGATCCGCGCCGCGTCACCGCCAAGCGCGCGATCGAGAAGCTGCTGGTGGTGGGGCAGGACCGCGCGTATTGCCAGCCCTGCGTCTCCCCGGTGTGGGATACGGCCCTCGCGGCGCTCGCCCTGCAGGAGGCGGGCGGGACCGAAGCGGTCCGCGCCTCGGTGCGCGCACTCGACTGGCTCCTCCCGCGCCAGTTGCTGGAGGAGGTCGGCGACTGGCGCGCCAGCAGACCGCGGGTGCCGAGCGGCGGCTGGGCCTTTCAGTACGGCAACGCGCATTATCCCGATCTCGACGACACGGCCGTCGTCGGCTGGGCCATGCACCAGGCGCACCTTCCGGAGCGCTACGCCGCCTCGATCGAGCGAGCGCTCGAGTGGCTGGTCGGCATGCAGAGCGAGAACGGGGGATTCGCGGCTTTCGATGCCGACAACACCCACTACAACCTCAACTACATCCCGTTCGCGGATCACGGCGCCCTGCTCGATCCACCGACCAGCGATGTGACCGCGCGGGTCGTGGCGGTGCTCTCGCGGGCGCGCCGGCCCCAGGACCGCGCCACCCTCGAGCGCGCCATCGCGTATCTGCGGCGGGAGCAGGAGGCCGACGGCTCCTGGTTCGGCCGGTGGGGCACCAACTTCGTCTACGGCACGTGGTCGGTGCTCATGGCGTTCGAGCTTGCGGGAATCCCCGCCGGCGATCCGGCCGTGCGCCGTGCCGTTGACTGGGTTTTCTCGTGTCAGAACGCGGACGGCGGCTGGGGCGAGAGCAACGACAGCTACGATCTAGAGACGTATCCCGAGCGCAGTTTCGCCAGCACGCCGTATCAGACGGCGTGGGCGGTGCTGGCGCTCATCTCGGCCGGAGAGGGCGGCTCGGTGGCGGTGCGTCGCGGCATCGAATACCTGCTGCGCACGCAGGAGAGCGGCGGACTGTGGTCGCATCCGAGCTTCACCGCGCCCGGGTTCCCGCGGGTGTTTTATCTCAAGTACCATGGCTACTGCGCCTTCTTTCCGCTGTGGGCGCTTGCCGCCTACCGACGCCGCGGCGAGCCTCACCTCCCTTGAAGTCCATCGGCATCGTCTCGGCGCTTGCGGCCGAGGCGCGCACTCTCGGGCCGGCGGCTCCTCGCGGGGCGGGCTTGCGTCAGCTCGCCGACGGCGCTCTGCTGGCGGTGAGCGGCATCGGGGAGAACGCCGCCGCCGCCGCCGCGCGCAGACTCGTGCTTGCCGGCACCACCGCGCTCGCGAGCTTCGGAATGGCCGGTGGCCTCGACCCGACACTGATCTGCGGCGCCGTGGTGCTGCCGGAGGAAGTCGCGGCATGGGACGGCATCGGGTTGGAATCGGCGGTGTCGGCAACCTCGAGGCAGTGGCGGCAGCGGCTGCGCGCCGCGCTGCCCGCTTCCTGCATCGCCGTCGGGGGCAAGCTCCTCACGAGCCCGCGGCCGCTCGGGCGCGCTGTCAAAGCGGACGCCTGGCGCATTTCGCGCGCTGCCGCGGTCGACATGGAGAGCGCCGCGGTGGCGCGGGTCGCAAGCCAGGCCGGGCTGCCGTTCATCGCCGTACGGGTCATCGTCGACACCGCCTCCGATGAGCTGCCCCCCGCCGTGATCGCTGCGAGCGGCGGCGGCCAGCTTCGCATCGGAGGACTGCTCGCAGGTCTGCTGCGCGCTCCGGGAGATGTCGGAGCGCTGGTGCGGCTCTCGGCGCGGTACCGCATCGCAAGCCGGGTGCTCTCGGCCGTGGCGCGTCCGGAATCGGCCTCACGCCGCGCGCTCGTCGGCGGCCCCGCCGCGGAGAGCTCATGAAAAAATCGCCGGGAGCGATTTTTGACGCGGCGGAGCCGCGGCCCCGAAGAGGCGAGGCTCAGGATGAGCCGAGCAAAGCATTGGTGACGGGCGCGACGGGATTCGTCGGTGCCGCAGTCGTGCGCGCGCTCCTCGCGCAGGGCTGGCAGGTCCGTGCGCTGGTGCGCCGCGGGTCCGACCGCCGCAATGTCGCCTCCCTCCCGGTCGAGCAGGTCGTAGGAGACCTGACGGATGCCGCCTCGCTGCGGGGAGCGCTCGAGGGATGCGGGGCGGTCTTTCACGTGGCGGCCGATTACCGGCTCTGGGCGCCGCGTCCAGAGGAGCTCTACCGCGCCAACGTCGAAGGAACGGGCCACCTCCTCGATGCGGCGCGCGGCGCGGGAGTGCGGCGCATCGTGTACACGAGCAGCGTCGCAACGGTCGGGCTGCCGGCGGACGGGCGCCCGGGCACTGAAGATACCCCCGTGGGCTTGGGCGAGATGATCGGCCACTACAAGCGGTCGAAGTTCCTGGCGGAGGAGCGCGCGCGCGCGGCGGCCGCCGCCGGTGCTCCGGTCGTGATCGTCAATCCCTCGACACCCATCGGCCCGGGGGACGTCAAACCCACGCCGACCGGCCAGATCGTGCTCGACGCCGCCCGCGGCCGCACGCCCGCTTACCTCGACACGGGACTCAACATCGTGCACGTGGATGATGTCGCGGCGGGCCACCTGCTGGCGTTCCACCACGGGCGCGTGGGCGAGCGCTACATTCTGGGCGGCGAGGACATGACTCTGCGCCAGATCCTGACCCTGATCGCGGAGCGCGTCGGGCGCAGCCCGCCGCGCATCCGGCTGCCCCACGGCGCGGTGCTTCCCGTGGCATATGCATCGGAGCTCTACGCCAGGCTTACCGGCCGGCCGACCCGCGTCACCGTCGAGGGCGTGCGCATGGCGCGCAAGCGCATGTTCTTCTCCAGCGCGAAAGCGGCCCGCGAGCTCGGCTATCGCTGGCGCCCGCCGCCAGAAGCGTTCGCCGACGCGCTCCACTGGTTCGAAGCCAACGGCTACCTGACCAACCAGCGCCGTCCGAAAGCAGGTGAATGAGCGGACCCGGGCCGTCCCGGGCCCGCGAGGCGAACCCCTGTCACCGGGCTGGCCGCGCAAATCGCCGGGAGCGATTTACTCGGCGCGTCCCTGCGCCTCGGCCCTTGCGGGCGCGCCAATCTAAAAAGGATAATTTATGCCGGTGAAGACCGCCATGCCCTCGCTGCCCCTCCCGATGTCGACATAGCCCACGACCGACGGCGGGGCGATTCCGCGAAAGCCCACTCCGAGGACGTTGTGCAGGTGCCGGATCGGAAACGCCCCGGTGTCGTGGAACACGCGGCCGGTGTCGAAAAACGGCGCGATCTGCAGAATGATGTGCGTCGAGAGCGCATTGATCGAGAGCACGTTTTCGCGCAGCTCGAGGTTGAAGGAGAAGGAATTGCGGTCGTAGAAGCGCCCGGTACCGTAGCCCCGAAGCGTCTGTGAGCCGCCGATGGTGCTCTCATCGCCGCCGAGGCTGCTCAGCGCCCAGAACGGCACGTGGTGAGCCGTCGGCTCGTATCTGAGGGCGATGTGGGTTGCCACCACGAGGGAGTGGAATGGAGACCAGTAGAACCGCCCGTCGCCGCCGGCCTCGGTGAACAGCGAATCGTCCAATGCGACATTGCGGCTCGCCACGCCGCCGTAGAAAGCCACTTCCATGCCGCGGGTGGGAATCGTGACGTCGTTGCGCGTGTCGTAGATGAGCATGACGCGGTTGAGCAGCTCGTGCGTCGTGCCGATGCCGAATGTGCCCTTGAACCGCGAGGTGATCGGGGGAATGCCGGGGAGGGTCGTGCCGAGGACCTTGACCTTGCGCGCGGCGAAGGTATACGCGAGCTGCCAGGCGTGCGTGATGTTCCAGCCGAGGGTGGTCGTGATGCCGAGCTGTTGGTCCGTGTATACCGTCTGATTGATCTTGTACGAGTTGTTGCCGATGCCGAAGAAGCGCGGCGTGCCGCTGCGGTCGTAGAGGCCTTCCACCGAAAGAGAGAAGGGGGAGTCGCGCAGCAGGCCCGTCTGATAGAGCGCATCGAAGGTGCTCTCGATGTGCTGCTCTCCGCCGGCGACGATCGACCACTGCGTGTCCTGCGACGGGAAGGCGAGTATGCGCGCATGCGCCCCCCAGCCGAAGTACGGGTTGTGCATGATGTCCGGCGCGATGATGTCCGTGATCTCGCTGCGGGAATTGGTCACCAGCCGGGTCGGGATGACGCCGAGGGTGGTGCCGCTGTTGGGATTCACCGCGGTGAGCGGGACCGGCAGCACCGGCCAGGCGGTGGGGTTCAGCCAGTTGACCTTGTGATGAGGTTTCGCCGGCTTCGGCTGCTTCTTCAGCGGGATGGGGCCGGTGATCGGCGGCTTCTGCGCGCTCAGCGCAGCCGTGCCCTGCGCCAGGGCGGCGCGCGCGGCGAGGCAGAAGGGAGCGGCGGCGATCAGCCCGAGCGCTGCCTGGGTGAGGCGCCTTGGGCTATGCTTGGGCAACGGCGGTCCGCTCGGGTCGTTCGAGGCAATCAGTACGCTCTCCGCGGCGTTTGGGCCGCGGCCTCCAGGTCCGCGGCATTCCGCGGCAAGTTGTCGAAGCGAAGGAAGCCAGCATGGCGAAACGAATCCGCCGATTATATCGGCGTTGCGGGTCCGCCCGCTTGCCTGTGAAGGGCCGGTTCCCAGGTGTCGGTTGATGCCGTGAACTTTGCTCACGCCGCCGCAGGGGTGCCGCTTGCCATCTGGGTCTATCTGCTGCTGGCACGCGGCGGGTTCTGGCGGGTCTCACGCGCGCTGGGGCCACGGTCCTGCGCCGCCGTCAGTCAGGCTGCCAGGCGCGTCATCGCAGTCGTGCCTGCACGCAACGAGGCCGAAGGCATCGGCATGGCCGTGAGCTCGCTTCTGCGCCAGACACTCGAGCCTCCCATCCAGGTGATCGTCGTCGACGACGGCAGCACGGATGGTACCGCGGAGGCAGCGAGGCGGGCGGCTGAGGACTGCGCCGCGACGCAGCGCTTGACCATCTTGACCGCAGCGCCGCCCGCGCCCGGCTGGACGGGCAAGCTCTGGGCCATGTCACAGGGCGTCGCGGCCGCAGCGCCAGGCGATCCCGATTTCCTGCTCTTCACCGATGCCGACATCGAGTACGCGCCTGGTGAAGTCGCGGCGCTGGCTGCAAAAGCCGAGGCGGAGCGGCTCGATCTCGTCTCGCTCATGGTGCGGCTCTCGACGGTGACGTTCGCGGAGCGCTGCCTGATCCCGGCGTTCGTGTTTTTCTTTCTCAAGCTCTATCCGCCGGCCTGGATCGCCTCGCCCCGATCCGCAGTCGCGGGGGCGGCCGGCGGCTGCATGCTGGTGCGCCCGGCGGCGCTCGCGCGCGCCGGCGGCCTGGCCGCGATCCGCGGCCGCATCATCGACGACTGCGCGCTGGCCCGTGTGGTCAAGTCGAGCGGCGGGCGCATCTGGCTGGGTCTGGCGCGGCAGACGCGCAGTCTGCGCGTGTATGGCTCGTACGCCGAGATCGGCGCGATGATCTCGCGCACCGCCTTCAATCAGCTGCGGCACTCGTACCTGCTGCTTGCCGGGACGCTCCTCGGGTTGTTCGCGACCTATCTTGCCCCGCCGCTGCTCGTGCTGACGCGCGCACCCACGCCAATCGCCCTGGGTGCCGCGGCGTGGCTGCTGATGAGCGCATGTTATCTGCCGATGGTCCGCTTCTATCGGCTCTCTGCCGCCTATGCGCTGCTTCTGCCCGCGGTGGCGCTTTTCTATGCGGCGGCCACCGCTCATTCCGCGGTGCAATATGCCGCGGGACGGGGCGGAAAGTGGAAGGGCAGGGCGCAGGATGCGCGCTCGGCGGGCGAGCCCGGCACGTAGCCGCGACCCGTGGAGCTCGCAGCCGACAGCCGCAGGATCGACCTCTGGTGCACGTTCATCAGCGAGATCGGCGATGACTCGCTCTGGCCCCGTTACGAGGCGCTGCTCAGCCCGGACGAGCGTGCCAGGCGCTCCCGCTACCGGTTCGCACGGGATCGGCGGCGTTATCTCCTCACCCGCGCCCTGGCGCGCACGGTGCTGTCACGATACGTGCCTGTGCCTCCCGAAGACTGGGTGTTCGAGCCCGGACCGCGCGGGCGGCCCGCGATCTCGGCGCCGCGAATGGAGCCCGGCCTGCAATTCAACATCTCGCATTCCTCCGATCTGGTGATGATGGGCGTCACATCGGGCCGGGCGCTCGGCATCGACGCCGAGAGCACCGATGCGCGCGAAGCCGACATCGACGGGCTCGATCGCTACTTCGCCCCGCAGGAGAGCGCGGCGCTCCTCGCGCTGCCGCCGGCCGCCCGGCGGCGGCGGTTCTTCGAGCTGTGGACCCTGAAGGAGTCGTACATGAAGGCGAGAGGGCTCGGCCTTGCGATCGCTCTCGATGCCTTCAGCTTCGAGCTGACCTCAGAGCGGGGACTGTCGCTGCACATGCGGCCGCAGCTGGGCGATTCCCCGGCCGGTTGGCAACTGTGGCAGCTCGATCTTCGCGCCGGCTATGTGGCGGCGGTCTGCGCGGCGCGGGGCGGGGAGGCCGCGCCGCGGCTCGTCGTGCGCGAGGCCGTGCCGCTCGCAGGCGAGAAGATCATCGACGTCACGATCTCGCGCAGCACGGGATAGTTGCCGTCCAGAGGATTTAATGGTTTATGGCCGTTATACTCGTCGTGGTGGGGTGGATATTAATGTTCTGCGTTCGAAACATGCTATCGATTTAGCAGAAAACAATCTGCGCTTGCTACGCCAATAACGTGAGTATTTCGATGTTAAGTTTCATTGTTGTTATGGTGGCGACGTATTGCATTGGCTCTCTATGTTCGGCCGTTATAGTAGCACATCTTTGTCATCTGCCTGATCCCCGCACAGAAGGGTCACGTAATCCTGGTACGACCAATATTTTACGTATCGCAGGCAAAAAATATGCTGTTATTGTATTATTGGCTGATTTTCTCAAAGGATTGCTGCCGGTTTTGCTATTGAAATGGAGTCATTTAGCACCAGATTATCTTGGGTATGTCGGATTTATTGCTGTATTAGGGCATATTTACCCCATGTTTTTTAAATTTTCTGGCGGCAAAGGTGTGGCTACAAGTTTGGGTGTTTTATTTGGACTCAGCGGTTGGTTGGGTTTGGCAGTGATTGCGACTTGGTTGCTCGTT
>JABBNZ010000061.1 GCA_019352035.1 Pseudomonadota bacterium | reverse complement strand
GTCGTGATCGTGGAGAACGAGCGCCGCCTGCATCAGCTTCCGTCGCTGCCCGACAAGGGTGGCCGTCCTGGGAGCAGGACTCAATCTCGAGTGATTGCGCGCCTCCTGGCTTCAAGACGGGAGCCTCGCCTATTGGGGCGAACTGGGCACTTGGGGACTGCTGATGTTGTCGCGAGCCCGCGACCGACAACCCCATACCCGATCGCTTTTGATCAGCCGGAGACTTTTCGCTGCGCTCGCCCCAACCTCGGCTGTCCTCGAGGGCGGTCCTGCGGGCGCGCAAACGCCCAATGGACTTACAGATCCTGAGCGGGCGCCATACGTGTACTTGCGCCAGCTGGAGGGGGGGGCGCCTGGAGCAGGAGAGGGTTCCCCGCGAGCAGGTGATGACCGAATTCATGGAATGGTGGACGGACGGATGAAGCGAGAAGCGCAGCTTCACGCGTGCCGCGTAATGCGCGGGAGGGAGGTTGCGCGCGGATGCCCCGTTTTCCGTGACCTTAACCGCATGGTCCGGGGAAATCCTGCCGTTGTAGTGTTGACTTCCAGATGCCGGGCCGCTCAAACTTGGCTTCGGCTCCCCCCGTGAGCGGACTCGGACCCCGGACTTCGAAGAGATTCCAATGAATCAAACCACCCTCAACGTCAATGGCGTGGATCATGTCATCGATGCGCCGCGTGACAGTGCGCTGTTGTATGCGCTGCGAGACGATCTCAGGTTGCGCGGCCCGAAATTCGGGTGTGGACTCGGGGAGTGCGGCGCATGCACCGTCCACATGGACGGAACCGCAATCCGCTCCTGCACGACTCCGGTATCCGCCGTAGGCAAAGCGAGAATCGTGACTCTCGAGGGGCTCGGCACGCCTGAGAATCCTCATCCGTTGCAGGCCGCCTTCATCGCGGAACAGGCCGCGCAATGCGGCTACTGCATCAACGGCATGATCATGCAGGCGGCCTCGCTCCTGAAGCAAAATCCGCGGCCCGATCGCGAGGCCATCAAGAAGGCGCTGAATGGCAATCTCTGCCGTTGCGGCACGCACATGCGGATCGTGCGCGCCATCGAGCGGGCCGCCGGGAGCATGCACGAATGACCGCGGGCGATGTCACTGGATTCGATCCGGCGCTGAACCGGCGCAGCTTCATGAAGTCCGTCGGCGGCCTCGTCGTCGCCTTCAATCTCCTTGGCCGGGCGGTGCCTGCGGCGGGAGCGGAGCAGCTCCCGGCGCTGCCTGCGGCGGGCAACCTGGATGCTTGGCTGGCGGTACGCCCGGACAACACGGCGACGCTTTTCACGGGAAAGGTCGAGACGGGGACGGGCGTGGAGACGGCGCTCGCGCAGTTCGCCGCCGAGGAGCTCGATTTTCCGTTCGAGCGGCTCGATGTGGTGATGGGGACGACTTCGCTGACCGTCGACCAGGGCCCGACGTACGGCAGCATGACCATCCGCTATGCCGGGCCGCAGATTCGCCATGCCGCCGCGGCTGGCCGACAGGCGCTCCTTGATCTTGCCTCCCGGCATTTCGGCGTAGCGGTCAGCCAACTCGTCACGACGCAGGGCACAATTCTCGTGGCAGGCGCTCCCGATCGCGCGATCAGCTATGGAAAGCTGGTGGACGGGAAGCGCATCAACGTCGAGATCGGCGCCAGTGGCAAAGGCTTCGACCTGAAGGTCGCGCCTCGAGTGCACACCAAAGACCCGGCCAGCTACAGCGTGGTGGGGCGCCCGCTGCCCCGCAAGGACATTCCCGGCAAAGTGATGGCCCGGTTCTCTTACGTGCAGGATGTCCGGATCGAGGGCATGTTGCACGGGCGCGTCGTGCGCCCCTATGGGGTCGGGGCCAACCTGCAGCGCGTGGACGATACCGGCCTCAAGGAGATTCCGGGGTTCGTGCAGCTGGTGCGGCGCGAGAATTTCCTCGGCGTGGTTGCCGAGACGGAGTGGGCCGCGATCCAGGCGGCGGAGCGACTCGGATCGAAGCTCAACCCCCAGGGCCCCGATGCCGGCCAGGCCAAGTGGTCGCACTGGAACGGCCTGCCCAAGATGAGCGAGCTCTGGGAGACGGTGCGCAAGGGGGCCGTGGCCCACGATTATTCGGTTGCCAACGAGGGATCGGCGGCGACGGCGTTTGCCCACGCCCGCCGGGCCTTGAAGGCAACGTATCTAACACCCTTCCAGATGCACGGATCGATTGGCCCTTCCTGTGCTATCGCCGACGTGAACGGTGATCGTGCGACCTTCTGGTCAGGGACGCAGATGCCGCACGATGCGCGGCGGCACATGGCGCGGCTGCTCGGTATACCTCCTGAGAATGTCGAAGTGCGCTGGGTCGAAGCGTCGGGCGCCTATGGCCGCAACGGACTCGAGCACGTGGTGGCCGACGCCGCCATCATGTCCCAGGCCGTGCGCCGGCCGGTGCGCGTGCAATGGATGCGCTGGGACGAGCATGGGTGGGAGCCCAAAGGCCCGCCTTTGGTGCAAGACCTGCGGGGCGCCCTGGATGGCCGGGGGCGAGTAATTGCCTGGCAGCATCACGTCTGGCTTCCGACCTTCACCGACACGCATCTGATCGCAGCGGCGCTGATCGGAAAACCCAATATCACGGGCGCGACGGGCACGGGGCAGCCCGCCATCGGGTATGCCTACACCTTCGAGAATGCCGACGTCACCTTCCATGGAGAAGGCCGGGTCGGACTGATGACTTCGTGGCTGCGCTCGCCGGCGCAGTTCGAGACGACCTTTGCGATGGAGTCTTTCATCGATGAGTTGGCAGCGGCCGCGGTGCAGGATCCTCTCGAGTTCCGGCTGTCGTACCTCAAGGATCCGCGGGCGATTGCGGTGTTGAAAGCGGCGGCCGAGGCCTATTCCTGGGAACGCCGCCCGGCCCGCGGCCGGGCAGGCACCGGCGGAAGTCCGGCCCATGGCCGTGGCATTGCCTGGGTCAACCGCGACGATACGCGCGTGGCGACGATCGCGGATGTCACGGTGGATCCCGACACCGGCCGGATCAAGGTCGGTCGCGTCGTCGTGGCGCATGATTGCGGCCTGGTGATCAACCCCGACGGTCTCAAGAACCAGATCGAAGGCAACGTGATCCAGTCGCTCAGCCGCACGCTGCACGAGGAAGTCACCTTCGATACCGCTCATGTCACCAGCCGGGACTGGGCGGGTTATCCGATCCTGCGCTTCGAGGAGATCCCCGACCGTATCGACATCGTTCTCGTCAACAACAAGCCCGATCAGCCGTCCACGGGGGGAGGCGAGCCTTCGACCTGCCCGACTGCTGCGGTCATCAGCAATGCGGTCTACGATGCGATCGGCGTGCGCCTGCGCGAGACGCCCTTCCGTCCGCAACGAGTGAAGGCTGCGATGACCTGATCGATCGGCTGAAGGCGCATGGATGCCCCTTCATGGCCGACGCCGCGAATACACGAACGATGCCGCTCAGCCCGCTCCTTCCTGGATGGATGAGGAGCCTCGATCGGACCCTGCACAGAGCCCGCGCATGGCGGAACTCTGGACCTCACCAGGCTCTCGAGCGCAGTCTGATATTGCTCCCGACGAGCACAATTGCAACACTGCGCGAGGCGAAACACCGGATGGTGCTGACGATCACCAGCTTTTGGTCGTTCGGGCACGGGCGTTCGGTAACGCACCGACCGGCGCCGTCTGCGCCGGCATCATGCGTCTCGGGTTGCTGCCGAAAGATCTGGGGCTGAGCGCGATCCGGTCGGAGCGGTTGCGGTAACCCATCAGGAAAGAGGCCGTCATGATCTCCCATTTCGAGAAATGCAAGGAGGCGGCACGGCACGAGCGGGCGATTGGCGCGCTGACGCAACGGACCGGGGTTTCGCTCGCGGAAGCCCGTGTTCTGTTCGATCAAGAATTTGCGCGGCTCGCCCGAGGCGCCACAGTGCACTCGTATCTGGTTACGCGCGCGGCATCGAACGTGCTCACAGCGCTGCGCGGCAAGCGGTGTGAACTGCCGTCAGGAACCGCCTGATTTTTGTAGGGCCGGTGCGGTCTCGAGGCGAGCGCGTGAGTCTCGGGGCGGTTGCGGCTGCCTCCCTCGTCTTCTTCCGATTTCCCCTCTTTACGTGTTCTTGTCCGCGCGCCCGCGAAGCTGGGAGCAATCGCATCGGCGCCCGTGGGCACCGTAACAACGCCGACACCGTATCGGCTGTCGTTCCGGATGCCGTTGCCCGGCAGCGCCGGCCGCGGGCCCTTGACAGCGTTCGATCGAGCCAGTTTCCAACTTCCTTGCCGCCTGGGCGCAGGCCCTTTGAACATACTGCTTTGCATATCGTGGAATCCCGCTATTCACCCTCACTCGGTTACGAAGACCGAAAGTAAAACCTGTGCTCCGCGGGAGCGTCGTGTACTCTGCGCGTACCGATCACCGAAGCACATAATCGACATTTGCGCCGCTGCGAGCCTGGGCGCTGCCGCAGCGCTCTTTTGCGCGCTCTCTTTCGAGGCGCTACGCGATGTCTGAGTGATAAAGGCGCCTGCCTATCGTGTGCCCCGGCTCGGCTCTCGCGCGCGTGCACTGCGTCGGCGTCTTTGCCCGGACTCCGTCGCGCGGGCGGGTGATGTGACTAAGCGCGCTGGCGTACCGACCCGGCCATTCGGGTCGTGCAGTCTCATAGGTCGACCGAGGAGACAACCATGGCAAGCCAGTTGGGTGGGAGCGGCTGGCAACGCGTTCTCGATAGGTTGAAACAACTTTGCGGGGCGTCCGGCCGTGCTGGCTTGCCTGCAGCCCCCGCCGCAGCCACAGACGTACTGGAGGCGAACGCGCCTCTTGCATCCGCGGACACCCCGGCATAACCCACGCGGCCCCTGATCGCAGGCGCATGGGGCCGGCCCGCCGCCATGGAGAGATACTGGTCCGCGGCCTACCGAACGGATCATTTCGACTTGGACCGGCGTTACGCGTAGCCGGGAAGGGACTCGGCCCGCTCAACAGGAGAATATCGTGTCACACCGCGCGCGGTTTGCAACGCAGAACCGTCTGCTGGCCGGCTTACCGTTTCGCGATGGTCAACGCCTCCTCGCGCACTGCGAGCGCGTCGAGCTCCGCTTCGGTGAGGTGCTCTGTGAGCCCGGCGATTCCACGGATTACGTGTTCTTCCCGATCGACAGTTTCATTTCTCTGATCGCCCGGATCGACGGGCGCGCCGATCTCGAAGTCGGTCTGGCTGGCGATGAAGGGATGCTGGGGAGTTCGTTGGCGCTAGGCGTGGAAGCTGCGCCGTTGCGCGCTGTGGTGCAGGGCGCCGGTGCGGCCTGGCGAATGGAGGCGTCCACCTTTCGCCGCGAGCTCGCCCGCGGCGCGGCGCTTCGCCGAAGTATGAGTGGTTATGTCTACGTCACGCTGTGCCAGTTGGCCCAGACGGCCGCCTGCACCCGCTACCACCTTCTGGAGGCGCGGCTTGCCCGTTGGCTGCTGATGACACGCGATCGGGCGCACGCCGAGAAATTTCGCATCACGCACGAGTTTCTTGCCCAGATGCTCGGTGTCCGCCGCGCGGGCGTGACCCGGGCCGCCAGCGCGCTGCGCAAGCGAGAGCTCATCCGCTATAGCCGTGGGCGGCTCACGATCCTCAACGGACGCGGCCTGGAGGCCGCCGCTTGCGGATGTTACGCGGCCGCCAAGGCGACTTACGCTACGGTCCTCGGTCGGCGATTGGCTTGAGCGCCCGGGACCGGGAAAAGCCGCATGACCAACGGGGCTGTGATCCCCTGCGATATCCGATACTGGTTTTTGCGGACCAGGCTGACCTGGCGGGGGGCTCGTGGTGTGAGACGGATGACTCCGATGCCGATTCCGATGCGATGTAGCGTCTGTGCGGTAGCGTCCTGACCAATGTATCGCCGGCATGCTTTGATGTGCCGATGGCCGGAAATGCCCTGAGCAAGATGCCCCTCTATCCGCTGCGATTCGAGCCGATTTACCAGTATCGGCTGTGGGGCGGTCGGCGTTTGGGGAAGCTGCTCTCCGCGCCCATGCCGGGCGGCGGCCCAATCGGCGAGGCGTGGCTCTTGAGCGACAGGGATGATCATCCCAGCATGGTCGCGGATGGACCTCTCAAGGGAAGCACCATCGGAGAGCTGCGGGAGCGGTGCCCGGAGCAGCTTCTGGGTCGGCACGACCGACAGTTCAGTCATTTTCCCCTGCTGCTGAAGTTCCTCGATGTGAGCAAGAGGCTCTCAGTTCAGGTGCATCCATCCGATGCATGCAGGGAGTTCATTCCTGCGGGCAATACCGGTAAGTCCGAGGCTTGGGTGGTGCTGGAAGCCGGTCAAAAGGCCCGCATCTATGCCGGCCTGAAGCCCGACACGACGCGCGATGCGCTGCGGCAGGCCGTCGCCCGCGGAAGCGTGGCGGAGCACCTGGCCGGATTTGCGCCAAAGCTTGGCGATAGTGTCTTCGTGCCTGCCGGGACGGTTCATTCACTCGACGATGTCGTGGTGTTTGAAGTCCAGCAGAACAGCGATGTGACGTTCCGCATCTACGACTGGGAGCAGGATGATCCCGAGACAGGGCGACGGCGGCCTCTGCTGGTGAACCAAGCCATGGCCTGCATCGATTTCGAGCAAGGCGCCATCGGCAAGGTGATTCCGCTGGTGGAAGGGACGACGCCTGTTTTACGGGAGAAACTCGTTCGCTGTGAATATTTCGGGATGACCCGGCTCAGCGGACAATTGCCATTCGTCGTGGGTACCGCGGGGGTTCCGCGTGCGCTGGTGTGCCTTGCGGGGGAAGGTCAGGTGGAACACGCCGGCTCCCTATATCCCTTCGGCAGGGGCGAAGTGCTACTCCTGCCGGCCGCGCTCGGAGCGTGTTCCTGTCGACCGTCCGGCTCCGTCAGCCTGCTGGAGGTCTCGGTACCGGCCTGGGAGTTGCAGCGCTCAGCCCTCCATGATGTCCAATAAGCCGGCGATCTTGACCGTCGCGAATGTGGAGAATGTGTCCGACACGGCGTAGGGCAGTATGATCTGGTCGCCGTGCCGCATCGCTCCGCAGGTGTAGACGACGTTCGGTACGTAACCTTCGCGCTCCCTGGGCTCAGGCCGGATCAGGGGTTCGCGGGTACGTGCGAGAACCCTAGATGGATCCGACTTGTCGAGCAGAACCGCTCCGATCGAATATCTCCGAACCGGTCCCACGCCGTGGGTGAGCAGCAGCCAGCCCTCATCGACCTCGATAGGCGACCCGCAATTGCCGATCTGCACGAATTCCCAGGGAAATCGGGGCTTCAATATGGCGAAGCCCGCGTCCCAAGAGTGCAAGTCGTCGGAATAGGCGAGATTGAGGTTTTCGTTGTCCTGTCGCGTGATCATTGCGTACCGGCCACCGATCCGACGCGGAAACAAGGCCATGCCCTTGTTCGTCGTGGCGGCTCCGGTCAATGGCGACATCCGGAACGACACAAAATCTCGCGTCGCGAGCAACTCCGATCTGATTGCCTTGCCGCTGTAAGCGGTGAACGTCGCGTAGAACGTATCCTGTCCGCCATCGCTGAATTGCACGAAACGGACATCCTCGATGCCGTTCGACTGGGACTGGGTGACAGGAAAGATCACTCGCTCGCTGATGTCCTCGTCGGGACTGAATACCAGCTCGAGCTCATCCCCATCCGGACCCGAGATCCTGGATTTCACCTTCGGAATGGATGCGAGACGGGCTGAGGGATCGATCGTGACATTACCATCGGCCGCGATGGACCCTGATCGAAACGTCAGTGAGGAGACATGTCCTTCCCCGACCGCGCGCAGGCTCAGGATGAACCGTCGGCCGCCCGTCGGCGCGCCGGACTGATCGGGATGCGCGACGATGCTCGGGTTGAACAGCGCCGCCGCTTCGAAGGAATACTCGTGCAGGAAGTAGGCGCCAATCAGCCGGCGCTGATCCTGAGTGAAACTCGAATGGGCCGCAAACGCACCTTCCATTTCACTTGCGCGAGCCTCGAATATGTCGAGCAGATTGCGATGGCGGCCCTGAAAGGTCTGGAGCACCTCGGCCAGCTGGGCGGCAGCGGTTTCGGGATCGAGCGCCATGACTCGCTCGACGATATGGTTCGCCCGTCTCCTGTCGGTGGCATTGAGGTCCCGCGGTTCAGTCGCCGGCTTGAACTCGCGGACGACGACTCTCGCGGGATCGGGACGCAGATCCAAGCGTTGTCGGTTCAGGAAGGTGGCTGGTGACAAGATGCGCTCGGTTCGGGCGAGGAGTGTAACAGCAGGTCAAGCGTTCGAGACGCGAAGCGCCACGGGCTTGATACGACTCTCCCCGGTACGGGCAAGCTGACGAATCTCTGCGAGGCCAAGCAGGTAGGACACGGCGGATTCGCCACCCCTGTTTTGGTTCGCCCGGTCTGCATGCAGCCCATCCCGACAGCTTCCCGTTTCCAGGTCGACGAGCGGCAATGACAGATCATTGCCCCCGAGAAACCAGGCAAACGCCCGTGCGGCATCCGCCTTCCATTTGACATCGCCGTCGGCGCGCCAAGCGGCAAGGCAGGCGGAGATCGTCGCCGCGGCTTCGAGGGGCTGCTGATCGAACTCGCGTGGAGGCTCGCGCCTGTGACCGAAGCTCTCGGAGCCGACAGGCCGGAAAACTCCTGTGTCCGAAGTCTGCAGCATCATGAGCCAGCGCAAGGACCGCAGGCCCGCCTCTACGTATTGCGCCGCTCCGACGGAGATGCCGGTGACGATCAGGGCTTGCGACAGGCGTGCGTTATCGTAGGCCAGTCCTTCTTCGAACCATACCCACTCCTTCGTTTCGACGGAGCGCATGACGGACATCAGCTTCTCGCCGAGTACATTTCGCAGCTCTGCGCCGCCGTCACGCCCTGCACGTCCGTCACAATATCCGTCCAATCCGAGCAAGGCGAAGGCCCATGCGCGTGGCGAGTGAAAGCTCGCTACAACCGGGAGAGCTTCGGCGAAGAGGCCGGCGGCCCATCGGCGGCGCAACGGGCTGGCGTCGCTGCGCGCGCATTCCCCCAATGCCCAGAGTGCGCGCCCGTGGCTGTCTTCCGAGCCCATCTCTTCCAGCCAGCGGCGATCGAAGCCCAGGAAGTTACGAAAGCGATGCGTGTCAGGATTCCACGCATGCTGGATGAAGGCCGCGAAGCGCGCGGTCAGCGCTTCGGGCAACGCCCGCTCAGCGGCTGCACTGAGCGCACAAGCCACGAGGAGCGCGCGCGCATTGTCGTCGAGGCAATAGCCGTGCGTACGGGCAGGCACCGACAGAACCGCGTGCTGGAAGAGCCCCGTATCGTCGCACATCGACAGCAAATGGCCGGTCTGCATCTGCGGCACCGGCCTATCCGCCGGAGTCGCTCCTTCACCTTGGCGTGCAATCACCTTGAGCGGATGCACGCGCCGCGCCTTCTCGAAGATGGCAAGGTAGCGCTCCGCGGCACGCTCCCAGGTCATCGAGCGGCTACTCGCATAGGCGCGCTCACGCATGGCGTGCCGTCGGGCATCGTCGGTGAGCAGTGCCGCGATGGCCGTGCCGATTGCCTTGGCGTCCCCAAATGGCACCAGAACGCCGCGCCCGTCCGCTAACAGTTCCCGCGCGTGCCAATAGGGTGTCGAGACGACTGCTTTCCCGAGCCCAAAACTGTAAGCCAAGGTGCCGGAGGTCATCTGCGCTTCGTTGAGATAGGGTGTGACGTACACGTCACACATCGAGATGAAGTCAAGCAATGTGGCCTGGTCGACGAACCGATCGAGAAAAACCACGTGCGGCTCGATACCGAGGGCCTGCACGCGCGCCATCAGCCTCTGGCGATAGGCCTCGCCCTCCCGGCGAACGAGATTCGGATGCGTCGCGCCCAGGACGACATATACCGCATCGGCACGGCGCTTCAGGATCGAGGGCATGGCGTCGATCATGACCTCGATGCCCTTGTTCGGAGAGAGCAGGCCAAAGGTGAGGATAATGGGTTTGCGGCCGAACCCCAGCTTGATCTTCACGGCACAAGGGTCGAGGAACGCCGAGTCCGGAATGCCATGCGGAATGACTTCGATCTTATCGGCCGGGACCGTCCATACGGTACGCAGCATATCCCGGCCCTTCTCGGCCATGACGATCACCTTGGATGAGGCACCGATGACTTCGTTCAGGACAGCGCGTTCCGCGGGCCTTGGCTCGGAAAGAACCGTGTGACAGGTGGTGACGATCGGCATCGTCAGGCGTGAGAGAAGCGCCATGAGATGATTGCCGGCATCGCCGCCAAAAATGCCGAACTCGTGCTGCAGACATACGACGTCGAAGTGGCCTGCGTTCAGGAAGTCGGCCGCGCGCGCGTAATCCTCGGGCTTCTCATCGTTGATTTGCAGGCGAACTACGGGCGGATACTCGTAGGTGTGGCCATGATCGGTCATCGCGACGATGGCGGCGTCCACGCCGCTTTGCGATTTGGAAATGGCTTGCTGAAGATCGGTGGTGAACGTGGCGATTCCGCAGCGGCGGGGCAGCGAATTACCAATGAATGCCAAGCGGATGGGTGGACCCAATGGGACCTCCGTGGGTGGCCGAGGCGCGCCATCGCGCGGGAGTGGACTGACTAAACGCATGCGTGGCTGTCCGACTCAGCCCATCGCGCAACGAGCAGAGTACTCGTCAGAACGGCTTCCAACCGTACGCTGCCGCACGCATCGATGATCCGTTTCAAACCGAGGAGTGCGCGCCCCACGTTCGCATCCGCTGCGCCGAGACTTTCCAGGGATCCCCAAGCTGAGCCGCATGACGGCGCTCGCCGTCTTCGATGAATTCGCCGGCCGAAAAGGCGTTCGGCGTGCGACGCGAAGCCGTGAGCGAGGCCGCCGGCAAGCTGGACCAGCTCGGCGTCATCCGTGATGCCCGCGGGAAGATCACGGTGCTGGACCGCCCGACGCTGGAGCGCCTGTGCTGCGAGTGCTATGCCGTGGTCAAGAAGGAGAGCGATCGCCTGATGCCGCGCCCTGGCGCGGCAGAGGACACGGTGCGGGTCACCTGCGTGCGGTGATCATCCGCGCTCGGTGCGCTGTGAGACAGGCCCGAGCTCAGGACGCCTTGTGTCGGCGAACCCGACCATGCATCCACGCTCCTCGTCCCAGAGCTTCAAACGAGCGCACCCGATGCTTGTCCTAAGGGTCAGACGCGGTGCGCACTGCAGAAGCGGACTGGATTCGAACGCCGCGCGCAGCCGATAATTCGGAATGCGCGGCGCCAAATGGTGGATATGGTGGTAGCCGATGTTGCCGGTGAACCAATGCAGGACTCGCGGCAGATCGTAGTGGGAGCTGCCTGCGATTGCGGCCTGACTGTAATTCCATGATCTGCGGCGGCTCCAATACGCGCCCTGGAAGGTGTGCTGCACGTAGAACAGCCAAACGCCCAGCGCTCCTGCGATCGTTACCACGGGAAGTTGAACCAGCAGCAGCGTGCGCACATCCAGTAATGAGACACCGACGCCTGCGCAGATCAGGAGCATCAGATCGTTGAGCAGCACACTGGCCCACTCCTTCCGCCACGACAGCGGCAGACCGACCGGCAACCTGTGCTTGATCAAAAACTGATACGTTGGGCCGAGTCCGAGCAACACGGGCATGCTGCGGTAGCTGCGATAAAGAAAGCGGCCCCAGGTGGAGCGCTCCCGGTACTCCGCTACGGTTAGCGTGCGGATGTCGCCGAGCTCACGCCAATCGAGATTCCCCGAGCTCGCGTGGTGCACGGCGTGGGTCTTCTTCCAGTAACCGAAGGGGAACAATGTGAGCAGCCCGAGGCAGGCACCGACCCAATGATTGGCGCGCCGGTTGGGAAAGTAAGAGCCATGCCCGCAATCGTGCTGAATAATGAAGAGCCGCACGTACAGGCCCGCGGCCGGCAGCGCCAGCAACAGAGTCCAGCCGTGGCCCCACCGTGATTGGACGCTCAAGGCCATCAGCCACCACAACAGTGCGAATGACCCCAGCGTGCTGCCCAATTGCCACAGCCCGCGCCCCCAGGAAGGCCGGGCGAATCGAGCACACAACTCGCGCTCATTGCCGCCAGTAATGACATCAACCGTTCGCGGCACGTCGGCCTCCATCGCATTCGTGCTCAGACCCGTATGCTAGCAGGCGGCCGTACGTTCTCTGTGCGGTACCGAACCCTGCTATCCGCCACGTGGCCACGACCCCCGGAGTGTGTGGGATGTTTCCGCGAGATCTGTGCGTAGGCGTACCGATGCCCGACGGGCCACCGGTGTAGCATCAGCCCGCACTGCTCCACTATCCGGCGCCCGAGGAGATTGCGATGAAACGTGACTGGATTGAAGACGGCTGGCGGCGCTTTCTCGACAGGCTGAAGGAGCTCTGGGGAAAGCGCACGAATCCGGTCCTGGTTACGGTCCCGACGAACTGATCTCCACGGTCGGGAGTCCCGCCATCGCGTGCGAGATGTTCTACATGACAGGAGCGACAATGGATTCAGCGACCACCAGCTGGAGGAGGTTCTCCGATGAGGCGCAGAAGCATGCCAGTGTCCGCGGCGCTCGCAGCCGGCAGGGATCGCCTGTGCAGGTCAATGAGGCGCAACAGGTCGCGACTTGGGAGAATGAGGGTGGACGGTCGGTTCTCCCCACTGAGCCCGTGAGAATCTTGATCATCGATGACGATATCCACTCGACGAGCGCATTGGAGCTCATGTTGCGCGCATCGGGCCATTCGGAAACCCGCGTTGCCTACTCCGGCCATGCCGCGCTGGCGATCGCAGCCGATTTTCAACCCTCCCTGGTCCTGCTCGAGCTCGGCTTATTGGATATGAGCGGCTATGAAGTGGCCCGCTTATTGCGGGAGCGCGCGCAAAGCCGTGACTTGCGATTGATTGCGCTGACTTCCAGCCGCGAACACGCCGGCCGCGAGCGCGCTCGGGTGGCGGGATTCGAGCGCTATCTTCTGAAGCCGGTCGCCGCCATCGATCTCACGGGACTCATCGCAGATGCAGGGAGGTCGCGATGAGTGCTTGCCGTGCTTGCTCCAGAGCCGGCTGTCGACCGCTATGATCGGGCTCATCGGTGCTTGCGCCGCTGCTGTCCGATCGCAAGCAGGCCGGCGAGCAACTGAAAACCGGGATCGGTGAGTAGACCGCTCCGTGAGGCATCCGGTGGAGATCCGTAATGTCGCCGTTCAAGGCCTGCAGGAGGCGATGGCTCGCCAGGCGCGCGCTGAGCGCGGGAAGCGGGCGCGCGTGATTCTCGGCTCGACGGAAGCTGCGCTTGGGAGCGGCTTCGTCGCCGCGGCGGACACCTTGCGCGATGAACTGCGCAACGGCGGCGGCAGCGCGTCCGGGCGGGACGGCTTATGTGTAATACCGTACAGAGCGCGTCTCGGCGCAGCGATAGCCTTCTCTTGAGCCGATAACTGCCACGCTTGAACGGGAGTAACCATGCGAGAAGTAACGCCACTGTTACCCAGTTCGGCTGTTTTGACTGTCGTTGCCGGGAGCGGTCAAGCACCCGGTCGCGCGGTCTACGATATCGCGCCGCACATTGGCACTCGATCCCCGGTACAGGTGCGCGTCAACGGACTCGTTGCCGACGACCGGGCCAAGGACGAGCTCCTGGCAATACTCGGGCATGAGCTGCGCACCCCGCTGGGGGCGATCGCCAACGCCCTTGCCGTCCTTCGGAGCGAGCAAAAGCAGACCGCCGCGCAACGGCGGGCGCAAGCCCTCATTGATCGACAGGTCCGCCGAATGATGGGGCTCGTGGATGACTTGTTCGACGCGTCACGCATCCGTCATGGATGCCTGCGCCTGCGGCGCGAGCGCATGGACCTGCGCGCGGTTGTGAGCCATGCGGTCGAGACGCTCGAGTCGGAAACGAACGGGCGCCGCCAACAGCTTGATATCGCGCTGCCGGAGGAGCCGGTCTGGCTGCGTGCGGACTTTGAGCGTCTTGAGCAGGTATTCGTCAATCTGCTCGCGAACGCATCGCGATACACGGACGAGGGAGGCAAGATCGCGATCTTCATGCATTTGCGAGACGGCCACGCAGTCGTTCGCGTCCGAGACACCGGGATCGGTATCGCGCCGGAGGCCCTGCCGCTCATATTCGACCTTTACCGGCAGGCCGATGCGGCGAGTCCGCGCTCTCGCCCCGGGCTCGGTATCGGACTCGCGCTGGTGCGCCAACTCGTGCAGTTGCACGGAGGCAGTGTGTCGGCGGCGAGCGCCGGCCTCGGGCGCGGGAGCGAGTTTACCCTCCGTCTGCCGCTCGAGGATCCGGCAGCAGTCGATCGCTCTCCTTTTTGACCACTGCATAGCACTCGCAGCACAGCCGTTCCAGCGCCGGTCGGTCCAGCACCGTGATCTTCCCGCGGGCATAACGGATGACGCCGAGCTTCTCCAGCTTGCCGGCGGCCTCGGTTACGCCCTCGCGCCGCACGCCGAGCATGTTGGCGATGAGCTCCTGGGTCATGCTCAGCTGGTTGGACGGCAGGCGATCGAGGGAAAGCAGCAGCCAGCGGCACAGCTGCTGATCCACCGTGTGATGGCGATTGCACACCGCGGTCTGTGCCATCTGCGTGAGCAGCGCTTGCGTATAGCGCAGCAGCAAGAGCTGCATGCTGCCCGCGCGATGAAACTCCTCTTTCAGGCGGTCTCCGAGCAGGCGATAGGCTTGTCCGGCGCTCTGCACGATCGCGCGGCTCGGCGTGGTTTCCCCACCCATGAACAGCGCGATGCCGATGAGCCCCTCGTTGCCCACCACCGAGATCTCCGCCGAGGCACCGTTCGCCAGCACATACAAGAGTGAGACGATGGAATCGGTCGGAAAATAAACATACCGAAGCAGATCGCCCGACTCGTACAGCACCTTGCCGAGCGGCAGAGGGACGAGCTGCAAGTGCGGGTAGATGCGCTCGCGCTCCGGAGCCGACAGGGCCCCGAGCAGCCGATTCTGGTGCGGATCGAGAACACGGGCTTGGAGTGGCATGGCGAGGGGCAGGAGGCTCCTGACAGTCACCGAGTATATACCGGCTGCACGGCGCAATGCGCGCTAGCGCACAGAAGCAGGCCGGGCGGGTCCTGCGTATGCTGCCGCACGGAGCGGGACGCCCGGCCTGGCGCAAGATCCCGGCAGGTGAACTCAGGAGTGATCCCATGAACATCATCGTCTGGCTCGTGGTGGGCGGCCTCAGCGGGTGGGCGGCGAGCGCGCTCTTGCGCATGCGAGAGGGCATCCCGGTCAACGTGATCGTCGGAATCGTCGGCGCGGTCCTCGGGGGCTGGTTCCTGAGCCCGTTCGTGGGGGTATCGACCATCACTCAGGGCAATTTCAGCGTACCGGGCCTGATCGTGTCGTTTCTTGGGGCGGTCATCCTGCTGTTGATCGTCAACTTCGTGCGGCGCGCCGCGCTGCGGTAGGGCGGATCGAGGCGCAAGCCAGGGGACGATGAGCGCTTCGTGCCTCACGATGACCCGTCCGTAACCACCGAATGGTGCGCGAGCTTTGCTATCCCGCGCCCCGATTGCCGCGCCCCTTGTCTGCCTCTCTCGCAGGGCCCGTGTCATAACCGATGCGAATTGGCTGCCGGCCCTCAGACGCGTGCCGCACGCTCGTTCGGGCCATCCAAGGTCAAGCCGACGGTGTCGGTGCATGAGTTGGTGGGTTTCCTCAAACAGGTCCGACCGGCGGATGGCGGCTCGATGTGGTTGCGGCTTTTGAAGGCACCGCCGAGGCGCCCGCCTGGCGGGAAGCGTTTGGCTGCCGGCTGCGGCAGCGCTCGGAAGCTCGGCGCGAGCCTGCTGGCCTGCTCCCGGGGTCGATGTCCAGGCGTGCGAGCGCCGGTAGGACGGTCAGAGACGTGCCGTCCGGACCTTTTCGAACCGTCGCACAAAGAAGCCGGTCGAAGCAGGATTCGACGGCACCAGTTGGTGCGTGCGCCAGCGCACCGACTCCCCGGTAAATGACGCGCAATCTGCCGAGATCGTACCTGCGCACAAGTGCGGAGAACTGGAGAAGCTTATGAAGCATTACGGCGTTGCAGTGGCCAGAACAACCATTCAATCCATCGCTCTACTCGCCACTGCGCTCACGCTCGGGGGCTGCAGCGCATTCCAACCGAGATCGGCTGTCAAGATGAGCGCCGCAGACGTGACTCTCAACAGCAGCTGGCACGCGCGTATCGCCAGCCCATCGGACCTTTCAGGTGCCGTGCAAATGAACGGATCGGCATCCATGGCGCCGGGGGTAAAGCGGGGAACCACGGAGGTCGTGATGAAGCTCGGGAACACATCGCCGGGCGGCGTGCACCCTTGGGCGATTCACCTTGGGCAGTGCGGCGCGGATGACGGAGTATTCGGTGCTCCGCAGGACTATCCGCCGCTACGAGTCGGAGCCGATGGCAGAGGCAGCTCGAAAGCCACTGTAGCGCTCAACACTCCGACCGGGGGCGACTACTTTGTGAGCGTTCAGGCCTCGCCCACGAATGAAGAGTTGACCATTGCATGCGGAAACCTCGCAGCGCCCACGACTTGATCTTGCAGCGGAGGCGGCCGATGACCCCGGCGGACCTACCGCGAGGGTAAGCGAGGCGATATGCAAGTCTCCTGGTCTGCTTGCGAGCCGTACGTAGACTTGCGCAAGCGGGAGAGGAGGCCTGGAGCAGGAGATTACCCCGCGAGCAGGTGATGGCCGCGCCGGGCGCGACTTCGGCGCCTTGCGGCGGCTGTGCGCGGCATGAGCTCCAGGCGAAGCGCGCAGCTCGATTTGCGACCGGCTCCAAAGACACGAGACGCGGCCCGGATATCATGGCGTGCAAGAGCGGGAAGGACTGTAGCGGGAGAGCGACATTCGTTTCTTGAGCATGCGTGCGGGGACGCGAGCTTCGCAGCTCGCGATCCAGTGGCGGGATCGCTTGGGCCGGCAGCCCAAAGGGAAGGCGTTGGTCGGGTGGCAGAGCTATTACCGCGAGTTCCTCGCGGGATCCCCTGGGCACGCGCTGGTCGATCACAGCGGCCCCTATGTCGGCGGTGAGTCGCGACAGACGGAGCTGATCGATGCCATCGCGGGCGGCAGGCGCGCAGTCCTGGTATCGGCGCCTCCGGGTTGCGGCAAGAGTCGCTTCGCGCTCGAGCTTGCGCGACGACTCGCGCGGGCACAGCGATCGTGGGACGTTCGCTTCGTAATGCAGGACGAGCCGGCGTTGGGCGAGGAGCTGCAGGAGCTTCCGAAGGCCGGCCGCTTGATCCTGGTCGTCGACGACGCGCACGAATGTCCAGCCCTCGTTCAGCGGCTGGCCTCGGCATGTGCCGCGCAGGGCGGGTCGCAGACGCATCTCATCTGCCTCACTCGCCCGACGGGCCGTGCCGCGGTGGTCGAAGCCCTGGCGAGCCACTTTCCCGCCGGTGAGCCGCTGGAGACGAATCTGGGGCGTCCCGATCCGAAAATCCTGCGCGAGCTGATCGAGGCGCTGATTCCGCAGCTGTCCCCCCATCATCGGGACGTGATCCGGCGGTTCGTAGCCGACTCGTTCTTTGCCGCAGTGCTCTTGTGCACGAGTGTGGCTCGGCAGAAGAAGCTTCCGCAGACCCTCAGCACGAAGCATCTGCGCGAATACGCTGTCCGCCACCCGCTACTGCAGGCGATCGGGGACGTGTGTCCTCCGGAGAAGGCATTTCGCGCCCTGGCGGTCTTTGCGGCATGCGCTCCGGTGCATACCGGCGACGCCGCGGTTCGCTCGTGCGCCGCGACGCATGCCGGCCTCCCGATGTCGGACATCGAGGCCCTGGAGCGTCGGGTTCTGGACGCGGGCCTCTTCGATAAGGACGGACGGGGGCTGATACGTCCGTTTCCTGACCTCGTGGGAGACTTGATTCTCGAGGAGATCTGCCTGGACGAGCAGGGCTGGTTGACGCCGTTCGGCCGAAAACTGATGCGCGGCCTTCTCGAGCAGCGGCATTACGAGCAGGTGATCTCCAACTGCGACGACATCGCACGACTCTTGTCCACGCCGGCGCGTGTGGATTTCCTGACTGAGCTGGTGCTGGAGCGGGCCAACGGGCTGTCACTGCAGAGCCGCGTGGAAGCCGCCGAGCTGTTGCAGGGCTGCACGCCCCTGGCGGTGCGGCATCCGGGACTCACCGTTCGGTTAGTCGAGGCTCTCACGACGATGGGCGTCCTGCGGCCCGTTTCTCCGGCGCCTGAGCTGAGTTTCGCGGATAGCCCCGAGCTCCGGGCGCAGCGGCTTCTGCTGTCGGCCGCGGAATCCGACCCGACCCTCGCGCCGCGCGCTCTGGAGTATTCGCGGCCGCTGTTGACGGGGGTTCGCGCGCGCGATGGCTATCGTGCCGTCCTCGACGATCTGATGGAGTTCTGTCGCTTTGGCGTGGCGCGTCCATTGCCGCAGGCCGCGGCTGTCCTCGATGTTCTCGAGAGATGGTCGAAGGATTCAAACGCGGAAACTGCGGAGCTGGCGGCTTCCCTGGTGCGCGGCTTCCTGCGTCTCGACATGCGTGCGCATCGCTGGGAGCAGGGCGCGCCGACTCTCGTGTCGGTCGGCCTCCATCCCGCGGACGACATCTCGAAGCTGCGCGATCGGGCTCTCGACATCCTCGTGCGCTGTGCCGGCCATGCCTCACCGGGCGTCGAGTACGCCGCGGCCCGATCCTTGAGGCACTGGGCGCACGGGTTTCGCGCCCTCACGGGTGAGTCGCTCCAGCGCTGGGAGCCGCAACTCAATCGGGAATTGGAGCGGCTCGCGGCGACCTTCGGCAAGCTCGGATCGACAACGACTCATCTGCCGGTGCGGGCCGCCGTTGAGCAGCAAGGGTGGCAGTGGTGGATGGACGGTCCGGAGGGCTTCATTCGCCGTGGTGGCCGCCGGATTCTCGAGGTGCTGCCCGAGGCGCAGACTTACTCGCTCTGGAAGGCGCTGCACTCCGCCACGCTGCCGATTTTCGCGCTCCCGCTGGAGGAGTCCGTCGAGGCCGAAGGGCGGCGTGACCGCCTGCTGCCGCTCATCGAGCCTTCCGCGGCACGCGCGGCCGATCTCGCCAAGGAGCTCTTCGATCGGCTCGACTCTCATTACCGCGGCGCGTCGGCGTGGGCCGCGCTGTTCGCGTCCGCGGCAGGCGCCTTACCCACGCAGCCACTGCAAGCGCGCGCTGATCTTTATTTGAAGGAGTTCGTCGGACGCCATCCTGACGAAGCCTGGTCGTTCGTCAGCGAAGACGCGGCGTTGGGTCCGCTTGGCGCGATTCTTCCCGCGCTCTTGAGGGAACTCCGCGCGCAAGATACTCAACGCTGGCAGGAGGCGATTCAGAGTGCCGTGCCCGGAACGCGCTCGTTCGAGATGGAATTGGGCGCGCTGTGCGCGAGCGGCGAGCTGGATTCCGTGGAGCGCGAGATGGTTGCAAAGGGACTGGAGCTCGACGACCCGGGGATCGTTCACCGTTCCGCTCAGGCGCTCTTGAGCGGCCCTCATTCGACCATTGCGTCTGGACTGGAAGCTGTATTCGCGTCGCTTCCGCGGCGTTCGACTGACACGCGTCTGTGGGAGTTGGCGCTGGACGCGTTCGCCCGCTGGGGCGACCCTCTACTGTCAGCGCCTGCAGACGAGGAGGCGGACTCCGCGATCCGGGCGGCCTCGGGTGAGCTCTTGAGATTGCTGCGAACATCCGGTGGCGTGCTCTCCTGGGCAGAGGGACCGCATACCCGGCAACTCGCCGCGGTACTGGCGATCTTCGCGGTGGCCGTGCCGCATACCCTCAAGTCGTGGATGCGGCAGGAGTGGCCGAGCTCAGCCGAGGGCGGCGAGAGCGAAGAGGTGCTGTCGGCGGCCCGACTTTCCGAAGTCGTACGGCTCCTGTCGGCATCGTCCGCGGCATCGTTCTGGCAGAAGCAGTTCCTTGAATGGATCACGGAGGAGCCGGGTCTGGCGAGCCTCGGGGCGAGGGGACTGGCGAAGCTTTGCGGATTGGGCCATCCATCCATCGGCCCGCTGGTGATGCGTCTCGTGCAGCAGCCGACGGTATTTTCCAGGAAGCCCCTGAGCGAGCTCCTCGGCAGTTGCGGCAGCTCGCCCCGGTTCGCCGAGGACGCGCTCGCGTTGCTCCGGCAATTCGTGGATGCGCCCGAGGCATACGCCCTGCTCGAGCAGGAAATCATCTCGGCCATGGTGCACGCCAACCGGATGCGCGCGGGAGCTCTCGAGGAGAGAAGCGCGGCGCTGCAAGCCATGGACAGGGCGGCGGGCGCCGACCTACCGGAGCCGCTCCGCCAAACGCTCGCGCGTGCGCGCCAGGCGGTCCAGGGAGCCCTCGAAGAACACCTGCTGCGCGGCGAAGCGGTCTGACTGCGAGCTGACGCCGCGCTCGGCAGAACCGCCGCCGCGCTAAACGCATGCTCCGGCCAGACCCGTAACGGTGTCGAGCCCCGCCGCAAACCGGATCAGTTCGTCGTTCGGCGCCGCGAACGAGACGTTATGGACGAACTCGTCATATTCCTCGGGCCAAACACGATCGGCACCCGGCCGCTCCGCTCTAGCATCAGGGTGAAGCGCTTCGCCGGCTCTGTCGGTGCCTGGCCGCTACCCCGGCGTGCCTGCAGCCGCCCGATGCAGGCCGCCTAATTCGGCGGACCGCGGCGATCCTGGCGCTGCTCGCCATTGTCACGTTTGGCATTGCCCTTCGCTTTCTGTTCCTGCCGCTTCGGCGCCTGAGCCGGCTGACGACGTTCCTGCTGCG
>JABBNZ010000199.1 GCA_019352035.1 Pseudomonadota bacterium | reverse complement strand
GCTCTTCACGGATCTGCTGCCGCACGCCGAACGCGTGGTGAAGCCCGCCGGCATCGAATTGCACACGCTGCACTATCGCTGCGAAGCGCTCGCGCCATATGTCAATCCTGGACTCAAGCGCGTCGTCCGCTACGATCCTCGCGATATTTCGCGCGTCTCGCTCGAATTGCTGACGGGCGGCCATTTGCAGGTGCCGTGGGCAAATCAGGGCTGGCCGCGGATGTCGCTCTGGGAGTGGAATGAGATTCGAAGCCGTGAGCGCCGGCGCGATGATCTCGCCAGCGCGGAAGTCGTGCGCCAGTGTCTGGCGGCCAACGATGCACTGATCGGCCAGCGCATCGCCGAAGGCCAGCTGCGGGCACGTCGGCGCCGCGCCCGCGCCGAGCGCTGGCGGCAAGGAGAGGCCGTACCCGAGGCCCTTCCAGACCACGCGCAGGAAGCTGCGGGGAATGCGCGTCGACCGCGCCGAAAACCTCGACAAAGGGTTCCAAAGCCGGCGCTGATGTTGCCGCCGCTCCCGAAAACCCAGCTGGAGGTCAGCCGCGCATCCATCGACAGCCCGGTCCCCTTTGAGGTGTTGGAGTAATGCCATGAGCCTGAGCCCACGGATCCCGACATGCAGCAAAACCAGCGACGAGAGCGCCAGGAGGATCGCGAAGCGCCCATCCCCGACCGAGACGGGCGCGAGTGCAACCGCAGGTGCGAAGGTGAGCGGCGAGGGCGCCGCGCGGAATACATCTGCCCCGAAAAATCCTGGCGGTAAAGCGGTAGTCACGCTGTCGCCGAATCAGTGGCCGCACCTGGATCCGGTGATCCGTCCCATTGCGGCGCAGGATGACCTGGCCCGGGCACAGCACATTCTCAAGGACTTGTATGTCAGTCATCCGCCGGCCCAGCATGTCGAGCGACAGATCGAGCAGCTCATCCGTTTGCCGCGGCGCATCCGCATGCCGGGAGTTTTCTTATGCGCCGATTCCGGGATGGGCAAGACGCACTTGCTGCGTCGAATAGAGCGGCGATATTTCGAGCACGATGACCCACTGACAAAACGCCATGTCCGACCCGTTCTTTACGTGCAGGTGCCTGCGGCGCCTTCGGTCCGGACGTTGCGGCGGACGCTGATCGATGAGGCAAACATTCCCTTCATCAATCATCCCTCGCGCCCCTTGCCGGAATCCCTTCTCCGCAGAGCGCTCGCCGCCGCAGGCACCGAGCTCATCGTGCTCGATGAGGTCCATAACATCGAGCACGTGACGTGGCTCCAGCGCGTGCAAATGCGAGACTGGATACGGTGCCTCTCAAATGAGACGCAGCGGCCCATCATCCTGGCCGGCACCGATGAGTTCGAGCCAGCCGTGCTGACCGATCGGCAGATGGCGAGCCGCTTTCCGATCATCCGCCTACCTCGATGGTCGGCGAGTGCGGACCTCGCGGCGTTCCTGCAGGGCTACGAGCGCGCCTGCCCGCTGCGCTTGACCTCCCGTCTCTCGGATCCGCCCTTCATGCGCGCGCTACTCGATGAGACCGACGGGATTACCGACTCCATCATCCGCTCGCTTCAGGCCGCAGCCCTCGTCGCCATCCGTGAGGGAACGGAGCGCATCGTCCCGGAGTATCTGAGCTGGTGGCGAGATCCGCCTCTGCTCTCGTACTACGAATCGGAAGGGGTGGAACAGGAGAGCGTCGCGCTCGCGAGAGCCTGGCTCATGGATGAGCGGCGGGCCGCGCCGCCGCCCCCGGCCGGGCCGCGTTTCCGCAATCGCACCAGTCTCTCGGCGGAGGGCGCGCCATGCACCCTGCGCTCGTAGTAGCACGAGATCCACCGCGGCCGCGCGCGCGTCTCAATCTCGCGCCCCGCCTGCATCCGGACGAGACACTTTCTTCTTGGCTCGAGCGGTTTGCAGGCGCCTATGGCATGACGTTGCGCGAATTGTTCCTCTGGCTGGGGTATCGGAATTTCTTGGGGTACTGTGAGGTACCACACGACTTGGATGTGTCCCCGCCCCCGGACCTGGCCGGCGTGCTCGCCTCGCACACAGGGCTTTCGGCGGAGCTTCTTGCGGCGCATCGGATGGAGGCGTTCGACGCTCTGCCGCCCCGGTGGAGGCGGACGTTTTGTCCCGAGTGTTGGATCGAAGAGGGACCCTATCGGTGCTTCGAGTGGGCACACAACTTGTCCCTAGTATGCCGCCGCCATCGGCGATTCTTGAGCGAACGGCCACGGCGCGCAGGCCCCTTTCTTCCTTGGCATGAGGAATCGTGGACCGAGTTCTATCATGACACGAATGCCTGGCAGGACCTGCGGCCTTCCTGGGAAAGTGAGCCGTGGATCAGAATCTGTACCTGTCTTGGCGTCGAGCCGCACGCAGAGTTCCTGCGCGCGTGGCCGTGGCTCATTAAGCTCTCTCACGCCGCGCCCGATCCTTGGAAGAGAGCAGAAGCGTCGATCGCCGACGATCCGCGAGACCATGGTGCTGTGGAAGACGCCCGCGGTGGTGAGGATCTGCGCGTTGAGGAGGTCACGGCGAAACAAGACGTGGCGCTCTACGCGATGATTCGGTTCTACGATTTCTCGCTGCTGCAGACGCTCGATGAGACGATTTCACGGGACGATTTGATGAGCGATCACTCGGGGGGGCGCCTGTGCGATGTGCGGACGCCCGAGGTTCGGTACGAGATCCGCCTCTTTGCGGCAACGGTGGCGCGGCATCTGTGGACGAGGATCACTCAGGGTGAATGGCGTTGCGGCCGCGCTCGTGCCAGGAGCGGGCGAGGATCTCGCGCTTGAGCCGTTCCGTCTCGGCGCGGACGCGGTCCCGGTCGGTGCCCGGGGCGGACCCGGTCAGTACACCGGCCCGCTCGCCGGTGAGGAACCGCAGCCTGCCGAGCAGGTCGGCGGTGACCGGGTCCGCGTGCGGCACCGCCCGCGGGGTGCCGGCGATCGCGGCGCGGACCCGCTCGGCGGCGTCCAGCACGGCGGCCGGGCGGCGGGTGCCGACCGCCAGCTCGGCGTCGAGGTTGGCCAGGGCGGCGCCGTGCACGGCCCCGGCGGTGCGCAGGTCGAGCGAACCGAACCGGGCCCGGTGCAGCCGCAGGTCGCGCTGGCCGGCCTTGACCTCGGCCACCGCTGCGCCGTGCCGCCCGGCCGCCTCCTCGAGCAGCGCACGGACCCGCCTGGCCGCCAGCCGGACCCCGATCGACGCATCGCGCGGGATGGGGCCGAGCTCGGTGAACAGGGCGTGCGGGTCGGCGACGGCACCCCGGGCGAGGTCCGCCTCGATCCGCACGCAGATGGCCGCGGTCACCCACAGTGGTCGGCCGGCCCGTCGGCACAG
>JABBNZ010000060.1:13835-20912 GCA_019352035.1 Pseudomonadota bacterium | reverse complement strand
GCCGCGAAGCGGCGAGGCCCAGGATGGGCCGAGCACAAAATCGTCTGGAACGATTGTGGACGGCGCCAGCCGGCCCGACGGGGTTTCCCGGTGAGTTTCGACGCGCGAGGGCGGGGCTCAGAGGGCGCAGGGACGGAGCCTCGCAACGCACCGATCCCCACCGTCGTGCTCGGAGGCACCGGCTACGTCGCCGGGGAGCTGCTGCGCCTGCTCGCGGCGCATCCGCGCTTCGAGCTGGCGGGGGTGATGTCGGATAGCCAGCCGGGAGAGCCGGTCGCGAAGGCGTTCCCTCATCTTGCGAGCGCGTACGCCGAGACACGTTTCAAATCGCAGTCGGAAGTGCAGGCCGTGGTCACCGCTGCGCCGGAATGCGCCGTGTTCTCCGCGGCACCGCACGGTGTCTCAGCCGCGTTGATCGACTCGCTATTGCAGGCGGCTTCGGGCGCCGGCACCCGACCGCGAGTGGTCGACATCTCCGCCGATTTCCGCTTCCGCTGCGCGGCGCAGTACGAAACGGTCTACAAGCACGCGCACGACGCCCCTGGCCGGCTGGCTGAGTTCACCTGCGCGGTGCCGGAGCATCTGGGCAAGCTCGAGACGCCGCATGTCGCACATCCCGGCTGCTTCGCCACGGCGGCGCTGCTCGCGAGTGTGCCGCTCCTCTCCCTGGGACTCACGCCGCCGGTCCTGTTCGTGACGGGCGTCACCGGCAGCACCGGTGCTGGCCGCAAGCCCGTCGAAGGCACCCACCACCCGCTGCGGCACAGCGATCTTTATGCATACAACGCGCTGACGCACCGGCACGCGCCGGAGATTGCCGCCTGCGCGCGCGCCGCCACGGGCGTGGAGGCGGAGTTCGCCTTCGTGCCGCACTCGGGACCGTTCGCCCGCGGCATTCACGTGACGGTGCAGGCGCCCCTGAAGACTTCCACCGACACCTCGAAAGTGCTGGCGGCGCTGCGCGAGTTCTA
Source organism: Pseudomonadota bacterium (assembly GCA_019352035.1). Lineage (GTDB taxonomy): Bacteria > Pseudomonadota > Gammaproteobacteria > Steroidobacterales > Steroidobacteraceae > 13-2-20CM-66-19. The sequence continues at coordinate 19,941 of JABBNZ010000060.1, read as the reverse complement.
CGCCGGATCGGCGTTCGTGCAGGTGAAGGACTCAGCGCCGCGAGTCAAGGAGGTGGCAACTACCAATTATGCCCACCTCAGCGCCGTCTCGAGCGGCCGTACGGTCGCGGTGATGTGCGCGATCGACAACCTCAACAAGGGCGCGGCCGGCGGCGCCGTGCAGTGGATGAACCGGATGTTCGGCCTGCCGGAGACACAGGGTCTCACCGCCTGCGCGCCCGGCTGGACCTGAAAAAGCAGACATGAACACCCCGCGACTGCGAGACCCTGACTCGTCTATGCCAACCGCAAGCCCTCCGAGACCCGCCGGCGCGAGTGCCGATTCCCCGGGAAACGTCCGGGATTTCCTCGCGCCGGTATTCGCCCAGTACCCTCTCGAGGTCGTCTCGGCGGAGGGCGTCTGGCTGCGCAACGCCCGCGGGGAGCGGGTGCTCGACCTCTACGGCGGCCACGCGGTCGCGGCGCTCGGCTATGCCCATCCGGGGTGGACGGAAGCGCTCACGGCCCAGGCGCGCGCCTGCAACTTCCAGACGAATGCGATCCCCATGCGCGTGCGCGTGCGGGCGGCGGAGCGCCTCGTGCGCTTCTCGCAGCTGGATTTCACCAGCGTCTTCTTCGTCAACAGCGGCGCGGAGGCGAACGAGAACGCGCTGCGGCTGGCGTTTCGCATGACGTCCCGGCCGCATGTCGCGGCGGTCGAAGGCGCCTTCCACGGCCGTACGGCGGCGGCGGGGGCCGTCACCTGGGGTTCCGATAGTTGGTATGGATTCCCTCACAAGCCCTTCGACGTCAGCTTCATGCCGCGGGGAGACCTCGCGGCGATCGCCACGCAGGTCACCGAGCGCACCGCCGCGGTCATCGTCGAGCCGGTACAAGGGCTCGCGGGCGCCGTGGACCTGGGCCGACCCTATCTCGAAGCGCTTCGCCGCCGCTGCGATGAGGTCGGCGCCCTGCTCATCTTCGATGAGGTGCAGTGCGGCTTCGGCCGCGTGGGTCATCCCTTCGCCGCCAATCTCTACGGCGTGATGCCCGATATGATCACGGTGGCGAAGGCACTCGGGAACGGCTTTCCCTGCGCGGCGCTCCTGACCTGCGCCAAGGTGTCGGCGACCCTGAGCCTGGGGCTTCTCGGCACGACCTACGGCGGCGGCCCGATGGCCTGCGCGGCCATCGAGGCGGTGATCGAGGCGATAGAGTCCGAGGATCTGCTCGCGAACGTGCGGCGCGTGTCGGACTACATCCGCCGCACCTGCATCGTGGGGCCGGTGCAGGCGAGCCAGGGCGAGGGCTTTCTCCTCGGACTGCGCACCAGCCGGCCCGCCAAGCAGATCCAGGCCGAGCTGCTGGAAGGCGGCATCCTGACCGGCACTGCGACGGACGGCCACATCCTCAGGCTCCTGCCGCCCTTCATCCTGCGGGAGGAGCACGTCGACATGCTGCGCGATGCGCTCGCGAGCCTGCCGGCATGAAGCGCTTCCTCGACCTGGCGGACCTCGAGCGTGAGGAGGTGCTGGCGCTGCTCGAGCTCGCGCGGCGGCTCGAGACGCGCCCGGAGCCGCACGCGCTCGCGGGCAAGATCCTGGGGCTGCTCTTCCTCAATCCGTCGCTGCGCACGCTCGCCTCCTTCCAGGCGGGCATGGCGCGGCTCGGCGGCAGCTCGTTCGTGATCACTCCGGGCCAGGGCACGTGGCAGCTCGAGACGCGGCTCGGCGCCGTGATGAGCGGCGATGCGGCCGAGCATGTGCGCGAGGGAATCCCGGTGCTGGCTTCCTACTGCGACGCGCTGGGACTGCGGGCGTTCGCGGAAGGCAAGGATCTGGCCGCGGATCTCGCGGAGACGCGTTTCAGCGCGATGGCGAGCCTCGTCGACAAGCCGCTCATCAACCTCGAGTCGGCGACCAGCCATCCCTGTCAGGCGCTGGCGGACTGGAAGACGATGGACGACGCCGGCGTGCCGCGCGGCGGCCGCTTCGTCCTCTCGTGGGTGTACCATCCGCGCGCGCTACCGCTCGCCGTGCCGGCCACCGCCGCTCACATGGCGGCGCTGCGCGGCATGGAAGTCCTCGTGCTGCGGCCGGAGGGCTTCGAATTGCCGCCCCCGATCATGGAGAAGGCGCGGCGCGCGGCGGCCCTTTCCGGCGGGTCCGTGCGGGAAACTGCCGACCGCGAAGAGGCGCTCGCCGGCGCGCACATCGTGTATGCGAAGGAATGGGGCGCGACGTCCCGTTACGGCGATGTGGCCGCGGACGCGCGGCTGCGCAGCGGGCTGCAGGACTGGTGCGTGCGCCACGACTGGTTCTCCCGCACCGCCGCGGATTGCCGCCTCATGCACTGCCTGCCCGTGCGCCGCAACGTCGCCGTCACGGACGAGGTGCTCGACAGCCCGCGCAGCATCGTGCAGCGGGAAGCTTACAACCGCCTCACAGTGCAGATGGCGGTCCTCTATCGCATGTTGAAAGGTATTTGAGGGACACTCCGACATGATCATGAATCCTGGCGATCAGGCCCTGGCGATCCGGGCGCTCAAGAACGCCGCACCGTACATCCGCATGTACAAGGGCAAGACCTTCGTGGTGAAGGCGGGCGGCGGCGTGTTCGCCGACCTCGACTCCACCCGGGTGCTCATCGAGCAGATCGCGATCCTGCATTATTTCGGCGTACGGGTGGTGTTCGTGCACGGGGGCGGCCCGCAGCTCACCGAGCTGTCCACGGCGCTCGGCGTGCCGACCCGCATGGTCGAGGGGCGGCGGGTCACCGACCAGAAGTCGATCGACGTGTCCGCCATGGTGCTGAACGGACTCATCAACACCCGCATCCTGGGGATCTGTCGCGACCTCAATATCGAGGCGGTGGGCGTCAGCGGCGTCGATGCCAGCCTGGTGCGCGCCCACAAGCGGCCGCCGGTGAAGATCGGCTCGAGCGGTGAGGTGGTCGATTACGGGTTCGTGGGCGATATCGACACGGTGGACCCCGCGGCGTTGCGCAAGCTTCTCGACAACGGGCTGATGCCGGTGGTGAGCCCGCTTTCGGCCGACGACAACGGGGTGCTGCTCAACATCAACGCGGATACGGTCGCCGCGGCCCTCGGCGCGGCCCTCGCCGCGGAGAAGCTGATCCTCTGCACGGGCGCACCGGGAATCCTCGGCAACGTCTCCGATTCCGGCTCGCTCATTTCCTACATCGACCTCCCCGGGCTGAAGCGGCTGCGCGAGGAAGGGCGCATCGCCGACGGCATGCTGCCGAAGGCGAAGGCCATCGAGGATGCGATCCGGGGCGGTGTGCGGCGCGTGCACGTGGTCTCGTACTCGGCCCCCGAGGGCATCCTCGGCGAGGTATTCACCAACGAGGGGACGGGCACGCTGATCGTCGCGGACATCAACGCGTTGACGCCCGCAGAGCAGCTGGGCACCCAGAGCTGATCGGCATGAGTCGTTTGTGGGACAAGGGCGCGCCTCTCGATGACCGCGTATTGCGCTATACCGCGGGAGAAGACTTCGCGCTCGATGAGCGGTTGGTGCCCTACGATGTGCGCGCGTCCATCGCGCACGCGGAAATGCTGCACGAGCAGAAGCTGCTGTCGGCTGCGGACCTGGAGGCGATCAGGAGTGGCCTGACTGCGCTGGGGCAGGAGCATGCCCGCGGACTCTGGCATATCGAGCTCGCGGACGAAGATGGACAGACGGCCCTCGAGCGCAGGCTGACGGAGCGCATCGGCCCCGCGGGGGGCCGCGTGCATTTGGGACGCTCTCGAAACGATCAGGTATTGACGGCGCTGCGGCTCTATCTGCGGGATGCGGTGGACGAATTGATCCGCGCAGCCCGGGGAGTGGGCGAATCGCTCGCGCGGCTGGCCGAGCGCGAGAAGGACACGGCACTGCCGGGCTACACCCACATGCAGCAGGCGATGCCAAGCTCCGTACCACTCTGGGCCGCCGGCTTTGCGGCGGAGATCCGGGATGATGCGGAGGGCTTGCGGCAGGTTCAGCGGCGGTTGGGCAAATCCCCTCTGGGCTCGGCGGCAGGCTACGGCACCCCTGGATTGCCGATAGATCGCAGATCGACGCAACAGAAGCTCGCCTTCGCCGAAGTCCAGGAGCCGGTGACCGCGGTGCAGCTCTCGCGCGGCAAGGCCGAGGCGAGTCTGCTCTTCGAGACCGCGCTGCTCATGCAGGACCTCGGCCGGCTCGCCGCCGATGTGCTCCTCTACTATACGCAGGAGCTCGGCTTCCTCGAGCTGCCCGATGCGTTCACGACCGGCTCCTCCATCATGCCGCAGAAGCGCAATCCGGATGTCTTCGAGCTGATCCGCGGCCGCTCCGCCACCGCGCAGGCGTGCCTCGCCGAAGCGCTCGGTCTGTGCGCCAAGCTGCCCTCCGGTTACCAGCGCGACCTGCAGCTGCTGAAGGTCCCGCTGTTCCGCGGCATCGATCTGGCGCAACAGACCCTGGACATCCTCCCCGCCGCCCTCGATGCGATGCGCTTTCGGCCCGAGCGCATCCGCCTCGACCCGGCGATCCATGCCGCCGAGGAAGCGAATCGGCTGGTCGTCACCGAAGGCATCCCCTTCCGCGAAGCCTACCGCCGGGTCGCCGCGAAATTGAAGAAGCCCGCTTGACCCCGCGGGGCTCGGTCCTTCGGCAAGCGCCGGCCGCCGGGCATGACGCGAGGATGCATGCGGCATTCGCGAGCCGTCGGATGTTTCAGGAGTGTTGCAACGGTCGCCGGTTGTCCGTGTGACTGCAAGGCCGGCACGGATTGCCCGCGGTTGCGGCGGCGGGGAACTCTACCTCACCGCCCGAGGTCACACACAGCTCGGTCCCCAAGCGGGACGATGCTCGTGCCGGTGCGCGTCGAAACGGTAAAGATGCCTTTGCGCCGGGTGCATCTTTTGTATGCTGCCGGCATCCGGCCATCGCTGCGGATCGCAGTAGAAGGACGGCTTGCGCGCCGCGGGCTCTTATCCAGAAGCAACCTGTTGCCGTCGCCGGCCCCGCGCCTGCGCGCCGGAGCCTTCGGTTTATCGTGTGCTGACCATCGAAAGTTGAGGAACATGCGCTTCATTGTCACCCCGAACGGCGGTCTTCGCCGCCCGATGCTGCTGATCGCCGCCATGTTGGCCATTGCCGCGACGGGCGTCGCGGGCGCCGCCGGTATTCCGCAGATCGTCCATGCGCGCCAGGCTCACTTCAAGAGCCTCGGCAGGAACCTCAAGGCTCTGCGGGACCAGATCCGGCAATCGCACCCGAACTGGGGCATGGCCGCAGCCGACGCGAATCGGATCGAGCGTCTCGCTGCCGCGCTGCCGACCTGGTTTCCCGCAGGCAGCGGCAAGGGCCACGGGGTCAAGACGCGGGCGAGGGCGGCCATCTGGTCGAATCCGCGGCAGTTTGCGCAGGCCGCGCGGATCTTTTTGAATCGCGCGCAGAACCTGACGCAGGCTGCCGGCGGCCGGGACCGGCGCGCACTCGGGCTTCGCGCCAGGGAGCTCGGCCAGGCCTGCGGCAGCTGTCACCGGCGGTTCCGGGCTCGCCGCAGCTGGTGGTGATGGGCCGTGGACGCTCAATCGCCGACGAACGGGCGGATTCGGGTCTGGGACCTGCCGACCCGGCTCTCGCATTGGACCACCGTCATTCTGTTCGGGGTCTGCTGGTGGACCGCGCAGAGCGATCACATGGAGTGGCACCGCATCGCCGGATACGGCGTGCTCGGCGCGGTGTTGTTTCGGCTGGCGTGGGGCTTCTGCGGAGGACAGACCGCCCGGTTCCGCGACTTCGTTCGGGGGCCGGCCGCCACCTTTCGCTACGTACGCAAGCTCTTCGGTGGGGGTGGTGACGAGTCGCCGCCGCCGCTCGGCCACAATCCGCTCGGCGCCTTGAGCATCATCGTCATGCTCGGGCTGCTGCTGACGCAGACCACGCTCGGCCTGTTCGCCGTGAACGTCGACATGCGGCGCGGCCAGTCCCTGGTCGTCTGGGCGATCCGCGAGGGCCGCCAGTGCGCCCGCTCGGTGGACCAGTTCCTGATGGGGTCTAGCACCCTGCCGCGATAAGGCTTCCCCCATGAGTGGCCGGGCGCGTCCCGGCCACTCGCTCTTCCAGATCGGAAG
>JABBNZ010000060.1:0-13825 GCA_019352035.1 Pseudomonadota bacterium | reverse complement strand
AGGCCCCTTTGTGAGGTGGGTCTCGTTCGAGACCGGGCGGCGGTTCGCCCATCTGCACGCCGCCAATTTCGAGCTGCTGCTGCTGCTGATCGGGGTGCATCTGACCGCGATCGCCTTCTATCGCCTGGCGCGCAAGGAGAGCCTGGTGCCGGCGATGATTCACGGCTTCAAAGCGGGCGCGCCGTCCGCCGCCGCACCCTACTTCGTTCCATGGTGGCGCGCCGCATTGCTTGCCGCCGGGATTTTCATGCTCTTGGCGCTGTTGCTGCACATCCGTTGATGTCGCAGGCACCGAGGCGCCAAGCGGGCTCCGTGCGCCTCGTCCCCGTCAGACATCTGGCTCATCCGCTCAGTGCGCCTCGTCCCAGTTGGCGCCGATTCCGATGTCCACGCGCAGCGGCACCCGCAGATCCGCGGCGGAGGTCATTCTCTCCCTGAGAGCCTCCTTGACCCGCTCGATGGCATCGCTGCGCACCTCCAGCACCAGCTCGTCGTGCACTTGCATGATCAGGCGCGCGGGAACGTCCTCGCGCTCGCACCATGCATCGACCGCGATCATCGCGCGCTTGATGATGTCGGCGGCGGTCCCCTGCATGGGCGCATTGATGGCGCTGCGCTCCGCGTACTGTCGGGTCTGCACGTTGCCGGAGCGGATGTCCGGCAGATAGAGCCGGCGGCCATACACCGTCTCGACGAAGCCGCGCTCCCGGGCCTGCTGGCGGGTGTCGTCCATGAAGCGGCGCACGCCGGGGTAACGCTGGAAGTAACGCTCCACGTATGTCTGGGCGGCGCCGCGATCGATGCCGAGATTGCGCGCGAGCCCGAACGGCGACATGCCGTACATGAGCCCGAAGTTGATGGTCTTCGCCAGCCGGCGCTGATCGGCGGTGACCTGCGCAAGCGGCGCTCCGAAGACTTCCGCCGCCGTCGCCTGGTGCACGTCGCGATCCTCCGCGAAGGCGGCCAGCAGTCCCTCATCGCCCGAGAGGTGCGCCATGATCCGCAGCTCGATCTGCGAATAATCCGCCGCCATCAGCACGTGTCCGGGGGGCGCTATGAAGGCTTGTCGGATCCGCCGGCCCTCGGGACGCCGGATCGGAATGTTCTGCAGGTTGGGATCGGAAGAGGAGAGCCGGCCCGTCTGCGCCACCGCCTGGTGATAGGAGGTGTGGATGCGCCCGGTGCGCGGATTGATCAGCTCCGGGAGCTTATCGGTATAGGTCGATTTCAGCTTCGCCAGCGCGCGGTAGTCGAGCACGATCCGCGGCAGCGCATAGGAAGCCGCGAGCTCCTCCATTACATCCTCCGCCGTCGAGGGCTGCCCCGTCGGCGTCTTGCGCAACACCGGCAGTCCCAGCTTCTCGAACAGCACCTGCTGCAGTTGTTTCGGCGAGTCGACGTTGATGTCGAAGCCGGCCTCGCGTCGGGCCTGCTGCAGCAGGTCCTGCAGTTGCGTGGCGAAACGCGCACTCTGCGCGCGCAGCAGCTCCCGATCGACCAGCACGCCGTGACGCTCCATGCGCGCGAGGACCGGCACGAGCGGCTGCTCGATCTCCACGTACAGGCTCTTCAGCGCCGCAATACTCTCGATCTTGGGCCACAGCGCCTTGTGCAGGCACAGCGTCACGTCGGCATCCTCGGCGGCATATTCCGAGGCGCGGTCCACGGGCACCTGGCTGAAGGGGATCTGCTTGGCGCCTTTGCCGGCTACCTCTTCGTAGGTGATGGTGCGAAGACCGAGGTAGCAGAGCGCCGCGGAGTCCATGTCATGCCGCGCACCTACGCTATTCCAGACGTAAGACTCGAGCATGGTGTCGTATCGCATGCCCGCGAGGCGAATCCCATGATTCTGCAGTACGTGAGCGTCGTACTTCAGGTGATGGCCGAGCTTCGGCTTCTCGGGATCCTCCAGGATCGGCCGCAGCGCCTCTAGCGCCCGGCCTCGCTCGATCTGCGGCGGCGCGCCCGCATAGTCGTGACCCAGAGGCAGATACGCGGCCGTACCCGACTCGACGCAGAAGGAGAGGCCGACGATCTCGGCGCGCATGTAATCGAGGCTCGTCGTCTCGGTATCGAGCGCGATGAGCTGCGCGTCACGCAGCTTCGCGATCCAGCGCTCCAGATCCGCCCATTCGACCAGCGTCTCGTAGTGTCTCGTCACGGCGGCCGCGGCTGCGGGTGCCGAGCCGCCGGGCGGCACTCCGATCGGCGCGAGGGCGCCCCCCGGCTGAACAGCGGTGCCGTCCCCCGCCTGCCCACGCTCCAACACGGCCGCCGCCGTCGAGGACTCGCCGCTTCCGCCATCGAGCTGGCGCAGGAACGAGCGCAGCTCGTATCGGGTGTAGAGCTCGCGCAGGCGCTCGATCTGCGGCTGCGCCGGCACGAGTTGCTCCAGCGTGACGGGCAGCTCGAGCTCCCTCTGGATGGTCGCGAGCTTGCGTGACAGCTCCAGCGTCTCGAGCCCGGCGCGCAGATTCTCGCCGACCTTGCCGCTCACCGCGCTCACGTTGCGGACGAGGTTGTCGAGGGTCCCGTACTGGCCGAGCAGTTTCGCGGCCGTCTTGGGGCCCACCTTGTCGATGCCGGGGATGTTGTCGGAGCTGTCGCCCACCAGGGCGAGGTAGTCGATGATCTGCTCCGGAAACACGTCGAACTTGGCCTTGACCCCGACGCGGTCGAGCACTGTGTTGCTCATCGTGTTGACGAGCGTGATCGTCTCGTTGACGAGCTGCGCCATGTCCTTGTCGCCGGTCGAGATCAGCACCGTGTGGCCGGCGCGCGCGGCCTGGCAGGCGAGCGTGCCGATGACATCATCGGCCTCGACGCCCTCGACCCGCAACAGGGGCAATCCCTGCGCGCGCAGGATGGCGAGCAGCGGCTCGATCTGCGCGCGCAAGTCATCCGGCATCGGCGCGCGATGGGCCTTGTATTCGGCAAAGAGATCATCGCGAAACGTTCGGCCGGGAGCATCGAACACCAGAGCGATGCGCTTCGGCCGGCACTCCTTGAGGAACTTGGCGAGCATGTTGAGCACGCCGTGCACCGCGCCGGTCGGCTCACCGCGTGAATTGCTCAGAGCCGGTAGGGCATGGAAGGCGCGGTAGAGATAGGAAGACGCGTCGAACAGGACGAGGTCGGGAGACTCGGGGATGGGCATGAGGCCAGTATATCGGACCCCGCTCCGGTCAACCGGAGGCCGGCGCCGTGCGCTATGAGGCTCATGGAAAAGGGGTTGACCTCGGCCATCGCGGCCAATCGATTCGGGCTCGGTGCCCGGCCGGGGGAGCTGGCCGCCATCGGGGGCGCGGGGCCGGACTGGCTGAGAGCGCAGCTCGAAGGCCCGGCGCCGCAGATCGGCGGCGACGGCCTGCAGAGCTCGGCCGGCATCCTCACGCGGATCTATGACCTGCGCCGCACCCTACGGGCCGAGCGCATGCGCGCCGGCCGCCGCGGTGCCGCAGGGCCGCGGTCCGCGGGCGCTTCCGGCGCCGCAGTCGGCGCTTTCAAGAAGCTTCCGCAGCTCATCCGTCCGATCTATCTCGCCGAGGCCGGCGCTCGGTTCCGCCAGTCGGTATCGACGCAGCGACCGTTCGTCGAGCGCCTGACCCAGTTCTGGTCGAACCACTTCGCGGTATCGGTCGACAAGGGCGTGTTGGCCGCGCTCGCCGGCAGTTACGAGCGCGAGACGATCCGGCCGTACGTCCTCGGCAATTTCACCGACATGCTGCTCGCGACGCAGCGCCATCCCGCCATGCTGCTCTACCTCGACAATCAGCTGTCGATGGGCCCGGACTCGCGCGCGGCGCGGAACATCGAGCGGCGCAATCCCGGCCGCCGGCCCGGCATCAACGAGAATCTGGCGCGGGAGACGATGGAGCTGCACACCGTGAGCGTCGACGGCGGCTACACCCAGGCGGACGTCACCGCGTTCGCACAGGTGTTGACAGGCTGGTCGATCGCGGGACCTCGTGACTCGCGCCGGGGGGCGCAGCCCGGAACCTTCCTCTTTCGTGCCGCGATGCACCAGCCGGGCACCCAGGTCGTGATGGGCAGGCGCTATCCTGACACCGGATACGATCAGGGCGTGGCGGTGCTGCGCGATTTCGCCCGGCATCCGGCGACGGCCCGGTTCATAGCGACCAAGCTGGCGCGCCACTTCATCGCCGACGACCCTCCCGCCCAGGCGGTGGACCGGATGGCTGCGGCATTCTCACAGAGCGGCGGCGATCTGCCGACCGTGTATCGCGCGCTCATCGACTCGCCGCAGGCCTGGGACCGGCCCGTATCCAAATTGAAGACCCCTTGGGACTTCATCGTGTCGGCCTTCCGCGGCCTCGAGCTTCCCGTCAGCACCGACAAGGCGCCGGTGGGGCTCTTCCAGCTCCTGGGGCAAAGGATCTGGTGCCCGGGATCGCCGGCGGGCTGGCCGGACGGGAGCGCGGACTGGGACGGCGCGTCGGAGCTCTTGAAGCGGATCGAATGGTCGGACGCGGTCGGGCAGAGGATCGGTCCCGGGCGGGATGCCAGAGAGTTGGCGCCACGGCTGTTGGGTAACGTGCTGAGCACCGCGACCCGCGAAGGAATTGCGCACGCCGGGAGCGCAGCGCAGGCCATTACGCTGCTGCTGGCGGCCCCCGAGTTCATGAGGCGCTGAAGAATGAAGCGACGCGAATTCCTGACTGCCGGCGCCCTGGCCGCCGCGGGCGGGGCCCTGCTCGGCTCGCAGGTGACCTTCGCCGGCATGGCGCGCGGCAAGAAGCCGCGGTTCGTATTCGTCATCCTGCGAGGAGCGCTGGACGGGCTGGAGGCCGTGCCGGCGGTCGGCGACCCGGGATACGCGGGATTGCGCGGAGAGCTTGCCATAGGCCGCCCGGGCACGAGCGGCGGTGCGCTGCCGCTCGATGGACTCTTCGGCCTCCATCCCTCGCTCTCATTCATGCACCGGAGCTACACCGCGCGTGAGCTCACCGTGTTTCACGCCGTGGCGAGCCCGTACCGCAGCCGATCCCACTTCGACGGCCAGAATGTGTTGGAGACGGGCCATCCGCAACCTCATGCGGTGGAGACGGGCTGGCTGAATCGGGCGCTGGCGGCGCTGCCCGGGGCCCTCGCACCGGAGGCGGAGCGCGGCATCAGCATCGCGCCGACGGCGCCGCTCGTGATGCGCGGGCCCGCGGCGGTGACATCCTGGTCGCCTTCGCGCCTGGCACCGCTCGACGATGACACGCTGCAACGGATAGCAGATCTCTACTCGCGCGATCCGGTGCTCGGGCAGAAGCTGGCGGAGGCGATCGCCGACCAGGGCTCGCCCGGCTCCCTGCTGGCGACGCGCGGCAAGCCTGAAGCGCAATACGTGGAGGTCGCCAGGGCGGCGGCGCGGTTTTTGAGACAGGCTGATGGACCCCAGGTCGCGGTGTTCGACACGACGGGGTGGGACACTCACTTCAATGAAGGGAACGCCAAGGGCCAGCTCGCAGTTCGGCTGTCGGCGCTCGATACCGCACTGGGCGCGCTGAAGGACGGACTCGGTCCGGTCTGGAGCGATACGGCGGTGCTGCTGGCGACCGAGTTCGGCCGTACCGTGGCGCAGAACGGCACGCGCGGCACCGATCATGGCACCGCCACCGCGGCCTACCTCCTGGGCGGGGCCGTCAGGGGCGGCCGCGTCATGACGGACTGGCCGGGACTTTCGCCCCGGGCGCTCTATCAGGACCGGGATCTCAGGCCGACGCTGGATCTGCGCGCCGTCATGAAGGGCGTGTTGGCGGAGCATCTCGGCGTGCCGGAGCGGGCGCTCGAGAGCCCGGTGTTCCCGGACAGCCGCGACGCCCGGGCCGTCAGAGGGCTGCTGCGGGCCTGAGGCCGGGCCGCGTACCCTGGACCACGTCCAACACCGCGGCTCCATAGCGCTCGAGCTTGATCGCGCCCACCCCGCTCACCGCCCGCAGCTCCTCGATGGAAGCTGGGCGCCGCCGCGCGATCTCCTCCAGCGTCGCATCGTGGAACACCGTGTAAGCAGGCACGCCATGCTGCCGCGCCACCTGCAGCCGCCACGCGCGCAGCGCCTCAAACAAAGCGACGTGCGTATCGTCGCCGTCCGCGGCGGCCCCCGGATCACCCGACAGTACACGCGCGGCCTGGGCGGCCGTCACCCGTGTGCGATCGATCGGCCGCCGGGCCGGCGGCCGAAGCGCGCTCCGCTCGGGCGAGCGCCGCAGCCGTATCGTGCGCTCCCCGCGCAGCACCTCCCGGCTGGCGGACGTCAGGCGCAGCACGCTGAAGCGATCCGTGTCGACCTGGACCAGGCGCAGCATCACCAGCTGCCGCAGAACGGAGCGCCATTGCGCGACGTCGAGGTCCGCGCCGATACCGAAGGTGCTCAGGCGGTCGTGGCGGAACTGCTCGACCTTCGCGGTGCGGTTGCCGCGCAGAACATCGATCACGTGCTGGGCGCCGAAGCTGAGGCCGGTGGCCGATTGGCAGCGCGCGATGCACGAGAGGAGCTTCTGCGCGGCGATGGTTCCATCCCATTCCTCCGGCCGGTCCAGGCAATTGTCGCAGTTGCCGCAGGGGCCCGCGGCCTCGCCGAAGTAGTCGAGCAGGCGCACACGCCGGCATTGCGACGTCTCGCAGAGGCCGAGGAGGGCATCCAGCTTGGCAGTGGCGGCGCGCTTGTATTCCGCACTGGCCTCCGACTGATCGATCATCCGCCGCTGCTGCACGACGTCCTGCAGCCCGTACACCATCCACGCATCGGCGGGAAGGCCATCCCGGCCGGCGCGGCCGGTCTCCTGATAGTAGCCTTCGATGCTCTTAGGCAGATCCAGGTGCGCGACGAAGCGCACGTCCGGCTTGTCGATCCCCATTCCGAAGGCGATGGTCGCCACCATGACGATGCCGTCGTCGCGGATGAAGCGGCGCTGATGGTCCTCCCGGGTGCCGCTGTCGAGCCCTGCGTGATAAGGCCGCGCATCGACCCCCTCGCGCGCCAGAAACGCCGCGGTATCCTCCACCGTGGCGCGTGCCAGGCAATAGACGATCCCGGACTCGCCCGCATGCTCTTCGCGGATGAATCGCAGCAGCTGCCGGCGCGGAGTGTCCTTCTCGGCGATGCGGTAGCGGATGTTGGGCCGGTCGAAGCTGGCGACGAATATCCTGGGCTCCCGCAGCCGAAGCCGCTCGATCATCTCCTTGCGCGTCGCGGTGTCGGCAGTGGCCGTGAGCGCCATGCGCGGGACGTTTCGGTAACGCTCCGCCAGCACCGCGAGCTGCAGGTACTCCGGGCGGAAGTCGTGTCCCCACTGCGAGACGCAATGCGCCTCGTCGATGGCGAAGAGCGCCAGGGGACATCGGTCGAGCAGCGACAGGCATCGCTCTGTCAGCAGGCGCTCGGGTGCGACGTAGAGGAGGTCGAGTTCGCCGGCGCGCGCCTGCCGCTCGGTCTCCTGCACTTGCGGCCAGCTCATGGCCGAGTTGAGGGCTGCCGCGCGCACGCCCGCCTCGTGCAGCGCCGCCACCTGATCCTGCATGAGCGCGATGAGGGGCGAGACGACGACGCCCATCCCGTCCCGGGCGAGGGCCGGGATCTGATAGCAGAGCGATTTGCCGCCGCCGGTGGGCATGAGCACCAGCGCATCGCCTCCGGCCATCAGGTGGGCGATGATCTGCCGCTGCTCGCCCCGGAACTGCGGGTAGCCGAAGACTTCGCGCAGGATTCGGCCGGCTGCATCTTCGACGTCCATGAATCTCGCTTCGGCACGTGGAAGCGGCAGTCTAACCGAGCGGCGGCGGCGGCGGAGCGCTCCGCCCGATAATGATGCGCAGCGGGTGGAAAGGCGGTCTTATTGCGAAGCCGCGCCGGAAGGGCTCGGCGGCGGCGCCGGCGATGTCTCTTCCTTCTTCTTCCGGGTGGGCGGCGCCTGCCTCTGGCTGCCGGCTGGCGCGGCCGACGCCGGGCGCGTGATCACGGCGGCATTGCGCCCCGGCAGATACAGCGGCCCTTTGAAGCCGCAGCCCGCGCATACCAACATCGCACCCACTGCCGCGATCCAACTCCGGGCTCGCCGCCAGCTCACGACGCCGTCTCCCGGCGCTGTACGACCGCCATGGTCAGGCGCGAGATGCAGACCAGCCTGCCGGCCTCGTCGCGAATCTCGATGCCCCAGACCTGGCTGCGGCTGCCGATGTGGTAGGGACGGGCCGTGGCGGTGACCACCCCCGAAGCCACCGAGCGCAGGTGGTTGGCGTTGATCTCCTGGCCGAAGCACTGCTGCCGCTCCATATCGATGCACAGGTTCGCGGCGACGCTGCCCACGGTTTCCGCCAAGGCCACGGAGACGCCGCCGTGCAGAACCCCATAGGGCTGATGGACGGCCGGCGTCACGGGCAAGGTCGCGCGCAGGTAATCCGGACCGACTTCGGTGATGCGGATGCCGGCCCGCTCGGCGAAGGTGCCGCGCGAGAAGCGCTCGAGCAGTTGGGGGGTGACTTCGGTGCGCCAGATGCTCATTGGCGTATTCTACCCAACCATGAAGCTCTACACCTATTTCCGCAGCTCCGCGGCTTATCGCGTGCGTATCGCTCTCAACTTCAAAGGGGTCAGCCACGAGTCCATGCCCGTGGACCTGCGGCCGGGGCTGCACCGTCAGCCGGACTACCTGGCGCGCAATCCGCAGGGTCTCGTGCCGGCGCTCGAGGACGGCGGCGCCGTCATCGGCCAGTCGCTCGCCATCATCGAGTATCTGGAGGAAATCCACCCGCAGCCGCCGCTGCTGCCGCACTCGGCCATGGATCGCGCGCGCGTGAGGTCCCTCGCTCTGGCCATCGCCTGCGACATCCATCCGCTCAACAATCTGCGGGTGTTGAACTATCTGCGCTCCCCGCTCGGCCACGACGAGGCCGCGGTGGACACCTGGTACCGGCACTGGATCGCCGAGGGCTTCCGCGCCCTGGAGGAGGAAGCCAGGCGCTCGAGCGGCGACGGCCGTCACATGTTCGGCACGGAGGTGACGCTGGCGGATGTCTGCATGGTGCCGCAGATGCTCAACGCCCACCGCTTCAAATGCAACGTCGAGCCGTTCCCGACGCTGCGGGCGATCTGCGGCCATCTGGAGACGCTGCCGGCCTTCGTCCGCGCCGCGCCGGCAGCGCAACCGGACGCGATCTGACGGAGCGCGTCCGCGGCGTTGGCCGGGCTCCACGCGCCAACCGACACATCTTCAACAGCGGCCGAGCTGACGCGGGGGGGGCCCTCGCATGCCAAACTGACTCGCGCGCGGCGATGCGGCTCGAATGAGTCACCGGTTGTCCGCCGCGATCGGCCAGATACCGGCCCGATCAGCTGCCGCGGACAGGTGTTGATCCGCCGGGAGCGGGTGATCATCCCCGATGTGGGAGAAGCGGCATCACCTCACCGCCAGGCGGCTGCAGGCGCCCGTCCTCGTGCTTGGCGACGGCCGCCGGCGGCCGTCGCGCCGACGCGGCCTATTCCGCCCTTTCCGCGCTCGCTGGCGCGCAGCGGCCGAGCCCCGGGGGCGCGGTAATTGCTGGCTCGGCTAACGCAGCCGGAACCGCGTGATGTGAACTTCTCGCCACACCGGCAGTCTCGATGCACGCCCGGTGACAGCCAACCCTGTCGCCGTTCCACAACAACTGGAGACCCCGATGCGCCGATGGCTGCTGATCCCCCTGCTGGCGCTCGCCGCCGGCTCCGCGCACGCGAGCGGGCTCTTCGGCGCGGGCCTGTATGCCGGAGCAGGCCTGATGCGGGCGAATGTAAACAATGTCCTCGGCACCGGCTTCGATGTCCACAACACCTCGTTCAAGGCCTTGGCGGGGCTGCGCTTCAGCCTGCTCGGCGCCGAAGTCGATTACTACCACCTGGGCAGCGAATCGCGCAGCCTGGGCGCCCTCGGCAGCGCGCAGGCCAATGCCCACGCCTTCGCCGCCTATCTCGTCGGCTATCTGCCGATCCCGCTGCCGGTCATCGATGTCTTCGGGAAGCTCGGGCTCGACCGCTGGCAGCTGAGCGGCGACTCCGCAGACCCCTCGCTCTTTCGGTTCTCCGACACTGGAACCGAGCTCGCCTGGGGCGTCGGGGCGCAGGCGCATTTCGGCCGCCTCATGGGAAGGCTCGAATACGAGCACCTGAACATGGCGCACACCAACGGGGCGCGCGTGGTCAGCCTGGACGTGATCTTTAACATTCTGTAACACGGGCGCCGCGGAAAGGCCCGTTTCCCCCGCGTGAGGAACGGAACTTCCCTCCCCCCACCCCGTCTAATCCGTCGAGTGCTTCGGCACTCCCCGCTTCCCTCCCTGAGCGGGTCGACCCGGTTCACACGAGACCTGTGCCGGGTTAGTCTGCCCCGGTGGCCTCGAGAGAGGTCATCGGGGTTTTTTCTTTTACGATCCCAGCCAGCTCGCCAGCACCCCCTGCGCCTCGTCCAGGCCTGCCCGCGAGTGGGCGGAGAAAAGCTGCACCGTCGCGCGCTGGCTCACCGCCTGCACGGCCGCCGCGAGCGTCTGGCGGGCCTCACTCCGGCTCAGCTTGTCCGCTTTCGACAAGAGCACGTGCACCCGCTGCCGCGGCAATGCCCATTCGAGCAGCACCTCATCGCCCTCCCCGATCCCGCGCCGAGCGTCGACGATCACGAACAGCCCCCGAAGCGCTTCTCGCTCACGCAGCGCCTCGATGAGGCGCGGCCAGGTGCGGCGCTCGCTCTCCGGAGCGCTCGCATAGCCATATCCCGGAAGGTCCACGATGCGCTCTTGCGGGGAGAGCTCGAAGAAATTGATGAGCCGCGTGCGGCCCGGGGTCTTGCTGGTGCGCGCCAGCCCCTGGCGGCCGAGGATCGCGTTGATCGCGCTCGACTTGCCGGCATTCGAGCGGCCCGCGAATGCGACTTCCGCGCCGTGGTCGGCGGGAAACTGTCCGGCAGCGGCGGCGCTCACTAGAAATCTGGCGTTTGGAAATGTGGCCACGCCCGTAGTGTACAATCCGGCGCTTTCGCACCCTTGGCAAACTCGGGGAAAGGGCGAAATGATGACAAAAAGAGCACCACTGGCAAGCGCCGCCGCACTGCTGTCCGTAGCATGGGCCGCCGCGGCATTGACCCTCCCTACCGTCGCGCACGCGGGAAGCCCCGCCCCGGCGCCGGGGGCAAGCACCCCAGGTTCCAGCGCATCCGGCGTGGGACCTGAGACTCAGACGGGAAGCCCGGCAACGGCCGCTCCCTCGCTCATTCCGAATCCCTACGCGAGCGGCTCGGCGCAGGCCGGTGCCACCAAGGCCGCGGTCTGCTTCTCGTGCCACGGGCCCGACGGCAACAGCCAGAATCCCGTGTGGCCGCGTCTCGCCGGCCAGAACGCCGTCTACATCGCGCAGCAGCTGCACCTCTTCAAGGCCGGCATCCGCCAGAACCCGGTGATGCAGCCCATGGCAGCGGGCTTGAGCGACCAGGACATCGACAATCTCGCGGTGTTCTTCGCGGCGCAGACGCCGCAGGGCCTCGAGGCCGATCCGTCCTACTGGAAGCCGGGGAGGGCTCTTTACCTTCAGGGTGAGGTCAAGCGCGGGATACCGGGATGCGTCGCCTGCCACGGGCCGCTCGGCCGCGGCAATCCCGCCGCGGGCTATCCGGCACTCGAGGCGCAGCAGTCGGTCTATGTCGTGTCGCAGCTGCAGCAGTACGCGAACGGCACGCGTTACAGCGGGCCGAATGCGGCCTCTGCAACGCCCAACAGCATCATTATGTTCGATATCGCGAAGCGCCTGACGCCGGAGGACATGCGCGACGTCGCCTCCTACGTCCAGGGTTTGCGTTGAAGCCAGGAAACCCAATGACCCGAACGCCATCGCTGCCCATCGTCCTCACGCTCTGCGCCGCGGCCTTGCTCGCCCTGAGCGCCTGCTCGCACCGGACTCAGGCACCGCAGCCGTCCAGCCAGGCCGCCGCACAGACCGGCCAGAGGACGGCTCCGCCCTCCGCCGCAGGCCAGCAGAGCGCCGATGATCAGACGGCGTCGGGACAGACTGCCGGCCAGGGTGACAGCGGCTCCACGAGCACCGCCCAGACCGGCGCCGACAGCAGTCCCTCGCTCGCGCACCTGGCCGCCTTGCCCGCGAGCGCCGCGCTGCCCTCGAGCAGTGAGTGGAAGGCCGGCGTGAACTACGACGTGGTCACCCCGGCCCAGCCGACCACGGTCGCACCCGGAAAGGTCGAGGTGATGGAGGTGTTCTGGCTCGCCTGCCCGCACTGCTACGCATTGGAGCCCTTCATCAAGGCATGGCGGAAGACGAAACCCTCCTACGTCAAGTTCGTGCGCGTACCGGTCATGTGGGGCCCGGTGCAGCGCGCGCACGCACGCTTCTACTACACGCTGGAGTCGGTCGGCCGCGCCGACCTCGTGGACAAGGCGTTCGCCTACATCCACGATCTGGACACCCAGTCCGGCACGGAGTCCGGCCTCGTGTCCAACACCAAGCAGCAGAGCTTCAAGGTGCAGGAGGCCTGGGCGGTGCAGCACGGCGTCACGGCCAGCGCCTTCACGCAGGCTTATGACTCCTTCTTCGTCAACACGCAGCTCCAGCAGGCGCAACAGACGATGAACGCCTACCAGGTGCAGGCCGTGCCGTTCATCGCCGTGGACGGCAAGTTCACCACCAACGTCGAGCAGGCAGGCAGCCCCAACAAGCTGATCTCATTGATCAACTTCCTCGCGGCCTGGGAGCACGACCACAAGCATTGATACGAGCCGCTGGCGCCGCGGACCCTCAGGCCCGAGGCGCCAGCGGCAGGCGCACGGAGAACTCACTCCCCTTCCCCAGCCCCTCGCTGCCGACCTCCACCTGCCGCCCTCGCCTCGTTCGTCTGCTCGAGGAGCTTCGCCTGCCGGCCCAGCCGCCGCGGCTTATCAGGACCGCGCCGCCGAGGTCGCTGGCCGCGCCCACGTGCCGCGCGAGATGCTGGCGAAGCTGTCCGGTTAGAGCCTGGACCTCAGAGAATGTACCGGCTCAGATCCTCATCCTTGGCGAGGTTGCCGAGGTGCTCCTCGACGTACTTCGCATCGATCGTCATCCGCGAGCCGCCCTGCTCCGAAGCCTCGTAGGAGACCGACTCGAGCAGCCGCTCCATCACGGTGTGCAGGCGGCGCGCGCCGATGTTCTCCGTGCGCTCGTTGACCTGGAAGGCGATCTCCGCGATGCGCCGCACGCCGTCCTCGGCGAACTGCACTGACACTCCCTCCGTGCCCATCAGCGCCTGATACTGCGCCGTGAGCGAAGCATCCGGCTCCGTCAGGATGCGCACGAAGTCGCCCACGTTCAGCGAATCGAGCTCGACGCGGATCGGCAGGCGCCCCTGCAGCTCCGGGATGAGATCCGAGGGTTTAGACAGGCTGAACGCGCCGGAGGCGATGAAGAGCACGTGATCGGTCTTGACCGGGCCGTACTTGGTGGCCACTGTCGAGCCCTCCACCAGCGGCAGCAGATCACGCTGCACGCCCTCGCGCGAGACATCCGCGCCCATCGTCTCCTGGCGGCGGGTCACCTTGTCTATTTCATCGATGAAGACGATGCCGTTCTGCTCCGCGTTGGCGAGCGCTTTGATCTTGATCTCATCCTCGTTGATCAGCTTCGCGGCCTCCTCGTCCACCAGGAGCTTCTGCGCCTCGCGCACCCTCACCTTGCGGCTGCGGGTGCGGGTGCCGCCGAGGTTCTGGAACATCGACTGCAGCTGCTGCTGCATCTCCTCCATGCCGGGCGGGGCCATGATCTCGACACCCATCGGCATTGCGCGCACCTCGATCTCCACCTCGCGGTCAT
>JABBNZ010000059.1 GCA_019352035.1 Pseudomonadota bacterium | reverse complement strand
AGTGGTTCGTGGACTTGACCACCACGCCCCGATGACGCGACAGCTCGATCCCCATGCGCGAGAATGCGTCGGGGTGATAGCACTGCTCCCGCCGTGAGATGAGCAACAGATCAACACCGGAACTCCGTACCCACGCGGCCGCCCCGAGGTCCGTAGGGTCTTCTTCGGGCAGACCGGATTGCTGCGCACTCTCTGCGACGCCCATCACCTGACCGGGGAGGTCCACAGGAGAGCCGGATGCCGGCCCCAGCTTTCCACCCACTCTCAGATTCACCCTGGCCCCCGGTCCCGCATCCATGCAGATTTGGACGGCCTGGGGATCGTAAATGAGGCCGATGGCGAGCCCGCTGATACCGCGGCTCAGCGCCGCCTGCAGGATGAACGTCGAGTCCGCCGGCGCTCCGCCACCCGGATTGTCCGCCATGTCGGCCAGGACCAACAGGCCTTTCTCTTCGTGCTCGACCCGGGAGAGGGCGTCGTCTATCGAGACGGTCTTGATCCGAGTCTCATTGCGCATGGACCAGATCTCCCGCTGCAAGTCCCCGGCATATCGCGCTGCGGTATGCCGGTGCTCGTCGGCATACACCAGAACCTTTGCGCCGGTATCTGGAGTATCGCCGTACGGAAATCCATGCACGAATGAGATCGACAGGATCCCGTCACGACCTTCCTGCGCGATCATTCGATCAACGAAGCCGCGCATCGGCTGGTTCTGAGTGGGCCAGAAACTGATCATCCGGCAATCGCTGACGGCCCAAGCCGGAACCGGTCTCCTTCCCAGCGCGATCTCGAGGCAGATCCGCCACACGTCCCGCGTTCTATCCAATAGATCCGTGTGCGGGTATTCCTTCATGAAGGACAGCAGAGTCGCATGGTCGAGCATCCGCTGCGTCAAGTGCGCATGCGGGTCGAGCACGACTCCCACTGGCACTGCCGGTCCGACGAGAGCCCGCACTCGCGCCAGTATGTCGCCCTCACAATCGAGGCACTGCTCGCTCAGCATCGCCCCGTGCAGCGACAGAATCACCAAATCCGGCCTGCACGCGGCAATGTCGCTCAGCAGCCTGTCCCGCAGGTGCTCGTAGGCACTCTGAACCATTGGAGCACCGGGCTGGGCGAATGCAAAGATGCTGGGATGCGCGCTGGCTCCCGCTTCCGCTGCCAGAGCGCGCAGTGTTCTTGCCAATTCCCGGAAAAATCCCGCCCGTTCGTAGACCTCCTCCCCGGCATAGATCCCGTAAGCCTCGAAGGCGCGCAGGGACGTCGGTATGGACGAAAAGGAGTTCGACTCGGTCGCGATGGCGCCGAACAGGACTTTCATCCGACTATCCTCCCGTCGCGGATACCGTAAGCGTCAGGCCGTGCGGCGAAATGCAAATATGCCTCCGAGGTAATGTGTCGCCCTGCCCGACCGGCTCGCGTCCCAGAAGGCCACGTCCCAGAGGCGATTGCCCGACAGCGCAGGATTTCGCGGGAAGAACCGATCACCGCCCAGCGGAATCAGCTCGCTGCGCGTCACGGGCTCAAAGCCATATATCCGGTTGAGGTCGCTGTCCTCGGTAACAAACAGCCGTCCACCTTCCCATGTGACTTTCACGACCGCTCCGAACGCCTCGAAACTGCCGACCAGTCTTGCGGGATCCTCGATTTCCCGCGGCTCCAGTGCTTCAGGCTCCGGCACCTTGGGCTTGCGGATTGCAAATACCTGCGGAAAGACGACATCGAAAATCTGCTCCGCGAGCGGGTATCCCTGCGCCGCGACATTGACGATAGTCGCGATAGCGATCTGCCTCTCGGGACACCACAGCAGCATTGATGAGCCGCCGGTACTGGTTCCGCTATGACCGTATACGGCCGCGCCATCCCAGACCTTCCGATAAGGACCACAGCACCATTGTTGCGCCATGAGCCGGGTCGGCAGCCCCACCTGAGGCACATGCATCGCCTCCACGGCCGATGCCGAGAGGACGCGCCGTTCTTGCGGTCCAGCCCCCCGGTTGAGAAACATGCGGGCAAAACGGACCAGATCGCCCGCGCTGCAGCAGAGCGTACCACCCGCGGGAGCGCAAGACCGCGGCAGCGCCCAACCCCGTACCCGGCGCGGCGGGGCCGTCATATCATCGCGGGTGTAGCCCAGAGCCACAGGATGGGCAAGCAGGTCTTCGGCAAACAGCGCCGTGCAGTTGAGCGACAGCGGGTCGATGATTCTTTCCGCGAGCAGCTCCTCCCATGACCGCCCCATGACTGTCGAGGCGACGTGACCGGCGATATTGCTGCTCGCGTTGCTGTAGCCGAAAGCGGTTCCAGGCCTGAAGAGATGAGGCAATCCCGCCAGGGCCGCCACGTACCGTCCCAACGCATCATCGCCTCGACCGTAGTCATGGTAGAAGCCGTTATCGATCCCTGCGCTCATCGACAGCAGGTGTCGCAGGGTAACGGTCCGCTGCGCCTCCCAACTGGCCAGCCGAAAGTCGCGGAGGTATTCGTGCACCGGGATATCCAACGCGAGCTTGCCAGAATCCACCAGTGACATGACCAGTGACGCGTTGAACACCTTGGTTGTCGAGCCAATCTGAAACACGGTATCGGCCGTGACCGGAAGTCCGAGCTCGGCATTGCGCAAGCCCGTGGCGAATTCGCGCAATGTGCCGCGGTCGAAGATCGCCAGCTGCGCGCCAACGACGCCGCATTTCGATGCGGCGTCGTCGAGGAGCTCCCGCAGCGCCTTATCGTCCATGGTGCGTCACCCGCAATCCGCCGAGAGTACATCCGGATGGCCGGAACATCAGCGCTCTCCGGCGTTTCTGACGTAGCGATCGAAATGCCCGATCATCTTGTCGATCGCATAGCGCTCGTGAAGGGTCGCGAACGCATGGTGCTGCTCGGGCAGCATGACAAACTCATGATCGATGCCAGCTTCGATCAATGCGTTGCTCATCTTCACGCTGCTGTGCCACACGCTGACATCATCGCTGCCTGCGATGATCTGCAGTTTCCCTTTCAGACGGGGTGCGTCGCGATACAGCAGCGCAGCCTCGTACGCCTCGCGGTTTTCCGCGCCAGGCACACCGTCCAGATAGGGCTCGTAGATGAAGGCGTCGTACGGATCGAAGCCCGGCGCCGAGCTGACGCCCGCCCGGTAGAGATCTGGCTCATCGATCATGCAGGCCAACGCGAAGTACCCGCCCCAGGAGTGACCCCAGATTCCGACGCGGCGCAGGTCCATCCACGCGCGCTCCTTGGCAAGAGCGCGCAGAGCCGCGGCGTGATCCGCGGTGACGTGTCGACGCCACTCCTTGAACACCACATCCTGAAAGCCCTTGGAGCGCTCCGGTGTCCCTCTCGCATCGAGCACAACGGAGACGTAGCCCAATTGCGGCAGCGCCTGAGCAAGTCCCCATATGCCAGTGCCGCTCGTCGGAAACGCATGTGACGCCCAGGAAACCTGCGGGCCTCCGTAGATGTGCTCGATGACGGGATACGACTTCCCGGGATCGAAATTGCGGGGCTTGTAGATCACCCCCCAAAGGTCCGTAGTCCCATCGGCCGCCTTGACGCAAAACTCCTCCGGAGGAGTCCAGCCGACGGCTTCGAGGGCGGAAGTATCCATTGGCTCGAAGCGGTACACTACCTCGCCCTCGGCGTTACATGCCACGCTCCGCGGGGGCGTGTCGGGCTTTGATAATGTATCGATGAAACCGGAGAAGTCCGGAGCCATCTGCACCTCATGCACCCCTTCTCCCTCAGTGAGCCGTTCAACGGGACCGCCGTTTAGCGGTACCCGACAGAGGTGGATGTCGTAAGGCCGACGCTGATCATGGTGGGCCGAGAAGTACACCATCCCCGTGTGCTCATCGATTCCCTGGAAGTCCACCACTGGCCAAGCGCCTTCCGTGACGCGCCGCACCAGATTCCCATTCATACCGTAATGATAAAGATGCTTCCAGCCGTCGCGCTCCGACTCCCAGAGGAATCCCAGACCAGCCGGCAGAAGCGTGCAACCGGAGCGTCCACCGAACAAGTCATGCTGAAGCCGGATAAAGGTCTTTCCCTGCTCCGAGAAAAGAGCACGGGTTTCGCCGGTAAGCGAGTCAGCTGCGAAGACGGTGCCGCTTTTCAGGTCGCGATGAAACTGGACGAAGTAGAGATCCTTTCCGTCCTTCGCCCATCCCAGGAACAGCAGCATGCGGTCCCTGTTTTCGACGTCCAGGCGGACCAGCCGGCGATCCATGGTATACATCACATAGGGCAGGATCTGCGGAAGCTTGTCTCCGCTTCGCACCCAGTGCAGCTGCTCGACCTCATCGATACGCTTGAGCATCCGGGTACGGGTGATGAGGCCCGTGCAGCGCTTGTCGAACTGCGTGGCGAATAGCCTCAATCCGTCAGGCGACCATGGATCGGCGACCCGCGTCACCACACTCCAGTTTGCGCCCATTGCAGTTCGGGGCGTCTCGATATCCCACGCGCAATCACTGCCACCATCGCGCGTCACCTGCTGCACGCGACCATCCGCCATCGAGCGCAGGTACAGATTGTGATCCTGTATCCCGGCGAACCACTGCCCGTCCGGTGAAGGCATTTCCGGCGCGACGTTCACGCCATGGAAGTAGGATGACTGCGGAAAAGTGCGCGGGCACGTCCGCGCCTTCAAATCCGTCCCCGCGGCGAGCTCTATGAAGCTCGGCTTCAAGGAAGGCGATACCCGATCGCCGGTCGGGCTGAGGACGTAATCCTCGCCTTCGAAGCGGAAAGCCGCTCCTCCGTCGCGGGTGCGACTGAAGCTGTCGAACGGGAGGCCTCTATAGGGGGGCTCGCGGCCGATCACTGCTTGAAGCGCCTTGCGGACTCGCCCGACGTCAAACAGCGCCTCGCACGCGCCAGTCGTAACGTCCACTGCCTTGATGCAGGTATTCGCCGGAGCGCCTTCCACGAACCAAAAGCGCCCTGCGCCCATCCGTTGGGCAACCACACGGCCGCCCTTCAGGAGAGCGGGGAAGTCGAGGCACGCACGAAACCCAGCGTCCGCACCCGCCTCCAGCTCATCGCTCACGCCTTCGGACATCTGCTCTCGAAGCTTTGGCAAGCACCCTCCTGGCGTGCTCAGAAGTGCGCCTTCAGATTCACGCCCACGACCCTCGGCTGAAGCTCCACGTTCCCTGACAATATCCCATACGGACCCGGAATGATCACATGACGATCGTTGAAGAGATTATGGGCAAACAGCGATACTTCATAATTTCCCCAGTCCAGGCCCACTCGGGCATTGACCGTATTGTGCTGCGGAAGATAGATGTTCGTCCCGTAATCTCTCAGGGTGATCTGCGCTGACCCGGCGTGCTGATAATTGACTATCAGCAGTCCAACCACGTTTTCGGTCACCAGGCGACGATAATCAAGCGAGACGGAAAGGGAGTCATGAACGGCATTGTCGACGGGATCGCCGACATTCTTGTCAGCGGTCTTCGTGCGATACGCAAGATTGTTCCAGCCGTAGCTGGCGCTCAGGGTCAAGCCGGCCAGCGGGCGCGCTTCAAGGGACAGATCGGTTCCCCAGCCGCTGACGCGGCCGCCGTTCTCGAAATATTGCACCGCGCTACCCGGAGCGAAAGCCGCGCTCTGTACGTGCTGCCAGTTCGTGTAGTACACATCTCCGTCGAATGCCAGCCGTCGCTCGAGCATCACCTGTTTCGTTCCGAGCTGGTAAGTCCACAGCCAGTCGGGGGCGTAGGTCAGGGGAACCTTCACGGCGCCGCCTCCCGCTGAGGTCAGGTTGAACCCACCGCTCCTGAACCCCTTTGCGGCGTTGAGATAGACCATCGAGGCCTTGGAAAACTCATACCGCAGGTTGAATTGCGGATTCAAGGCATG
This sequence comes from Pseudomonadota bacterium, assembly GCA_019352035.1. Classification (GTDB taxonomy): domain Bacteria; phylum Pseudomonadota; class Gammaproteobacteria; order Steroidobacterales; family Steroidobacteraceae; genus 13-2-20CM-66-19. The sequence continues at coordinate 15,042 of JABBNZ010000059.1, read as the reverse complement.
AAATCTCGCGTTGCCATAGTCGTTACTGGGAAAGCCCACGTTAACGCTGGAGCTCCGTTGCGCCTCATGATCCTCGTAATACCGCAGACCGGCCTGGAGATCCAGGCGCCGCGTCACCTGGTAGCTGCCCTGGCCATACAACGAGAATTCCGAGCTTGTGTCGAACGCGCGATCCGAGAGAAGGGAGAAAGGCAATGAACCCGGGGCAGTCGTCGTCGACGTGTCGTTCGAGACGTTCGTCTTCTGATAGAAGATGCCTCCCACCCAGTGATACCGACCCCTGGCGGAAGAGGAGAACCTGAGCTCGTCGTTGATGATGTGCTCCCCGATGCTATCGGGGTAGGCAATCTGAGTGATGAACCCCGGCGGCAGCCCGAGGGCGCTCAGTAGGGGCGAGTACAGTCCCGTAAGGTCGAACTGCTCCCGCATACGGCTATTCAGATAGCCGACGCTCTCGGTCACGAGAACCGGCCCGGAATCGAATGTAGCGACGCCGTTGACGAGATCATATTGATGATCGTTGGGCGTGCGGACGGCGCTGGATATTTTTCCATCGAAGCCAAGATTCTGATTCGCTTGATCGCTTTTCTGATGTAGAACCAGAAGCGAGAGTTTCAGGCGGCCGGTCGGCTGGAAGAGCAGCTTGCCTCGAAACGTCGAAATCCCCGTGCCATTGATATTGGAGCTTCCCGTTACGGAATTGTCGATCCACCCGCCATCTCTTTCGTATCCAGCGACCAGGCGCAGACCGAGGACGTCATGTATCAGCGGAACGCTCAGGACGCCGTCTGCCCGGTAGCTCTCACCGCCATCTGTGATCGAGCCACCCTGCATCTCGGCGGATCCGTAATATTCCGTGAGGCTTGGCGAGGCGGTGATGTAGCGGATCGTGCCTCCCATCGACCCCTCGCCGTAGAGCGCACCCTGCGGCCCCCGGAGCACCTCCACTCTTTGCATGTCGAGCATGCGGATATCGGGCGTGTAGATGTCCAGGGACGTGGGCGCGGTAATGGACATCTCATCCACATACTGTCCCACCGTAGGGCTGCCCACATCGGTGGAGATGCCCCCTATCTGGATGAATTCGACTCCGGGACCATACTGGAAAGCCGAGAGATTAGGGATCGAGTACTGCAGTTGCTCGAGACTTGTTGCGCCCCAGGCGTTTATGTCATTTGCAGTGATCGCGGAGAGTGATAAGGGAACGTCCTGTATGTTTTCGCGGAACTTCTGTGCCGTGACGACCACCTCCTGCAACTGGGGGGAATTGGTGCGGTCACTCGGCGCAGGCTGCTCCTGCGCCAGAGCGGCAAAGGGCAGCGCGCTCAGGACAGCGAAAGCGCAAAATGCCGATACACGAATACGTGTCACAGTAGCGAACCTGTTCGAAGCGACACTGACGTTTCTCTGGATCACCGACGCGCCCCCGAGCCACAAGGCTCTCTTTATGGGCACGAGCGTACCGGATGCTGAATGCGCGGAATTTCGAGTGCGGCCGGAAGACTTGTGTAAGCGTCCAGCTCTCCGCGCTCTCGGATGAGTCTCTCCGCAATCGCGGAAGGCGGCACCCCTGGGGAGATCAATCCCGGGATGAGCGGCGCTGCAGAGCTCGCGGATGGGTGCCGAAGACCTTCTGCACCGCCGCCGTGAAGCTGCTGGGGTGCTGATATCCGATTGCGTACGCGACGTCGGCGACCCTGGCGCCCGGCTTCCCGAGCAGCATGACGGCGTGCCGCATGCGGATTTCCGTGATGTACTCGTACACGCTCTTGCCGGTCAGCGCGCGAAAACCCGCGCACAAGCCGGTACGGCTGAGACCCACGCAACGCGCCAACGCCTCGAGCCCGGGCGGATGCGTGAAATCCCGCTCGAGAATTCTGATCGCCTTCAATACCGCCCGCCGGGCGGGCGCGCTCAGGCCACATCCCGCCTCCGGCTCCGCGGCGCTTATCGACTCGAAGGTTCGACAGACGATCTCCAGGGCTTTGGAGCGGAAGAAAAGCCAGCGGCTGCGCCCTTCCAGCGAGCAGTTCATCAGTCCCGAAATGCAATCCAACAGCTCGCTCGACGGCGCCGCGGAATACAGATACGTCGCCGGCAGCTCCCCCGCCAGGAACGCACCGATCGGCGGTGGCAGATCGTCCTCGGCGCCTCTGTAGAGATTTTCGAGCTCGCCCCGGTGCAGGTACACGTAGGCCACTCTATGGCGGTCCTCCCCCACCAGCCGTGCCGGTTCCATGCCAGCCGGCTCCGCGACCAGGCTGAGAGTAGGGCCACTTACAGTCGCCTCGGCATCGAGTTGGCCCCAGTAGCGGCAGACGCCGCTCGAACCGACTCGAATGCGCAGAGTGTCGGGCCCGACCACGGAAATCTGATAAGGGTCGGTGAGATCGGCATCGAAGCACTGCACGTACATCCCCGCGGAGACGGCGCAGAACTCGCCGCGCCCGCTGGCGAATCGACTGGCGAATTCAAACTGATAGTGATTTGCCGCAGCCCCAAGCTTGCGCACGGACGCGAGGTCCGGATGACCTACGACATCCTCATCAAGCAGATGCACCAGATCGCACGCCAAGTCTACGAGGCCTGTCGGCAAATTGGACGTCATCAGCGGTGACCCTCTCGCGAGCTGTCACCGAGTATCTCATAAGTGCCTCTGAACGGTCTGGAGGACGTGAGCCACAGCCCCTCCCTCACTGGCTCGACCTCGGCGCCCGCACCGGAACAGAAGCGGACGCTTCCGAAAGTCTTCTGTTCGGGTGCGATACTTCGCCCGGTGACCGCCCCGTAATCTGCCGCCGATCTACGCGGCAAAACGATGGAATGGTGCATGAGTGGTCATTTCGGCGCACCCGAGGCCGTAGCATCCCTCGCTTGCGAAGTCTGGGAAGCGCTGGTCGCCAGAGAGCCTTACTATGCAGCCAAGACTGGTCGGCCCGTCGAGCGGATTCCCAGAGGCACGCTTGCGGAGGCCGAGGCGGTATCCGCCGCGGCTCGTGCCCGCTTGCGCAGACTGGACGGCATCGACCAGGGATCGCTCTCGAGATCGGAGCGACTTACCGCCCGTTACCTCGCAACCGTGCTTCGAGAGGAGATCGAGGAGCCTGACCGCTGGTGGACCAGCTTCGGTGTGGCGCCCTACACGCTCAGTGCCCAATCCCTGCTGCCCGAGCTGGTCTTCCGGAATCTGCCACTGCGGAGCACGACTGATTGCGATCGCTATCTCTCCTTGCTGGATGATCTCACCGCATCCATAGGGGCCTGGCAGGAGCGCATTCGCGCCCAGGCCGAGCAGCGCTGGTACATTCCCCGTCCGGCACTCCCCGGCGTTCGCGCCACCCTGGAGCGGCTCCGCGCCAGCTTCAGCACGTCCTTGCTCCCGTCAGAAGATCGCGCCGCCGAGGGCACGCGGCAGCGCATCGGCCTTGTGCTGCAGCAGCGCATCGCTCCCGCCTTCGGCAGACTGCTCGAGGAGCTGGGTACCGAATACGAGGGACGGGCCCCCGTCACTGTCGGCCTGGGACAGTTTCCGAAAGGGCCCGAAGCCTATGCGCGCTGGGTCCGTTATCACCTGAGCAGCGAGGCCGATCCAGACCACATCCATGCCATCGGATTGGAGGAAGTCGCGCGATTGCGCACGGCAATGGCGCAGCTGCGCAGCTCCGCCTTTGGCTGGAATGGATCCGAGGCCGATTTCCATACCCAGCTGCGCTCGGATTCCCGCGCCAAGGCCGCCAGCCCCGAAGCACTGGAGCAAACGTACCGCAGGCATCTGATGCGGATGGAGGCGCTTCTGCCTGCGCTGATTCAGCAGCTGCCGCGCGCTCGCCCCACCCTTCGCCGGCTGCCACCGGCTCTCGAGGTGGGCATGACATTCGGATACTATGACCCCCCGACCGCAGGCCGCGACTTCGGCATCTACTACTACAGCGGTTACGGGCTGGAAGATCGGCTGCAGATGAACGCAGCTTCGTTGATGTTCCACGAGCTGATCCCTGGGCATCACGTGCAGCTGGCACGGCAATTTGAGAACACGCGGCTGCCCGACATCCGCCGTCACACGCTCCTGTTCTCGAGTTTCACAGAGGGATGGGCGGAGTATTCCGCGGGACTCGGGGAGGAATTCGACGCATACAGCGATCCTTACGATCTGTATGGCTGGCTCGCACATCAGCGCTTTGCCGCGCAGCGCCTGGTCGTCGATACGGGGCTGAACTGGCGCGGCTGGTCTCTCAGCCAGGCACGCGAATACATGGCTGCGAACACGTTGGAGGCTGCGCCGCAGATCGCGAGCGAGACGATCCGTTATTCGACCGATCTTCCCGGTCAGGCGCTCTCCTATCGGATGGGCTTCCAGAAATTTCGGGCTCTGCGAAAGGAGGCCGAGCAACGGCTGGGCGAGGCTTTCGAGCTCGCCGCATTTCATGAGGCCATCCTCTCGGAAGGGTCACTCCCGCCCGCGGTCCTGCAGAGCAGCCTCGCGGAATGGGCGGCCCTGCGGGCCGCGGGTCACTGAAGATATCAGCCTTCGCCCCCGCGACCGATGAGAACCGCTGACTCGGGCCGTTTCGCGTTCTTTGACGTCGATGGTCCGCAGTTCGTACTGGAGGACCACGGCTGGCGCCGTCGGCAGACGCTGATCGCCGTTCCCGCCGGTCCGGGTTTCAGCCACAAAACCCTTCGCCCCTGGCTCACCGGTCTCGCCTCGACCGTGAGGACCGTTTACCTCGATCTTCCTGGCTCGGGCCGCGCATCGAGAGAGCCGCAGGCCGATTTCACCTTCCCGGCCTTCGTGAATGATCTCGATGCCGTGCGTTCCCGGGTCGACTCGCAGAACCCGGTAATCCTGGGCCATGGCTGGGGAGCCGCACTCGCTATCGAATACGCTCTCGCCAGACCCGCCCACGTGAGTGCGTTGGTTCTCGTCTCTCCCCTGCGATACTTCAATCTCTCCAGCCAGGACACCGAGGCACAGACCCGCCAGGTCGAGCGGACTGACTCCTCTCTCGGGCCCCGCTTCGCACGCGATGTAATGCCGGCATTCGAGGCCGCGATGACCGGGCGAGGACCCTGGGAGCCGGTCGAGAAGAGCCGATGGTGGAGCGAGATGCTTCTGACACAGTTCGTCCGCCAACCGCCCAAAGCCTGGTTCACGAGTCTGGGCAATGAGCCCTGGGGTATCCGTGCTTATGCCGCGTACAAAGGCGCGACCCTGGCCCGCGCGGATCACCCGATAGCCTCATACGACCTCACGCTCCGGGCCAGCGGGTTGCCCCGAGGGCTTCCGGTACTGATCGTAAGCTCCAATCACGATGCCAACTACGTGGCCAAGGCCGACACCCATGCCGCTCCGCTCCACCATGCCCTATCGGCCTCAGAGCTGCTGATCTGGGACGATGTAGGGCACTTCCCGTTCATCGAGCGCCCCGAGGAGTTCGTGGCCGCAATCACGGGCTTTCTCGCCCGCAGGGCCGACACACAGTGACCTCGTCGAAAGACGGAACATGGGTGGGACCGTCCACAGTCCGAGATGGGACCTCAGACGCGATGGCCTCTGGCGGCGTGCATTTCCGTCAGCGACCGGATGATTCTCAGCCGGGCGCGGCATTACGTGCCGGAGCTCGAGCGGCGGTGGGCGCGATTTGCACGGTCCATCGATTCCTCCTGGCGGGTGGACCACACTGGGAGCGTTGGGCGGCCCGCGAGCGCCCCGCCTTCATGCGGGCATGTGCGCCGTGAACCACTCCACGACCCGCGCCGCATAGTCGATCGCCGCCGGGAAGCTGCGAACCCCATGCCCTTCCTCAGGGTATGTGATGAGCACGGATTTCACGCCGTTCTCCAGGAGTGCATTATGAAACTGCACCGCCTCTGACGGCGGAGTGCAGCGATCGAGTGCGCCGCAGATATTGAGTGTCGGGGTCTTGACGTTCTGGGCATGAAAGATGGGCGAGCGCTCGAAATACTTGCCGGCCACGTTGGTCAACCGATCCCCGAGCGAGATCTCGCAGAAATGGGGAATGTTCGAGATCAGATGCTCCGATACCCAGTGGGTGACGGGCGCCACCGGGACTGCCGCCGCAAAGCGGGTGTCCTGCCCGATGATCCACGAGGTCATGAACCCGCCGTGGCTGCCGCCGGTAACCCCGAGCCGCGCGGGATCGGCGATACCGCCCGCGACGAGGTAATCCAGCCCCGAAAGGTGATCCTGAGTCTCCAGTCCGCCCATGTCCCCGAACACCCGCCGCGCGTACTCCTGTCCGCGTCCGGCGCTGCCGCGCGGATTGGGCATCAGGATCGCATAGCCGCGCTTCAGCAGCATCAGGAATGCCGCGCCGCTGCGCCCGAGACAGGACGGCCGGAAATGCCAGATCGGACCGCCATGGACATGAAGCACCAGCGGATGCGGGCCCTTGCCCTTCGGCAGCAGCAGCCAGCCCTGGACCTCGAGGCCATCCGGAGCACGCCAGCGGATCGCCTCGACTCGATCGATCGCGGAGGCGAGCGCCGAGTAGCCCAGATCGAATGACCTGACTGGGCGGTACTCGCCCTGGCGGATCACCGCGAGCTCCGGCGCCCGCGTGAAGCTCTCCGCTTCCAGCACGCAATCGCCGCGATCGTTCAGGCCTGCCACTGCCGCATAACGCCCGCCGCAAGTGACTTCCTGACTCGACCAGGTCTCGAGAAACGATTGCTTCTGAAGCTCATAGACGCCCACCGCCGTCTCAAAGCCGCGATGACCGGCAATCAACAATACCCCATCGGAACGCCACTCCGTGTAGGTCACATCGATGCCGCGAGTGTCCACGCGGGAGATCTGGCCGGATGCCGTCTCGATGACCAGGAGCTCGCCCGCGACAATCCCGCGGTCGCTGCAGATCGCCTCGACGACCGCAAGGTGCCTGCCGGAAGGAGATCCCGCGGGCCAACCGAGCTGATCGCGGGGCTGATATATGAGGCGCGACTCGCCACTGCCCACCTCGAGGAGCCGCAAGGTCGCGGTGTACCACAGTCCCTCGCCCGCGCCGGGCGAGACGATCGCGGCGACGCTGTCATTACCGCACCACGACGCTTCCCAGATGTTCGCTCCCGGCGCCTCGATCCGCCGCACGGTGTCCGCTTCGATGTCGTAGATCCAGAGGCTGCGCCAGCGGAAGGCATCATCGCCCGTCTCGACCTGCGGAATCCAGGACGGCAGATCAGTCGCGAGCTGTCGGCTCGTCACTGCCCCCTGGCCGCCGGCGATGTCGGCGCCGTGCCCCGCCACGCCCAGCAGAATACGTTTCCCGCTCGGGGACCACTGCAGGTACTCGACCCAGCCTGCGACGGCAGGGGTCGGGCGCGCCGCCTTGCTTTCAGTATCGAGAACGTACAGCTGGAAATCACCCCTCCGGGCGCGATCGGAGAGAAATGCGATGCGCCGGCCATCGGGAGAGTACTTCGGCAGGCGATCCGCGTGCGGCCCGAACGTGAGCACCTGCGTATCCCCTGTTGCGAGATCAGTTCGGCAGATGCGCGTCGGCGAAGTGCCTTCGAGCTTGTCTACAAGTGTGCCCGCGAAGACGGCATGCCTGCCGTCCGGCGAAGCATGTACCTCTGCCACGTCACTGATCTGGCCCGTGCCAGGCTGGCGGAATCGCCGATAAGTCTCCTCGGCCTCATCGTAAAGCGCAGTCGATCGAATGTCTCGTTGCATGCGTTTTTCCCGATCCGATCAATTGCTTCGGGTGAGCGCTTTGCCGGCGCGGAGCCCGTACTTCATCGTCCAGATCACCGTGAGCAGGCTCGCAATACCCATGACGACGGGAGAGACAGCCAGCACCGTGGCCGGTGAAACGGTATAGATCAGTGCCACTCGCAGCGTGAATTCACCGACCAGCACCAGTCCCCAGACCAGAGTGACGATGCGCTGCATGCGCCGGAAGCCGGCATTCTCCCATAGCCGGTCGTACCAAGCGCACAGGGCCGGATCGCTGCCCGCGGCGCTGTATCGCGCAAAGAAGAACATCAATGGACGCCCGGACCGGAACAACAGCGACACGAGGCAGGCCAGCCCGAAACTCCCCGTGAACAGCGACTCGCGCAGCAGGATCAATTTCGGACCACCGCCGATGAACAATACCCCCAACCCGACCATCAGGCCCAGCAGTATCGCCATGCTGATGGGGTCGAGCCTGCGCTTTTGCAGCAGCTCGTACAGACTCTTGAGCAACGGAAAGACGCTTGCCAGGATGAGCGCGACCACCTCGGAGTGCGAGATGTAGGCCATCGACAGCCAGTAGCATCCAGTCGGAACTCCGGCGTCTATGGCGATATCCCGCATCATCCTCCGAATTTTCGGCCGGCTCTGCGGCCCAGGCGCTCCGGCTCCTGACGACGCGGAAGCTTCATGAGACGCGCCTGCGGCGCCGTCTGTCGGCGTGGCGTATTCCCGGGGCTTCAATTGAATTTCACCGAACTCATCCACGGATCACCTCCGGCTGCAGGTGCTGCAGCATCCAGCTTACATATCGGGCGGTGGCATCGATCACCTCCGGGAAGGTCCGGACTCCATGCCCGGCGGTGGGATACGTCGCCAGTACGCTAGTCACGCCTTGCATCAGCAATCCCCGATGAAACTCCAACGCCTGCGTCGGAGGGGTGTTTTGGTCCTGCGCTCCCGTCAGTTGCAGCGTTGGTGTACGCACTTGATGAGCGAACATCGCAGGACTTCGATCGGACATCCGCCTGTGCTGCGCCGCTGGATCGGCATCGAGAAACAGCATCACGAAATCGCCGATCTGCGACGTCAGGTACTCGCTGTACCAGTCGGACACACACGAGATTGGGGCGGCCGCCGCGAAGCGGGTATCCTGGGTGATGAGCCACGCCGACATGAACCCGCCGTAACTGATCCCGGTCACTCCGAGGCGCTTTGGATCGGCTATCCCGGCGGCGACCAGGGCGTCGATTGCGGTGAGGTAATCGTGAGTGTCCTCCCCTCCCATGTCGCCTTTGACCCGCCGGGCGAACTCCCGCCCTCGCCCGCTGCTGCCTCTGGGGTTCGGATAGATCGAGGCAATGCCGTGATCGGCGAGTATCCTGGCGCCGCGCAATCTGCCCTGCCAGCGGTTGCGGCAGCACCAGACGGGCCCGCCGTGGATGTCCATCACGAGCGGGAAGGGTCCGGTGCCCGGAGGACGGATGAGCCATCCCTGCATCTGAAGTCCATCGCAGGCCTGCCAGCTGAAGGGCTCGACCTGCGCCGTGCTGAAGCCCGTCTCGCCGGCGGCAGGGGCCGCCAGCGACAGCAGCGTACCCTCGGTTCCAGGACCGAAAAGGGAGATCGCCGGAGGAGTCTCGTACGCTTCGCTTATCGCGGCCGCGCCGCCGGCCGGCAAGGGAGCACAGACCGGGTTCCAGCCGCCGATCGTCTTGCACCGGCTCGCCCAGTACTCGCGGCCGACAAAGGGCTCCCTCGCTTCCATCTCACCGATGACGGTCTCGAGGGAACGGATTCCGGCATAGGTGAGATGGTTATCATCGCGCCACTCGGCGTGCGTGATATCGGCTTGCTGCGTGTCGACGGCGGCTACGTTGCCCCGATCGACCGACAGGACGTTGAGGGTCCCGGCGACGATCATGCGGTCGCTGCAGACTGCTTCCACGAATGCCAGGCGCTGCCCCGAGGGAGAGCCGGCAAGGACGCCGACCTGATCTGCCGGTGTGAAGAGCACCTGCAGCTCGCCGCTGCCGATCTCGAGACACTGAATACGCGCCTCGTACCAGGAGCCTTCGCTATGCGATGAGGAGGTGACCGCGGCCACCCTCCCGTTGCCGAGCCAGCACGCTTCCCAGAAATTGGTCCCGACCGGCGAGATGCAACGCGCCTTACTCTGGGCGATGTCGAGCACGAAGAGTCTTCGCCAGAGGTTCTCCTCGCCGCCGGACTCTATGGCAGGCGTCCACGCTGGGAGCTCGCCGTCGCGGCCGAGAGTCTTGTGGCCTCCCTGGCACCCGGCAAAATCCGCGCCGAAGCCCGCCACGCCGAGCAGTATCGATCCGCCATCCGCAGACCAATGCAGGTATTCGATGACTCCGTCCACCTCGGGCGCCGCGAGCGTGGCCGCGCCATCGGTGAGGTACAGCTGGAAGTTTCCGGCTTCGCGCCGGTCCGAGAGAAATGCCAGCCGCTTTCCATCGGGCGACCAGCGCGGCAACCGGTCGCTGCCCGTGGCACTGCTGTGAACGTGCAGCTCGCCCGATTTAAGGCTGACCGTGCATATCCGAGTCACCGGCGGTCTGTCCAGATTCTGGTAGATCGAGCCGGTGAAGGCGGCGACCGAGCCATCCGGCCGGACTGCGATATCCGCTGCATCGGTCACCCGATCCGTGCCTGGCGCATGGATCTGGTCATAGAATCGCGCGACCTCCCTGTAGAGGACGGTGTCTCTGATGTTTCGCCGACGCACATCAAGCCCCTGAGCCATCGCGACCCTCTCAGTAACCGACCGCGCGGCCGCCCATGGCGAGCTCCCGGATGGCCCCGCCATGCAGCTCTCGCGTCACCGGATCGATCTGAATGCCAATCCAATAACCGCGCAATGGATCGCTTTCGACCACATCCTGGCCGAGATCGCGCACGGCGTTGAGAAACTCGGGCGGGAACTCCCTCGCTCCGACCGTGAGTCTCTGGATACCCCCCATCTCGAAGCAACCGATGCTCGGCTCGTTGATCGCCTGCTGAGGCGTGAGCCCGAAATCCAGCACGGCAATGAGAGAACCCACCGTCCGGATGTGAAGACCCGCGCCAATGGACCCGAAAGCCATCACGGGCCTTCCATTTCTCAGTACGAGGCCGGGATTGGTGGGATCGGGAAGCCGACGACCGGATCCGGCGGCGGCCACGGCGTGCTGCTGGAATGCGGCCGAATCGGGAATCGAGACCCCCTCGACGAATATCCCCGTCGATCCCCAGCTCACCGTGTTGATGGAGTGGACCACCGCCGCCATGTTTCCCCACTGGTCGATGGCCACGACCGAGTCCGAATGGGCGGGCACTGCCGGGGGCGCTCCGATCCCGGGCAGCCGCCCGGACTTGATGGCATCCCACAATGCCCTGGAAGTGCTCTTCTCGAGCCTCGAAGACAGCGACAGATCGATACCGAGAGAGCGGATCGCAGCCTGCAAGCCAGCCGCATCGGCAATCGGCGCCGATCCGAGAACGAAGGCCGGCTTGGCAATTTGCGCGAGCCAGAAGAGCGCTTCCGGAGACTCGGAATACCGCCGCTTGCTCGACAATTCAGCGAGCTCCGCGAGATTCATGGCCTCCGAAAGACAGACGCCCCCCGCAGCGGGCAATCCGTGCGAATAGATGTCATAAGCGTGATAGCTCGCGTGCGTCGGCTCGCTCCAGATCACTTCGTAATCGCGCAGATCGGCCATGGTCATTTTGCCGCCATCGGCGCTCACGGCCGCAACGAGCGCTTGGGCCCACTCGCCGCAGTACAGGTATTCGCGAATCCCCTCGCAGGCCGCCCGTCGCAAAGTCCTGGCGAGGGCCGGCTGCCTGAAGCTCTCGCCCGCCACATAAGTCGATCCATCCGCCTTTGCGAAGACTTCGCGGGTATGAGGCAATCGCGACAGGACCGATGCCCGAAACGCGTACTGTTGCGCGTGCCCCGCGGTCCAGGCAAAGCCCTCCTCCGCATAGCGGATGGCCGGATCGAAAATCGCCTGCAGCGGCAATTTTCCGAAGCGCCGGTGGGTCGCCTCGATGCCGGCCATGAAGCCGGGCGTCAGCGCAGTTCTGCCGCTCGCTTCGTATTGAAACGCGCTCAGCCCTCCCTTGCCGAGATCTCCCAGGTTGGGACCGGGGATTCCATGAGGGTCATCCTCGGCCTGTATCGTGTTGAAGCCGGCATTGAGGTTATAGAGCTTTCCCGTCGAGGCCTCGAAATACACCATGGTGTAGATGCCGGCGTAGCTCACCCACGAGCCGGCCGCGAGACAGATCTGAGCGAGCGCAGTGGCCGCAACAGCATCGGCCGCGCTGCCTCCCTGGCGCAGCATATCGACGCCCGCCTCCACTGCCGCGCTGCCCGTCGTGCCAGTCACCATGCCCCGGCCGGCGATCGCTTCCGTAGGGTTCCGCTTTCCTGGGGTTGCATACAACGCATCGCGACTTTCGCTCATCGTTCATCTCTCCTGTTCAAGCTGATCCACGTCCGTCCATCGGTCTCCAGGATCGGCACAGGGTACTGCCTACTCAACGCAGCCCGTCGGCAACAGCGCAACGGCGCGGATCGGCCACGGCCGTGTAGGTTCCGGAAGTTTCCTCCCTTGCGATGACGGAGAAGGACCCCATGTGGTAGTCATAGCTCGGTGTGACCGCAACCCGGACCCCGAGTCGATGCAGATCCTCGACCACCCCCGGCGCCAGTCGATCCTCGATGGCGACGGAGCGACCTTCGGTCATCGGAAGCATCCGGGGCGCCTCGACCGCCGCTTGCGGATCGAGCTTGAAATCGAGCGCGTAGGCAAGAACCTGCGGCACCGTGCAGTGGACATTTCCCGGTGAACCGGCGGAAAACACCGGCTTTCCCTGTTTCATCACCATGGTGTTGCCGATGATGCAGCGCGCCTTGGCGCCCTTGACGAGCGTGGCGTCCATCGGGCTCGTGAGCGCACCGAAAGTCGAATGGCTGCCGACCATGGGCACCCCGCCAATCACCATGCCTGGAATGCCGGATCCCTGCAGCGTATTCATCATCTGCACCCAGTTGCCTTGCGAATCGACGACCGCCAACTCACAGGAGCCCGACGGCTGATCCGAGTGGGACTTCGCGAGGCGCGGCCTTCCGTTCGCCCCCCCGAAGGCGGACATGGAATCGCCTCCCGTGCCGGACTCCGCCGCGAGTCGGATGTGCTCTGTCAGGTCGACCTTGGGGCGGGCCTTCCTGATCAGCTTCGCAAGATGAGCGTGATAAGCATCATCCAGCAGTTCCTCGCGCGGCACGCCATAGACGTTATCGTCCTGTGCGAACTCCCAGTGGCGCCCGCCTTGGCGCAACGCATGACCCATGGCCCAGATGTGCCCCGCCGAGCCGGGTCTCATCTCCCGAATACCGAGGTGCTTCAGGACCCCGAGTACGATGGCGATATAGATGCCTTGCGCCTGGGGCGGGCCGAGGCTGACGATCTCGTATTCGTGGTGAGGGATGCGCAGCGGCTGCACCCAGCGGGGCGGCGTCTCGGTCATATGCTCGAGCGTGATCTTCCAGCCCATCTCGTTGGCCTTTGCCACGAAGCGCTCGGCCCAGGGCCCGGTGATCATGTAATCGGGTCCCTGCCGCGCGACTCCCTCGAGAGTTTGCGCGAGTCCGTGAGGCACGAAGACCTCGCCGACGTTCGGGAAATAGCCGTTGGGCTGGAAGAACTCGCGGCTCTCGGGAAAGTAGGTGATGAACTTGTCCGCGAAGATGTTGACGCCGTACTCGAACGTCGACACCGGATGGCCCTCCTCGGCCCAGCGCACCGCTGGAGCGCAAAGCTCCGCCCACGGACGAGAGCCGAACCTCTCGTGGATCGCCTTGAGGCCGGGCATGAACCCCGGAATGATGGCGGACGGCGGCAAGGCGGCGTAGGGGCCGGTCCCCGGTGGGACAGGCTTGAAGGGCGGCAAACCGGACGGGAATCCTCCGAGACTGTCGAGCTGATGCACGTGGCCCGTGCTGGCCTCGTAATAGAGAAAGGTGACCAGGCCTGCGTGGTTCGTCATGAACGGTTCCACCGCGGCCTGGACCAGGCATCCGGCAATACCCGCATCGGCTGCATTCCCTCCTCTCTTGAGCACCTCGACCATCGTCTCGGTGACGATCGCCGAGTCCGTCGTGACGGCCGCCTTGAGCCCGGTGGCCGGACGCTTCGGACCGGGATTGACCAGGTACCGCGAAAGTTCTCGATTCATGCTGTTCCTCGATCGCACGATGAAATGGCAAGGCCCTCGGCCTCGGCGACGTCCGCTTTGATGGTGCGGATGGCGAGCAGAAAGTGAACGATGCCCATCATGTAGGTCACGTTGAGCAGGCAGAGGCTGATTCCGAGCGAGCGAGCGCCAAAGCGCGGGTTGAGCAGGTCGCTCAACAGGCCCGCCAGGTAGGGCCCGGCGCTCAGTCCGATGACACTCGTGATGACGCTCGCGACCGCCGCCGCCAGCGCGCGCAGGTCAGGTCCCGCCAGGCTCTGTACAACGGCATACAGGGGCGCAACCCAGATGCCCCCGAGCAATGTGGTTCCGAGCGTCAGCCCCATCGCGAGAGCGAAATCGCGAGTGAGGTAGGTCACGATGGCCGGAGGCACCATGAGCGCGAAGGCAGCCACCAGGATCCAGACCGGGGCCGCATAGTGCCTGCGCCTCAGGAACCAGTCGTTGAGCACACCGCCGACGAAGATCGAAACCAACGTGCCTGGGCCGACGGCGGCGGAGTAGTAGGCGCCCACCTCGCCGGTCGAGAAGTGATACGTTCGCATGAGGAACGCGGGCGTCCAGGTGCTCTGGGCATAGGCGCCAATGCATACAAGGGCGAGTCCGATACAGACGTGTACGAACGAGCGCCGCCCCAGCAGGATGCGCAGCGATGCGGCGAGGCCCGGATCATCGGTGCTCGCATCGCCGACCGGCGTCAATCCACCGCGCACGGGCTCCCGTACGGTGAGCCAGAGAAGAACCGCCAGCACGAGACCCGGCGCCCCCGAGAGCAGGAACGCGCCGCGCCAGCCAAGCCAGTCATTGAGCAACCCGCCGCCAGCGAGGGCGAATGTCAACCCAATGCCCCCGCAAACCCCGATGACCGACAGTGCCGTGCCCCGTCGCTGCACCGGAAAATAGTCCGAGACCAGCGCCTGGATCGACGGAAACGCTCCCGCCTCGCCCAGCGCCACTCCCGACCGGGCCAGCGCCATCGTGGCAAAACCCACCGCTCTGGAAGTTGCGACGGTCATCACTGACCAGACGAAAACGCCCGCCGTGAGTATCCGAACTCTTCCGTACCGGTCGGCCAG
>JABBNZ010000198.1 GCA_019352035.1 Pseudomonadota bacterium | reverse complement strand
CCTTCGACGATGCGCAGGATGCCATCTACCGCATCCCGCCACCGCTCATCATTGTGGGAGGGGCTGGGAGCGGCAAAACGGCGCTTGCGCTCGAGAAGCTCAAGAGCGTGACGGGCGAGGCGCTCTACGTCACCCAATCGGCCTACCTGGCGCGCCACGCCCGCGACCTCTACTACGGGGCGGGTTTCGAGCACGAGGATCAGGACGTTGCCTTCCTCTCCTATCGAGAGCTGATGGAGTCCATTCGCGTTCCCGCGGGACGCGAGGCGACTTGGCGCGACTTCTCCGGGTGGTTCGCGCGGGTCCGCCAGGCTTTCAAGGGAATCGACGCTCACCAGGCGTTCGAGGAGATTCGCGGCGTCATCGCGGCACAGGCAGGCGGGATTTTGAACCGCGAGGCTTATCGGGTACTCGGGCTCCGCCAGTCGATCTTCCCCGAGTGCGAGCGGGATCGGCTCTACGATCTATTCGAGAAGTACCGGGGCTGGCTCGTGGAAGCGAAGCTTTTCGATGCCAACCTGCTCGCGCACGAGTGGTGCGCGCTCGCCGCTCCGCGTTACGGCTTCGTGGTCATCGACGAGGTGCAGGACTTGACCGCGGTTCAGCTCGCATTGGTCCTCAAGACTCTACAGGAACCGAGCCAGTTCGTGCTCTGCGGCGACTCCAACCAGATCGTGCACCCGAACTTCTTCGCCTGGAGCCGTGTCAAGAGCCTCTTCTGGAGCGATCCGGAGCTCGCTGGCCGGCAGGAGCTGCGGGTGCTCGCGAGCAACTTCCGCAACGGCTCGGAGGTGACGCGTGCTGCGAACGGCCTTCTCAAAGTCAAGCACCGGCGGTTCGGCTCGATCGACCGGGAGAGCAACTTCCTGGTGCAGGCGGTGGGGGAGCTCGCCGGGCACGTGGCGCTACTGCCGGACAAGGATGGCATCAAGCGCGAGCTCGATGCGAAGGTCCGCCAGTCGGCGCGGTGCGCCGTGCTCGTGATGCGCGAGGAGGACAAGGCCGAGGCGCGCGAGTGCTTCTCGACGCCGCTCGTCTTCTCCGTACAGGAGGCGAAGGGGCTCGAGTACGAGAGCATCGTGCTCTACCGCTGTGTCTCGGGGTACCGGCGACAGTTCGAGGAGATCGCCCAGGGAGTATCGCGGGAGGATCTCGCGACCGATGCGCTGGAGTATGCCCGCGCGCGTGACAAGAGTGACAAGTCGCTCGAGGTCTACAAATTCTTTGTCAACGCACTCTATGTGGCGATGACGCGGGCTGTGGAGAACCTGTACCTCATCGAATCCGACGTTGAGCACCCATTGCTGAAGCTCCTCGGGCTCTCCATGAGCGGCGCCCTCGACGTTGCGGCTCAGCGTTCGAGCATCGAGGAGTGGCAGAAGGAGGCCCGCAGACTGGAGCTCCACGGGAAGCAAGAGCAGGCCGAGGCGATCAGGCGCACGATCCTGAAGACCACCGAGCCGCCTTGGCAGATCTTCGACGAGGCGCATCTGCGCAGTACTCTCGATGCCGTATTCCGCGACCGAGCCCCGGGCGAGAAACAGAAGCAGCGCCTGTACGAGTGGGCGGCGGTGCACGATGAGCCGGTGCTGGCGATGCGGCTGGCGAAGGAGGTCAACTACGGTCCGGCACACGCATTCCGGGACAGTCGGCGAGCAGTAGCGCGCAAGCACTGGGTCAAGTACTCCGCCAGCTACTTCAAGGACATCTTGCGGGAATGCGAACAGTACGGCCTCGAGCACCGCACGCAGGCGAATCTCACGCCGCTCATGGCAGCGTGCGCGGCCGGCAACGTGCCGCTCGTCGAGGCGCTCCTCGAGCGCGGGGCGGACCCGGAGATTACCGACCATTACGGTCGCAACGCCCTTCACTGGGCGATGCGCACGGCATTTGACGATCCGAAGTTTGCGAAAGGACCGTTCCCGGCGCTCTACGAGCGGGTGGCACCCGCCTGTATCGATGTGAAGGCGGGGGAGCGTCTGGTGCGCATCGACCGGCATCAATCAGAGTACCTGCTCTTCCAGACGCTCTGGGCGCTGCTCAAGGATCGCTTCACATCGCCACATCGCGGTCCAGGCGGGGCTTTCGATTCGCAGTCGGTGCTCGAGGCCTGGGAGCATCTGCCGAGGAACCTGTTGCGAGGCGAGCGTAATCGACGGCAACACGTCTCGGGCGTTCTTGCACGCAACGAAGTCAACCGGGACTACGCCTACAACCGTGCACTCTTCCTGCGCGTATCACATGGTTTTTATCTGCTGAGCCCCTCGCTCGAACTGCGCATCCGAGAGGGTGACGGGGAGGTCTGGCGTCCGCTTGCCTCGATACTCAACCTCCCGCTCGTGAGAGAATTCACGGTCGAACATTACAGACAGGCGTTGGATCGCTATCAAAAACCAGTAGGACTCCAGGCCTGCCCCGTAGAGGTGCCAGATGAGCGAGCAGAGATCTCGGGTCGCGGTGCCCATCCGACAAACGTCGACGCGCCGGACGAGGTGAGGGAAAGAGAAAGTCCGCAGGATACTTTCGAAGCGCCCGATGAGCCAAGATGGGGTACTCCGGCAGCGCGGATGCGGGAGATGATGCGTCTGCAGCGCCGGATTGACGATCTGAGAAAGAAAGCAGAAAAAGGATGATTGACTATGCCCTCTGTGGGAGGTGCATTGGCGCTGGCCGTCTCTGAATCAGACCGGAAAGCCGGACTCCGCAGTTGGTCAGGCTCGCTCGGCGGAGTTCGACATCGGCCAAGGGGCGGTCTCCCGCCTCAAGAGCGGATCGTTAGGGACCGATATGCTCATCTCGACACTCGAGGGCCTAACAGCCACTCAGCGGAGTCAACGGGGTCTGCTGGGGTACTGCCACGCGTCTCTCGCCAGCACGTGGGGGTACGGCGCCTCATTGGCGCGGGCGTACCCCCAAACGTACCGTGCGACGTGCAAAGGCACGGTCTTCCAGCGGGTGCGAATCCCGCCCGGCAAAAGTCGGATCTGGTCCCCTCAGTTAAGGCGTACTCGCGGATCGTTGCGGTAGTTCCTGTAGCCGTGGCCCGCATCAGCTTACGTGGGAAGCGGATCGGACAGATCAGGGCGTGGAATGGGGTGGATGGCCCGCTCAAGCGTCTTCCCGATTCTGCGCCCAGCGACCTCAAGGTCATACTGTGACTGAAGATTCAGCCACAGTTGTGCGGAAGTGCCGAAGTATCGAGACAATCGCAAAGCCATCTCCGCTGAAACCGCTCGGCGCCGGCGCACGATCTCATTGATCGACGGAGCCGTCACTCCTAGCTCTTTAGCCAGCTTGTACGAGCTCAGCTTGAGCGGCTGCATGAAATCATGAAGCAGAATGTCGCCCGGATGCACCGGTCGCAGTCTCTTGATAACCATTTCGATCTCCTTTCCGC
>JABBNZ010000197.1 GCA_019352035.1 Pseudomonadota bacterium | reverse complement strand
GTACTGGCCAACCGCTCTCGGGTCTCCGTGAAGGCCATCGCGAGTGAGAATGCCTCCTCGCCGGTGGAGCACCCGGCAACCCAGGCACGGAATCGCTTGTCCGGCTCGGCGCGAGCGAACAGCTCCGGGAGCACGACAGCGCTGAGTTCTTCCCAGGCTTCAGGATCCCGGAAGAAACTCGTCACCCCGATCAGCATCTCCTTGAAGAGCAGATTGAGTTCCGAGGGGTTTTCGCGCAAGAAGGCTGCGTATTCCGCCATACTCTTGATGCCGTGTATGGCCCTGCGCCGCTCGATGCGGCGCCGCAGCGTGCTGGGTTTATACAGTGTCAGATCTCGCTTGCTGCGGGTACGCAGTAAATCGAGGATGGAATCCAACGCTCCGCTCGCATCGTCCCCGGCGCCATGCGCGGGAGCGGTTGCGTCAGGCTGCGCGCCTATGACTTGCAGAATGCGCTCCGGCAGTTCGGAGGGGAGTCCCACGACATCCGCCGCTCCGGCCGCGATGGCGCTCTTCGGCATCGAATCAAACTGGGCCGAGCTCGGCTCCTGCGCGAGGGTCAGGCCGCCTTGCGTCTTGATCGCCTGCAGACCGAGCGTCCCATCCGACCCCATGCCCGATAAGACGACCCCGATGGCGCGCGCTCCCTGGTCTGCGGCAAGGGAGCAGAACAGCACGTCGATGGGTAGGCGCTTCCCGCGCGGCTCGATCGGCTCGGCGAGACGCAGCAGCCCGTCCTTCACCGTAAGTTCGGTGTTGGGAGGAATCACGTAGACGGCGTTGGGCTCCACCCGCGAGGATATCGTCACCTCGCGAACGGGCATGGACGTCACCCGTTGCAGCAGTTCGGTCAACATCGCTTTGTGCGTCGGGTCCAGATGCTGAACGACGGCATACGCGACCCCGCTCGGTACCGGTACATGAGCGAGGAACTGCTGAAGCGGCTGAAGGCCGCCCGCGGAGGCGCCGAGTCCAACGACGCGCGTCGGTACCCGGTCATCTTCCGGTGAATTGCTCGTGGAGGGCCGGGGGGTCATGGGGCTTCCTGGGGATATCGTCCATCGAACGGTTGTCGGTGCGGAGGAGAGGTAATTTGCGCAAGTCTACGCGCTTAGTTCGCTCTCCGCAGGGGAGGATGAACTGACGCGGCTCGTGGACGGTCTCGTTGGCGACTTGAGTGCCGTCCAGATCCTCGGGCACGTCGGGCAGGCGAAGCGATTCAAGGAGTTCCGCCTGCCTCGGGCCTACGTGGAAGCCGGCATTTTCGAACAGCTGCAGCGGCTCCGAAGTAGCGCAGCGGCGGTATGTAGCGTTCATTCGTATTGTCGAGTCGATGTTCGGTCGGCACACCCGCACGCGCGCGGTTCCGGTGCCTGTGACGTCTTTGGTGCCGTCACCGCTAGGTTTCGGCTCCTCCATGTCTTTGTAGTCATCGAGCATGAAAGCCGCTGCCTTGTTCATTTCAATGTCACCGGTCTTCCGGGTGCGTCTTGGACACTGCAACAGCTGCGAGAGGTAGTCGGGTATCGAGATCAGGACAGATTCCTACGTCACGATCGCGATAACATCGTCGCGAGCCACCTCGACGGGTCGATTCGGCGATTGGGGATCCGGGTGCTGAACTCACCGCCGCGGTGCCCGAAGGGCAATGCGATCTGTGAACGGGTGATCGGAATGATTCGCCGTGAGCACCTGGATTGGCTCATGCCATTGTCGGAGTCGCATCTGCGGTCTATTCTGAAATTAAAATCATTCGGGCATGAGGTGCATATCGCCCATAGCGGCGCCGACGCATTAAAGATCGCGGAAAAGTACCGACCGGAGATCGGCATTTTAGATATCGGCATGCCCGGTCTCAGCGGCTACGAGGTCGCCAAGCGGATTCGTTCCGAAGCCTGGGGTGCACAGATTACATTGATAGCACTGACCGGCTGGGGTCAGGACAACGACAAACGTATGGCTCACGTCGCCGGTTTTGACCATCACCTGACGAAGCCGGTCGATCCCGATTGGTGGCGGAATTCTTGAATTCGGGTAAGTAGGACTGGAGTGCCACACTTCGCCCGATCACCGACATTTTCCGTTGCACGTTATGGCCCCGTTTTAAGGAAAGCGACCCACGGGGGTGAGGTCCGTAGGTCACCGTCCTTGCGATCCGTGAACCCACCAACTCCCAAGCGCCGTCCCATTGGATTTACCGCCGATCTCGGCGAGAAGAGCGTAAGCGTGTAGCCCCGGTAGCCCCGGCCGCATTGGCGCCGCGGGGATGCCCTGGTGACGATATGCCGCGGTGCGCCTGAGGGTTGCCAGGCGACTATCGCCTTTTACGGACGCCCTGGGGGGGGGCAGTCGGAAGCGGCCGCCATTGACGTCACTGGTCACCACGCCCTCCACCCCTCGTATTGTCTCACGTAATTTTGTTACCGGTTGCCTCATCAGCGATGGTACCGGCGCACCCCCTCTTGCCGTCTCGTTTCGAGATGCTTGTAAGCCGCAAAGCGGTAGGGACTTCTGCCGCCGGAAGGCGGCAGAAGTCCCGCGTTGCGCATTCCGGCCATGACGGACAGCTGTTCCGGTGATGACGGACACCATCGAACATGCTAAGACTGACCCGCGAGCAGTACGAGATCTTCAAGGTCGGACTCGTCCGGTTTTACGGCGAGGACTGGGAGCGGCTTTCGCGACGCCAGCAGCGTATGTGGACCTGCCCCGTTTCCGTGGACAGTTTCTCGTCTCCGCTCTTCGTCTCTGGTCTTACCTCCTCGATCTTACACCGCAGTGCAGTCTGACGCCGTAGGCGGCAGAAGCTCCGGCCTTCGGATTTGCAGTGAGCGATGGTGCGCACGCTCGTAGTTGACTGGAGATCGGTATCCGAGCCCGGAGTGCCGGCGATGTGGGTTGTACCAGCCCTCGATCCATTCGAAGACAGCCATTTTGGCTTCCGCCTGCGACCGGAAGCGGCGACGGCTCAGCAGCTCTCGTTCGAGCGTGGCGAAGTAGCTCTCCGCCATGGCGTTATCGTATGCGTCACCGACCGAACCCATCGAGGGCATGACACCAGCTTCCTGACAGCGCTTGCCAAAGGCATAACTCGTATATTGGCAGCCACGGTCCGAGTGATGAATGACCGCCTCTGGACGACGCTGCATGAGGGCCATCTCCAGAGCCGAGAGAATCAGCTCGGTCCGCAGGTGTGTCTCCATTGCCCACCCCACGATCCGTCGGGAATACACGTCCATCACCACTGCCAGGTACAGGAATCCCGCCCAGGTCGGAACGTACGTGATATCCGCCACCCAGAGCCGATCCTGATCATCGATGGCGACACCCTCCGGATAGCGCATCTTCCCGGCGTCATAAGGCCCGGCTGCCGGAAGGCCCGGCGTGCCGATCGCACGGAGA
>JABBNZ010000058.1:19563-21194 GCA_019352035.1 Pseudomonadota bacterium | reverse complement strand
CGCGATGGGGAACAGTCCCCGGGCTGCAGCATGACGCGGCCGGAGAAGCTGCGCGTGGCACGGGCGCTGGCGGAGCTGGGGGTGGATGTCATCGAGGCGGGCTTCCCGGCCGCCTCCAAGGGGGACTGGGAGAGCGTGCAGGCGGTGTCCCGTGAGATCCACGGCCCGATCATCTGCGGACTCGCCCGCTGCAACCGGGAGGACATCGAGCTCGCCTCGCGCGCGCTCGCGGATGCGCCGCGGCGGCGCATCCACGTCTTCCTCGCCACGAGCGCCATTCACCGGCAGTACAAGCTCAACATGGCGCAGGAGGAGATCCTGCGTGCCGCCATCGAAGGCGTGAAACTCGCCAGGGGCCTCTGCGAGGACGTGGAGTTCTCGCCCGAGGACGCCTCGCGGACCGAGCTCGAGTTCCTGGCGCAGGTGGTCGAGGCGGCCATCGAGGCCGGCGCCACCACCGTCAACATTCCCGATACGGTGGGCTATACCGTGCCGGACGAGTTCGCCGAGCTCTTCCGCTATCTGCGCAAGAACGTGCGCGGCATCGGGGGCGTGCGGCTTTCCGTCCACTGTCACGATGACCTCGGGATGGCGGTCGCCAACAGCCTCACCGCGGTGGTGGCGGGCGCACGGCAGGTGGAGTGCACCATCAACGGCATCGGCGAGCGCGCGGGCAACTGCTCGCTCGAGGAAGTGGTCATGGCCCTGAAGACGCGCGCAGCATTCTTCAACGTCACGACCGGCATCCAGACCAATCGCCTCTATCCGACATCGCGGCTGGTCTCGAGCATCACCGGCATGCCGGTCCCGCGCAACAAGGCCGTGGTCGGCGAGAACGCGTTCGCCCACGAGGCCGGCATCCACCAGCACGGGGTGCTGCGCCACCACTCGACGTACGAGATCCTGAGGCCGGAGGACGTCGGCCTCTCCCGCAGCCACCTGGTGCTGGGCAAGCACAGCGGCCGCCACGCCTTCCGCGACCGCGTGAAGGCGCTCGGGTTCGAGCTCGAGGAGGCCGAGCTCAACCGGGTGTTCGAGGAATTCAAGGCGCTGGCCGACAAGAAGAAGGAGCTCTTCGACGGCGACATCGAGGCGCTGGTGCTGCGGGCCGAAGGCTCCGCGGCCGGACCCTGGAGCCTCGCCAGCCTGGACACCATGGCCGCGAGCAACGCCCCGGCCACGGCGATGGTGCAGTTGCGGCATGCGGACGGCCGGACGGTCGAGCGCAAGGCCTCCGGCGACGGTCCGGTCGATGCGGCCTTCAAGGCGATCGAGGCCGCCACCGGGATCGGCGTCATGCTGCGCAAATTCGAGATCCGCGGCGTCACGGAGGGCGAGGACGCGCAGGGTGAAGCGGTGGTCTACGTGGAATACAACCAACGCACCTACCGCGGCTCGAGCGTGAGCACCAACATCGTGGAGTCGAGCACGAAGGCGTTCCTCGAGGTCATCAACCGCATCGAGCTGGCGCAGGCCGGCTCGCGCTCGCGCGAAGAGCGCAACGCCGCGGCGCGCGCGGCTCAGGCGGCGGTGTAGGAGCGCCGATGCCCCCCACTGCCCAGACGCTCTTCGAGAAGGTGTGGCGCCGCCACGAGGTGGTGGCCGAGACACCCGACACCCCCGCCGTCCTC
>JABBNZ010000058.1:0-19553 GCA_019352035.1 Pseudomonadota bacterium | reverse complement strand
CGTCGATCTGCACCTCATTCACGAGGTCACCTCGCCCCAGGCCTTCACGGTGCTGCGCGAGCGGGGGCTTCCCGTGCGGCGGCCGCAGCTGACCTTCGCCACGATGGACCATTCGACGCCCACCCGCACCGAGCAGGTCTTCGGCGGCGCGCCGATCACCATCGAGGCCGCCGCGCGCCAGGTGCGCGAGCTCGAGGTCAACTGCGCCGACTTCGGCGTGGAGCTTCTGGGGTTGCGCCACGCGCGCCGCGGGATCGTGCACATCATCGGACCGGAGCTCGGGCTGACGCAGCCGGGCAAGACCGTGGTCTGCGGCGACAGCCACACGAGCACGCACGGGGCGCTCGGCGCGCTGGCGTTCGGGATCGGCACGACGGAAGTCGGTCACGTTCTCGCGACACAGTGCCTGCTGCAGCGAAAGCCCCGAACGCTGGCGATCAACGTGAGCGGCAGGCTCGCCGCCGGTGTGACCGCGAAGGACCTGATTCTCGCGATCATCGGCAGAATCGGAGTCGCGGGCGGCACCGGCCACGTCATCGAGTACCGGGGCGAGACCATCGCCGCCCTCGACATGGACGAGCGCATGACGGTCTGCAACATGTCGATCGAGGCCGGCGCGCGCGCCGGCATGATCGCCCCGGATGAGACCACCTACGCCTACCTCGCCGGCCGCCCGCGCGCGCCCCGAGGCGAGGCCTGGGAGATGGCGCTCGAGGAATGGCGGGGGCTGGCGACCGATGCGGGCGCGCGATTCGATCGGCAGACCGACATCGACGCTTCTGCCCTCGAGCCCATGGTCACGTACGGCACCAATCCGGGCATGGTCATTCCGGTCTCCGGGACGATCCCGCAGCGTCCCGGCGATGCGGCGTTCGCGAAATCCCTCGCCTACATGGGCTTCGAGCCCGGCCGCCCCGTCGCCGAGCAGCCGGTCGATGTGGTGTTCGTCGGCAGCTGCACCAACGGCAGGCTCTCGGACCTGCGCGCCGCTGCCGCGCTGCTGCGCGGGCGCAAGGTGGCGCCCGGCGTGCAGATGCTGGTGGTGCCGGGCTCGCAGGAGGTCAAGCGGGAGGCGGAAGCCGAGGGCCTGCATCGGGTGTTCCTCGAGGCGGGCGCGCAGTGGCGCGAGTCCGGCTGCTCCATGTGCCTGGGGATGAACGGGGATCTGGTGGCGAAGGGGCAATACGCGGTCAGCACCAGCAATCGCAATTTCGAGGGGCGGCAGGGAGTGGGCGCGCGCACGCTGCTCGCGAGTCCGCTCACCGCCGCGGCCTCCGCGGTACGCGGACGCCTCACCGATCCGCGCGAGCTGATGTAGGAGTGGCAGCAGTGGATCCGATCAAGACTCTGCGAGCGAGGACCGTGGTGCTCCCGGTGAGCGATGTCGACACCGACCAGATCATCCCCGCGCGGTTTCTCACGACGACCACCCGCTCGGGGCTGGGCGCGCATCTGTTCGCCGACTGGCGCTATGGGAGCGACGGGGAGCCGAAGGCCGATTTCGTGCTGAACCGCCCCGAGGCGAAGGGGTGCACGATCCTGGTGGCGGGCAACAACTTCGGCTGCGGGTCATCGCGCGAGCATGCGCCCTGGGCGCTCGCCGACTACGGCTTTCGCGCCGTGGTGAGCACGCAGATCGCCGACATCTTCCGCAACAACTCGCTCAAGAACGGGCTGCTGCCGGTGATCGTGGATCCGGCGGCGCACGGCTGGCTGATGGAGCATCCGGGGGCGCAGATCACCCTGGAGCTCGAGACCTCGACCCTGACTCTGCCGACGGGACAGGCGGTACGCTTTCCGCTCGAGCCGTTCGCGCGTTATTGCCTGATGAACGGAGTCGACGAGCTCGGCTTCCTGCTCGGCCGAGAGCAGCAGATCCGCGCCTTCGAGGAGCGCCGGCCGGCGGGACCACCGGCATGAAGGCCAGCATTGCCGTTCTGCCCGGCGATGGGATCGGGCCGGAAGTGATGGCGCAGGGAGTGCGGTGCCTGCGCGCGGTCGCGGATGCTTTCGGACATGAATTTGCCCTGACCGAGCTGCCGTTCGGCGGCGCGGCCATCGACCTATGCGCAAACCCGCTCCCCGAGAGCACGCTGCAGGTCTGTCTCGAGGCGGACGCGGTTCTGCTCGGCGCGATCGGCGGGCCCAAATGGTCGGCGCCGGAGGCGACGGTGCGGCCGGAGCAGGGACTGCTCGGTCTGCGCAAGGCGCTGGGCGTGTATGCCAACCTGCGGCCCGTGAAGGTGCACCCTGCCCTGCTCTCGGCTTCTACTCTGAAGCCGGAAGTGCTCGAGGGCGTGGACCTCGTGTTCGTACGCGAACTCACCGGCGGGATCTACTTCGGCGAGAAGCGTCGGGACGCTCACGCGGCTACTGACATCTGTACCTATACAGTAGAGGAAGTCGAGCGGATCGTGCGGGCGGCAGCGCGGCTGGCCCGGCAGCGCCGGCGCAAGCTGGTCTCGATCGACAAATCGAACGTGCTCGAGACCTCACGGCTGTGGCGCGAAACGGCCACGCGAGTGATGCGGACCGAGTTCCCGGACGTATCGCTCGAACACATGCTGGTCGACTCGGCGGCGATGCACCTCATCCGGCGGCCGCGCGATTTCGATGTCCTGGTGACGGAGAACATGTTCGGCGACATCCTCACGGACGAGGCATCGATGCTGGCCGGATCGCTGGGACTGCTGCCGTCGGCCTCGCTGGGAGAAGGCAGCCGCGGACTCTACGAGCCGATCCATGGCTCCGCGCCGGACATCGCGGGACAGGGGATCGCCAATCCCTGCGGAACGATCCTGAGCGTCGCCCTGCTCCTCAGGCACTCGCTGCGGCTCGAGGCGGAGGCGGCCGCGCTCGAGCGGGCCGTATCGGAAGCCCTTGACCAGGGCGCACGGACCCCGGATGTTGCCGCCAGCCGCGATCGCGCGCTGTCGACCGACCGGGTCGGGGACGCCGTGCTGGGCAGGATCCGGCACGGTTAACCGCCGCCCCCGGGGCAGAGGCCAGTGCCATGCCCTGGCGAAACAGGATGCGCAGGTCAGCAGGCTGCGGCGAGCGCCTCGGTCCGCGGGGGGCTGGCGAGCGCCGCACGCTCCAGGCCGGCGGCCAGATCGGCCCGCAGGTCCTCGAACGCCTCGATGCCGACCGACAGCCGGATGAGGCCATCCACCAGGCCCGCCTTCAGGCGCGCTGCCGGATCCATCGCGGCATGCGTCATGGTGGCCGGATGGGCGATCAGGCTCTCCACCCCACCGAGGGACTCCGCAAGTGAGAAACAGGTGAGCTCCGCACAGAAGGCCCTGACCGCCTCGTGCCCACCCTCGATCTCGAGAGTGACGATGGCGCCGTACCCGCGCTGCTGGCGGCGCGCCACCTCGTGGCCCGGATGAGTCGGCAGGCCTGGAAAGTAGACGTGCCTGACGCCTGGTTGCCGGACCAGCCACTCTGCGAGGCCGGTGGCATTGCGGCCGTGATGCTCCAGACGGGCATGCAGCGTCCGCAGGCCTCTCAGCGTCAGATAGCTGTCGAATGGAGCGCCCGTCACGCCCAGGCAGTTGGCCCACCAGACGAGCTGCTCGCGCAGCTCCTGGCTCCGGGCCACCACGGCGCCGCCGACCACATCGCTGTGACCGTTCAGATACTTCGTGGTCGAATGGACGACGAGATCGGCGCCGAGGGTGAGCGGCTGCTGCCAGGCGGGTGAGAGGAACGTGTTGTCGACCGCCACGAGCGCGCCGGCCGCATGACCGAGGGCCGCGAATTGCTCGATGTCGGTGATGCGCAGCAGCGGATTGCTCGGCGTCTCGATCCAGAGCAGTGCCGCCGGCCTGGCGAGAGCGGCTTTGACTGCCGCGAGGTCGCCGAAGTCGATGAACTCCACGTCCCTCTCGCCCCGGCGCCGCCAGGCCTCGAACAGCCGATACGTGCCGCCATAGCAGTCGTGAGGGGCCACGATGCGCGCGCCGGCCGGGATGAGATACCCCACCAGGGTGATCGCGGCCATGCCCGTCGCGGTCACGACGGCGCCGACGCCCGACTCCAGCTCCGCGATCGCCTCGCCGAGCAGGTCCCGCGTGGGATTGCCCGAGCGCGTGTAGTCGTACCGGCGCTTCTCGCCGAAGCCGCGGAACGCGAAGGTCGAAGTCAGGTGGATCGGCGGCACCACCGCACCGGTGGCGTCGTCGCATTCGAGGCCCGCGCGCACGGTCCGAGTGACCTGGTCGGTGGCGTGGCGGCGTGTCAGCTTGGTCATGGCTCAGTTGCTCTCCAACGCCGCGGCGAAGGCGCCGCGAAGCTGCTGTGATTCTTTGAGGAAGGCGTCATGCCCGTAGATCGAGGAGACCTCGTGCAGGCGGCCCGCGCCCAGGCGAGCCACCATGCCCCGGATGTCCGCCACCGGAACGAGCTGGTCCTCGCGTACGGCGACCGCGATCGTGGGGACGAAGATGCGGCTCGCATCGATGCGGTGCAGATCGATCGATTCCGACAGGCAGAGGAAGGATTCGGGACGGTGGCGAGCCGCGTAATCGCTGCCGCGGGCCAAGAGGTAGCGCTCGACCGGAAACACGAACCGGTCCGATTCGAGCGCCGGCGGCCCGCCGAAGCGCGCCCCGAGCTCCTCGCCGCTGCGGTAAGTCGACATTGCCAGCGCGCGCGCCAGCTTCAGGCCATCGGCCGGCCGGCCGCTCGCGAGCGTCAGGCGCACGATTTCCCGCTGGACACTGCGCCAGGCCGTGGCCAACGGATGGGGCCGGTCCGCTGCGCACAGCACGAGCAGCCGCCCTGCCCGCTCCGGGTACCGCTCCCCGAAAGCGAGCGCCACCATGCCGCCGTAGGAGCCGCCGGCGATCGCGCGCAGCGACTTGATGCCCAGATGATTGAGCAGGCGCATCAGGAGCTCGGCCTGGTCGTAGCTCGAGACGCTGGGAAATAGTTCCGACTCCCGCGGGCCGGTGGTCTCGCCGCTGCCGCCCAGGTAATCGAAGCTCAGGACGCGAAATCGATGGGTGTCGAGCGGCCGATCGGGACCGGCGATCTCCCCCCACCAGTCGAGGCGGGGCTCATCGCCGAGGCAGACGCGCCGGGTCGCGGAAATGCCGCCCAGGGCGCATACGACGGGCGCATTGACAGGGCCAGCCAGGCGCCAGGCGAGGCGCACGCCGCTCAGCCGGCCGCCGTGATGGAGCGCCATCTCGCCGGGGATCTCGAGCAGCCCTTCGCGGACCGTCGGATCGGCGGCCGGCAGCAAGGGCGGGTGGAGGGCGCTGAAACCCGCATCCGCGATGGCAGCCGGACTGGGCGTCAGGACCCGGACCGGCTCGGCAATGGCGTTCATCGAAAGCTCCGCATTCCTATGGCTCGGTCTCACCGGCCCTCCTGCGGAGCGCCCACCAGGAACCTGGCGGGTTCGTCGCGTCCATCCCGCGCGCCGCAGTGCGGCGCCGCAAGGCTACGCTGACCGCTCATCTGTCGACCCGGGTTGCGCACGCGGCGCGGCTCGGATCGCAGGAGTTGGCACCTTTACAGGATGGTTGGTCCTGGCGGTTGCCCCGGCGTCTAAGGGCCTAATCCCTCAGCCGGTCTCGATGAGTGCCCGCCAGTGTAGGAGCGGATATGCAACACGTCAAGATTTGCCGCTTCCCGGCAGCGCTTCCGCCTGACCGGCGCGGTTGCGCCGCGGCGCTTTCCGTGCTAGCGTACTATCACGCTATTACATTATTACAAATGAAGACCCACCGCAGCCTCACCCCCCGCCAGGAGGCGCTCGCCGAGCGCAATCTCTACAGTGCCATCGCCACGCTGCTCAGCGCCGAGGAAGTGCGGGCATTCTTACGCGACCTCTGCACGCCCGCGGAGCTGCAGGCGATGGCGGACCGCTGGTCCGTGGTGGACTACCTCGGACGCGGGCTCCCCTATCGGGAGATTCACCGCCTGACGGGCGTCAGCGTCACGACCATCGGCCGCGTGGCCCGCTTCCTCGCCGCGGGCAACGGCGGCTACGCCCTCGCCACCTCCAGGCTCGACAAGTCGCGCGCGCAGACGGAGGGCGAGCCGCATGCCGGCGAGCGGGCGGACAGGGCGAACCGCGAAGCGGTGAGCGGGCGGGCAGGAGCCCGCCCCGGACCGGGCGCGGAGCATGGACAGCGCAGCGACCGGGCGCCCCGGACAGCTCGCGGAGCAGGCAGAGCGCAGCGAGATGCCCGCCATGGATGAGCTGCGCCTGAAGCTCGCCATTCAGAAGTCCGGCCGGCTGACCGACCCCTCGCTCGACCTGCTGGTGCGCTGCGGCCTGAAGGTCTCCCGCGGCAAGGATCAGCTGATGGCTTACGGCGAGAACATGCCGCTCGATGTGCTCTTCGTGCGCGACGACGACATCCCGGACCTCGTCCAGGAGGATGTCTGCGATCTCGGGCTGGTCGGCCTCAACGTGCTGGAGGAGAAGCGCCTGGAGCTCGCCGCGCGCGGCCACACGGCCCGCTTCCAACAGGTGCGCACGCTCGATTTCGGGCGCTGCCGCCTCTCGCTCGCCGTCCCGGAGGGCACCTCGTTCGAGGGATCACGGACGCTGCAAGGCAAGCGCATCGCGACGACCTATCCCTACCTTCTCGAGAGGTATTTGCGCGAACGCGAGGTCCGCGCGGAGATCGTCACGCTGTCCGGAGCCGTCGAGATAGCGCCCCGCCTCGGGCGTGCCGATCTCATTTGCGACCTCGTCTCGACCGGATCGACGCTGCAGGCCAACCACCTGCGGGAGGTCGAGACGGTGCTCGAGAGCCATGCGGTGCTCATCCGCACACCCCTCGACCTGCCCCCGCTCAAGGATGAATGGGTGCAGCGGCTGCTCATGCGCATCGACGGCGTGCAACACGTGCGCGAGAGCAAATACATCATGCTGCATGCGCCCCGCTCGGCGCTGACCGAGATCCGCAAGCTCCTGCCGGGCAGTGAGTCCCCGACCATCATTCCGCTCGAGGGCTTTCCCGACCGGGTGGCGATCCACGCCGTCTGCCGCGAGAACGTGTTCTGGGAGACGCTGGAGAGCCTGAAGAAGGCGGGTGCCAGCGCGCTTCTGGTCCTCCCGGTCGAGAAGATGCTGGCCTGACCGATGCGTATCCTCGACTGGGAATCCCTCGCCCCTGGCGAGCGCCGCGCGGCGCTCGCCCGCCCCGTGCAGGCCACGCGGGAGGACGTCAACGCCGTCGCGCGTGAGGTCATTGCCAACGTCCGCGCGGGCGGAGATGCGGCCATTCGCGCCTACGCCCGGCGCTTCGACGGTGCCGAGCTGGAGAATCTCGCGGCCGGCCCCGAAGAATTCGCCCAGGCGGAACATGCGCTGACTTCGGAGCAGCGCTCCGCGCTCGAGCGCGCGATAGACAACGTCGAGCGCTTCCATCGCGCACAGATCCCGCAAGCCCTGACCGTGGAGACGATGCCCGGTGTGCGTTGCGAGCGCCTCATCCGCCCGATCTCGGCCGTCGGCCTTTACGTGCCCGCCGGGTCTGCGCCCCTGCCCTCCGCGGTAGTCATGCTCGGCGTCCCGGCGCGCATCGCCGCCTGTCCGCGGCGCGTGCTCTGCACTCCGCCCGGACGCGATGGCCGCGCGCACCCGGCCGTGCTCGTCGCGGCCAGGCTCTGCGGCATAGAGTCCGTGTTCAAGGCGGGCGGCGCACAGGCCATCGCCGCGCTCGCGTACGGCACCGAGAGCATTCCCAAAGTCGACAAGATCTTCGGGCCGGGCAACGCGTGGGTCACGGCCGCCAAGCAGGCGGTGGCGGCGGATCCGGCCGGCGCGGCCTGCGACATGCCGGCGGGTCCCTCGGAGGTGCTCGTGATCGCCGACGAGAGCGCGCGGGCGGAGTTCGTCGCCGCGGATCTGCTCGCCCAGGCCGAGCATGACACCCAGGCGCAGGCGATCCTGGTCACTCCCAGCCGCGCGCTCGCCGAAGCGGTCGCCGCCGCGGTCGTGAGCCAGACCCGCGGGCTCTCGCGCCGCGCCATCCTGGAGCAATCGCTCGCAGGCAGCCGCTGCATCGTCGTGAGGGATCTCGGGAGCGCGCTCGAAGTGGCCAATGAGTACGCCGCCGAGCACCTGATCCTCGAGGTGCGCGAGCCGCGCCGCTGGCTCGAGGAGGTCACGAGCGCCGGCTCGGTGTTCCTCGGCGCCTGGTCGCCGGAGCCGATGGGCGATTACTGCTCGGGAACCAACCACGTGCTGCCGACCTACGGCTACGCGCGTGCCTACAGCGGACTGTCGGTGCTCGATTTCGTCAAGCGGATCACCGTGCAGGAGCTCTCGCCCGAGGGCCTGCGCTCCCTCGGCCCGGTCGCCGTGTCGCTGGCACGGCTCGAAGGCCTGG
This sequence comes from Pseudomonadota bacterium, assembly GCA_019352035.1. Taxonomy (GTDB): domain Bacteria; phylum Pseudomonadota; class Gammaproteobacteria; order Steroidobacterales; family Steroidobacteraceae; genus 13-2-20CM-66-19. The sequence continues at coordinate 11,193 of JABBNZ010000058.1, read as the reverse complement.
ATGCACACGCCGGCGCCGTCACGCGCCGCCTCGCCGCGCTCGCTGGCGGGGATGAGGCGGCGCCTCTCGCCGCAAGCGCCACATGAGCTGGGTTCGAAGGCTCGCGCGGCCCGACATCGTGGCGCTCAAGCCCTACGAGCATGCCTCGTGGGAGCCGAGCCTCGAGCGCCTGCACGCCAACGAGCTGCCCTGGCGGCCTGCGGGCGACGACTCGGCGGCGGGACTCAACCGTTATCCGGAGCCGCAGCCGCGCGCGCTCATCGAGTCACTGGCGGCGCTTTACGCTGTGGCTCCCGCCTCGGTCCTCGTCGGGCGCGGCAGCGATGAGGCGATCGACCTTCTCACGCGAGCATTCTGCCGCGCCGGCCGCGACTCGGTATTGGTGTGCCCGCCGACCTTCGGCATGTATTCGGTCTGTGCGCGGATCCAGGGAGCGGCGCTCGTTCAGGCGCCGCTGCAGGCGGCGCAGGGGTTCGCGCTGGACGGCGATGCGCTGCTCGAGCGCTGCACGCCGGAGGTCAAGCTGGTCTTTCTCTGCTCTCCCAACAATCCGAGCGGAAACCTGCTCGAGGAAGCGGCCGTCCTGCGCATTGTGCGCGAGCTGGCCGGTCGCGCCCTGGTGGTCGTCGATGAGGCGTACGTGGAGTTCGCCGGCCGTCCGAGTCTCGCCCGATTCGTCGCGCAGCTGCCGAACCTCGCGATCCTGCGCACCCTGTCGAAGGCGTACGGCCTGGCGGGCGCGCGCTGCGGGGCGCTCATCGCCGATCCGGAAGTCATTACCCTGCTGCGCAAGATCATTCCCCCGTATGCCATCGCGCAGCTGACCCTCGAGGCGGTGCTCCATCGCCTGACACCCGCGGCGCTTGCGGCATCGCGTTCGGCTCTCGCAGTGCTGTTGGCGGAGCGCGAGCGCCTGCTGACGGCGCTGCCGCGGCTGCCATGCATCACCGCAGTATGGCCGAGCGCCGCCAACTTCGTGCTCGCGCAGTTCGAGGATGCCGGAGCCGCCTTGGCGCGGGGGCGCGAAGCGCGCCTTCTGGTTCGCGATGCTCGCGGCTACCCGGGACTCGGACAGGCGCTGCGCATCACGGTCGGGACGCCGGAACAGAATGGCCGGCTGCTCGAGGCATGGCGATGACAAAATCGCCCGGAGCGAATTTGAACGCGGCGAAGCCGCGGCCTAGGGGCGAGGCTCAGGATGAGGCGAGTAACCGTCCAGCTGCGACGCTCTTCATCGACCGCGACGGGACTCTGGTGGAGGAGCCGCCCGATGAGCAGGTCGACTCCCTGGCGAAGGTGCGGTTCATGCCGGGCGTGTTCGCGGCGCTGGCGGACCTCGCGGGCCATGGCTATCGCCTGGTGCTGGTCACCAACCAGGACGGACTCGGAACCGACTCCTTCCCGCAGCCCGCGTTCGAGGGCCCGCAGCAATTCATCCTGGAGACGCTGCGCAGCCAGGGGATCGAGTTCGATGCGGTCTTCGTCTGCCCGCACTTCAAGAACGACGGCTGCGGCTGCCGCAAGCCCAACACCGGGCTCGTCGAGGAGTACATCCGCGCCAGCGGCGTCGATCTTTCCGCGAGCGCTGTCGTGGGCGATCGCGATACCGACCTGCAGTTCGCGGCCAACCTCGGCGTGCGCGGGGTCAGGGTACGGCGGGACGGCACGCCGGATGAGACATGGCCGGCTGCCGTCCAGGCCCTCACGGCCCGGCGCGCCCAGGTCGTCCGGCGCACGCGAGAGACCGAGATCGAGGTTCGCGTGAATCTCGACAGACCCACCCCGGTGGACATCGCCACCGGGATCGGATTCTTCGACCACATGCTCGAGCAGCTCGCCAAGCACGGCGGTTTCGCGCTCGAGCTCTCATGTCAGGGCGACTTGCGGATCGACGAGCACCACACGGTGGAGGATTGCGCGCTCGCGCTCGGAGAAGCCCTGCGCCGAGCGCTCGGCTCGAAGATGGGAATCGCCCGCTACGGGTTCCTTCTGCCGATGGACGAGGCCCAGGCGCAGGTCGCCATCGATCTTTCCGGCCGCGCCCATTCCCGGTTCTCCGGGCGCTTCAACCGCGAGAGCGTAGGCGGACTGCCGACGGAGCTGGTGCCGCACTTCTTCCACTCGCTCGCGGACGCTCTCGGGGCAGCCGTGCACGTCAGCGTGACGGGCGAAAACACGCACCACATGATCGAGGGCTGCTTCAAGGGTGTTGGCCGGGCGCTGCGCCAGGCGCTGCGGCGCGAGGGCCGCGAGCTGCCGAGCACCAAGGGAGTGTTGTGACGCAGGCCGTGATCATCGACAGCGGCGGCGCCAACCTCGCCTCGCTGCAGTTCGCGCTGCAGCGACTCGGCGCGCGCGCCACTGTGACCTCCGATCCGCGCGCCATCGCCGCGGCGCCGCGGGTCGTGCTGCCGGGCGTGGGCTCGGCGGCGGATGCGATGCAGAGGCTGCGGCACTCGGGCGTGGCGGAATTGCTGCCGACGCTGCGCCAGCCGGTGCTCGGGATCTGTCTCGGGATGCAGCTGCTCTTCGAGCGCTCCGCGGAAGGCATGACGGAGTGCCTCGGCCTCCTTCCCGGCACCGTCGGACGGCTGCGGGCGGCCCGCGGGCGACCGGTGCCGCACATGGGCTGGAACCAGCTCCTCCCCACGCGCGCGGACCCTCTGCTCGAGGGGATCGCGCCCGGCGAGTACTTCTACTTCGTGCACAGTTACGCGGCGCCGGTCTCGCAGATGACGGTCGCACACGTGGATTACGGGCAGTCCCTCTCGGCGGTCGTGCGGCGCGGCAACTTCTGCGGGACCCAGTTCCACCCGGAACGGTCCGCCGCGGCGGGGGCGCGCCTGCTCGGCAATTTTCTCAGATTGAGTTGAGCACTCGGAGATCATCCGCCCGATGTTGTTGATTCCTGCCATCGATCTGCGCGGCGGCCACTGCGTACGGCTCTATCAGGGCGATTTCGCCGCGGAGACCCGCTATGACTGCTCGCCGCGGGAGCTCCTCGAAAAATATCGGGCCCTGGGAGCGAGCTGGGTGCACGTCGTCGACCTCGAGGGCGCTCGGGACGGCGTGCTGGCCAACCGCGGCGTGATCTCGGATCTGGCGGCGCGGCGGGGCCTGAAGCTGCAGGTGGGCGGCGGCATCCGCTCGGCCGAGATCATCGAGGATCTGATCTCGAGCGGCGTCGAGCGCGTCGTGATCGGCAGCGCCGCCGTGGAGCGGCCTGACGATGTCATCAGCTGGATCAGCCGCTTCGGCTCGGATCGCATCTGCCTGGCGCTCGACATCCGGTACGACCGCCATGGCGAGCCGCAGGTGCGCACGCGGGGCTGGCAGTCCGGCACCGCCATCTCTCTCTGGGAAGCGATCGATGTTTACCCGGCCGCCGGCGTGCGACACATACTGTGCACCGACATCGAGCGCGACGGCGCGCTCACCGGACCGAATCTCGATCTCTACCGCAGCGCCGTCGAGCGCCTGCCGCGCATCGCCTGGCAGGCCTCGGGCGGCGTGCGGGACGCGGCCGATCTCGCGGCGCTCGCACGGATCGGTGTCGCCGCGGCGGTGAGCGGCAAAGCCATGCTCGAAGAGCGCATCAGACCCGAGGAGCTGCGACCATTCTTGCCCGACGCATCATCCCCTGCCTCGACGTCCGGGACGGCCAGGTCGTAAAGGGTGTCCGCTTCCGCGACCATCGCGTCGTGGGCGACATCCTGGAGCTCGCCGCGCGCTACCGCGACGAAGGCGCGGACGAGCTCGTCTTTTACGACATCACGGCGAGTCCCGAGCGGCGCTCGGTCGATCGCGGCTGGGTGCGGCGGGTGGCGCGGGTGCTCGACATTCCGTTCTGCGTCGCGGGCGGCATCCGCTCGGTCGCCGATGCCGAGGAAGTGCTCAATGCGGGCGCGGAGAAAGTCTCGATCAACTCCCCGGCACTCGCCGATCCTGATCTGATCGGCGCGCTGAGCGGGCGCTTCGGCTCTCAATGCGTGGTGGTGGGCATCGACAGTCAGCTGACGGACGAGGGCTACCGGGCCTTTCAGTTCACCGGCGACCCGGACCGCACCCGCGAGTCCGGCCGCGACGTGCTCGCCTGGATCCGCGAGGTGCAGGAGCGCGGCGCCGGCGAGATCGTCCTCAACTGCATGGGCAGTGACGGCGTGCGGCACGGATATGACCTCGAGCAACTGCGCGCCGCGCGTGAGATCTGCGACGTGCCGCTCGTCGCCTCCGGCGGCGCGGGCGCAGTGGAGCACTTCACCGAAGTGTTTCGCGCAGCCGGCGTCGATGCCGCCCTCGCCGCGAGCGTGTTTCATACCGGCGCCATCGCCATCCCCCAGCTCAAGCGTGCCCTGCGCGCCGCAGGAATCGAAGTCCGTCCTTAACGTCGAATTTTCCTGTGAATTCATACGCCTTACATCTCGTCCGCAGCGTCGGAGATGACATCCATGCATCAGGTGACGTGCATGTGCAGCGCCCTCAGTAATGCCCCTTGCCGCCGCTCGACGATACGTGTCGTTCGACTTCAATGTGCAGCCGCTTTCGCGACCGAGTGCCCGCCTCCTCCTCGCCGTGAACGGCGATGTTTCCGGCGCGGAGAAATGTGATGACCCAGAGCCCCATCCCCGGCACGCCGCTCGCCCTCGAGGACATCGCCGCGCTCGACTTCGACAAGTCCGGCGGACTCCTGCCCGCCATCGTCCAGCACGCCCGCAGCGGCGCCGTGCTGATGTTGGGTTACATGAACCCCGCGGCGCTGCGCGAGACGCTGACCCAGCGCCGCGTCGTGTTCTTCAGCCGCAGCCGGCAGCGGCTGTGGGAGAAAGGGGAGACCTCGGGACATACGCTGCGGCTCGCCGATGTGCGCACCGACTGTGATCGCGACACGCTCCTGGTCACGGCGCTGCCCGCAGGTCCCGTGTGCCATCTCGGCACGGCCACCTGCTTCGGCGACGGCGCGGCTGCGGCCGCGGGCCCGCTGGCCTTTCTCGGCGCTCTCGAGGCCGTGATCGAGCAGCGCATCGCCGATCGGCCGGAGGGCAGCTACACCGCCCGGCTGTACGCGCAGGGGCCGAAGCGAATCGCGCAGAAAGTCGGCGAGGAAGGGTTGGAAGTGGCGCTCGCCGCCGTGACCGAGACGGACGAGGAGTTGCTCGGCGAAGCTGCCGATCTCGTCTACCACCTGCTTCTTCTCCTCAGAAGCCGCGGCCTGCGGCTCGAGCATGTCCTTGCGCAGCTCGAGTCCCGGCACGCCGCCCGCAGCCGCGCCGCGCCTGGCGAAGGTTGAGCTCGCCGCCTCCAGGAACAATTCTGGCGACTGCTCCCCCCGATTCCGCCAGGTTGGCAATCGTGCCAGCAGCGGACGGGGAATCCAACGCCATGAAATACGGTATCGCTCTGGGCTTTCTGCTGCTATCCGCCGGCGGCGTGCTGCATGCGCAGGAGCCGCGCCCTCCGGGCATCAACACAGCGGTCGAGGCCACGGCCGGCAACAGCGCCCTGCAGCTGCGCTACCTCGCTCCCTCGCCATGGGCGGTCACCACCGGGCAAAGCGACCTCGACTATGGATTCCTGCTGACCCAGAACCGAAACATCATCGGCTCGGCGGCGTTGATGTTCCACACCAACCTGCACATCGTTCCGCACCTGACGATAAACGTTGGCCCTCAGGGCTATCTCGCGCTCCTCTCGGGTGTGAACAAGACGGACGTCTTTGCCGTTGCCTTCGGCGTGAACGCGCGGTACGTCGTTCTTCCGCGCTGGGGATTGGCCGCCTTCGGCAGCGCCTTCTACTCCCCCACCGTGCTCACCTTCGGGTCGGCCGAGAACGTCTACGACTTCACCGCGGGCGCGGACATACCATTCACGGCGCACCTGAGCGGTCTCGCGGGCTATCGCTGGCTCAAGTTCACCACGATCGCCGAGCCCGACATCGTCGTTCAGCGCGAGGTATTCGCCGGCTTGCGGTGGACACTCAAGTAGCGAGCGAGCACTCCGACGGACCGTCTTGACCGGCAGCGCCGCATCGGGAACGCCGCTGGCTGCGAGCCAAACGGAGCCGGCGCCCGCGCCGGCGTGGAGATGCGAGCATGCAGCACTCGATACGCTTTGCCGGAATGTGCCTGTGCGCCCTGGGTGCCGTTGGCGGCGCCGGCGCCGCTCACGCACAAAACAGCCGATCGAGCCGCTGGGGCGCCCACGATGCCGCCACCGCGGCCGATACCGGTTTCTATGTCGGCGCAGGCTATGTCAGGGCACAGATCAACAACGTCTTCGGCACGACCGGATACGGTTTCAAGATCGACGACAATGCCTGGAAGGCGATCGTGGGTTTCCGGCCGATTCCGCCCTTCGCCGTGGAAGCGAACTACGTCGACCTCGGTCAGCAGAGTCAGGGGCTGCTCGGCGGCAGCTCGCCTTATGAGCACGCGGACGCCCGTGCGTTCGACATCTTCGGCGTGGGGCTTCTGCCTCTCGGCCCTGTCGATATCTATGGCAAGGCCGGCGGCGCGCGCTGGACGCTGAGCGGCAGTCTGCGGGACCCCAACAACACGCTGTTCGCCCTGAACCGCAGCGGCACGAGCTTCGTCTGGGGTGCCGGCATCCAGGCGCACTGGGGGCCGATCGGCGGCCGGCTCGAGTACGAGCACTTCCAGATGCCCTATACCGATGGCGCACGGCTCTATACCGCGGCGGTCACGTTCACATTCTGAAGTCGTCTCCCGGCGCCGCTTCCCCCTTCGTGCATACCGGTCTCAGAGGGGGCCACGGACGGCCAGGCGCCGGGCGCGGCGGAGCCAGGAACGAATCTTGATCCCGTCGCTGGACGCCTCAGCCCGAGGCCTCGCATCGGTGCGTCCCATTGCGTTCCATATGCACTCTGGCCCTGCTCGTCGCCGCAGCCCTGGGCGTTGCGGGTTGCGTCGATGTTCCGGTCGTCAACGAGCAGCTGCTGCTGCGGGAGGCCTCCGGCACCGACGCGATCCGCGTCTATGGCGTACACGGGCCGCTGTCGAACTGGCAGGCGAGACGGGTGCTCGCGCGGGTCGCCGCCGAGGCCCCCAATGCCAATGCCCTGGAACTTCATCTGGCGCTCGAGCAGGTCGTGGCGGCAAGCCCCCTTTACGCGGGCAACAGCGTGCGGGTGCTGCGGGACGGCTCGCAGACGTTTCCGGCGATGTTTCGCGCGATCGCAGCCGCCAGGCACTTCGTGGATCTCGAGTATTACACCTTTCAGGACGTACACAGCGGCGGCGGTAGCCTTGGCGATCTCCTGATGAAGAAGAGCCGCGCCGGGGTGCATGTGCGCGTGATATACGACGCCGTCGGATCGCTCGGCACGCCCGCTCCCTTCCTCGCCCGCCTGAGTGCCGCCGGAGTGAAGCTCGTACAATACAATCCGCTCAATCCCCTGCGGGCCACGGCATCGCCAAACGATCGCGATCATCGCAAGATTCTGGTCGCCGACGACGATGTCGCCGTCGTCGGCGGGGTGAATCTCAGCACGACGTACGAGAGCGCCCCGAAAATCCTGACCTCGGATTCCGCGAAACCCCGCAAGCCGGGAAACTCCGCCTCCGCTCACCCGGTATGGCACGATCTCGACCTCGAGATCCGCGGGCCGGTCGTCCCGCAGCTCGCGAGGCTCTTTCGACAGCACTGGGACGAGCAGAAGGGCCCTCCCCTCGGGCCGGATCACGATCCGCGCCAGAAGCCGCAGGGTAAGGAGATCGTCCGCGTCATCGGCAGCAGCCCGGTGAGGCTCGCTAGCCGATATTACGCGACGGTGTTGACGGCCATGCGGACTGCGCAAAGCAGCATCTGGATGACGGCGGCTTATTTCGTTCCCACGCATCAGGAGCTAACCGCCCTAAAGGACGCGGCCCGTCGCGGCGTCGATGTACGCATCCTCCTGCCGTCCCACACTGACGTGCCGGAGGTTCTTGCCATCCAACGCTCTTATTATGGAGAGCTGCTGCGGGCGGGCGTGAAGGTATACGAGCGGCGCACGGGCATCGTGCATTCCAAGGCAGTGGTGATCGACGGCGTATGGTCGCTCGTCGGCTCATCGAACTTCGATCAGCGCAGCGTTCTCTTCAACGATGAGGTCGACGTCGTGGTTCTCGGCGTCTCGACCGCGGAACAGATTCAGCGCGACATGCTTTCGGACATGGCGCAAGCGCGGCGGATCGACTGGCGCATCGTGCACCAACAGGGACCGTGGCAGCATCTCGAGGCGGTGTTCTGGCGCCTCTGGCGACCTTTGTTTTAGGCGCTGGATCCGGCATTGCGCTGCGCAGTCCCTGCTCCGCGCACCCCCCGGTCCAACAGGGCCTGCCCGGGGTATCCGTCCATGGCCACCCGTGCGACGCATGCGCCGCACCCTGCCCGGACCGGCGCGCGTTGAGCCAAAGGCGCGGCTTTTTCACTCAACGGTCCGCCACCTTCGGCGGCGGGCACGTCCCTGTGCCCGCGGAACATCAGTTCTGACTGATCGCGGCCGCTTTCTCCTCGGCCGCGTACGCCTCGGAGTTGCGGCCCTGCTCGCGCAGGGATGCGGCGATCAGCTGCCAGGCGCGCGCCTGCGTGTGGGGGTCGCCGCTGGCGAGATACAACGCCTTGCGCCCCATCCCGTATGCCTGGGCCGGGTTGCCGGCGAGAATGTTCTCGCGTCCCAGCTCGATCCACACGAGTGGGTCGCGGGGCTCGATGCTCAGCGCCCGCTCCAGCGTCTGCGCCGCCAGTCCGAAGTCGCGGCTGTGCTCCTGGGCGTGTGCCTCGCCCACCAGCGCCGTCGCGGCCGGCCCCAGGCTGAATTGTCTCTGCATCGGGGCCGCGGGCGGCTGCGGCTGGGCGGGCGAGCCCTGGAAGGGTGCCGGCTGTGCCGCCGGCACGGCAGCATTCGAACCTGACGCGCGCGCCGGCGGTGCCGCGCGCTCCTGCGGCTGCGGGTAGCCGCCCATGCCTTGCGGCGGGCTCAGCAACGAGCAGCCTGCGAGCAATCCGCTGAGCGCGAGGACGCCTGCCGTCATCTTCATGACATCAACACCTCAATGAACCAACCGGTGCAGCCACTGCCCGGCCCGCTCCAACACCGTCCCCACCGTGGTGCCGCTGCCACAGCCCGGCATCGGCGGCACCTGCGTGCCCGCGGGCAATGCCACCTGCACCGGCTCGGCGCCGGGACAGCCGGGCGGCGCTCCCATCCCCGTCAGGTAATCGATCCAGGTCGGCGTGACGCCCTCGGGCGCGGGCATCTCGAGCGAGGGCGTCCCGAGAGATGCCATCAGATGAGCCCACACCGGAAGCGCGCCCTCCGAGCCCGTGAGCCCGGTGGGCTGATAGTGATCGTACCCCACCCAGACCACCGCGAGATCTCCGCCCGAGAACCCCGCGAACCAGCTGTCGCGATCCTGCGAAGAGGTGCCCGTCTTGCCCGCGGTCACGAGCCCGGGCGGCAGGATGCGCAGGGCAGGCATTCCGGTGCCGTGAGTGACGACTTGCTCCATCATGCTCTCGACCTGGTAGACATCCGCCGCCGGGGCGACCTGCGTCACCCGCACCGGAAAGGCCTTGAGCGGCAGGCCGCGTCGGGCCCCGCCGCCCGTGCCGTCCGCGCTCACCACGGCCTGCACGGCCCGCAGCGGCGTACGGAATCCCCCGTTCGCGAGCCCGTTGTAGAGCTGCGCGACCTGGAATGGTGAGATGTCGATGGCCCCCAGCAGCATTGCCGGCACCTGATCCGGCGCCTGCTGCAGACCGAAGCGCTGCAGGGTGCGCGTCACCTTGCCGAGCCCGAGGTCCATGCCGAGACCGACGGTGGCCAGGTTCAGCGAATCACCCAGGGCGCGCACGAGCGGCACCGGTCCATAAGTGCGGCGCGTGTAGTTGTGGGGTCGCCAGTAGCGCCCGTTCGCGAGCTTGATGCTCACCGCTTGATCCTGCACGACCGTCGCCGCGGTGTAGCGGCCCGTCTCGAGCGCCGTCAGGTAGATGAAAGGCTTGACCAGGGAGCCGATGGAGCGGTGCGCATCGAGCGCGCGATTGAAGCCGTCGAAATCGGCTTCCCGGCCGCCCACGATGGCGAGCACATCGCCACTCTGCGGCGATGTGACGACCACGGCGCCTTCCAGCGTCTCATCGCGGCGGTGATGCGATTTGTCCAGCGCGTGCAGATGCGCATCGAGCGCTCGCTCGGCGAGCTCCTGCACGCGCGGCTGCAGGCTCGTGTAGATCCGAAGACCCGCCTCCGTCAGCTCCTTCTCCGGATAATCGCGCCGCAGCGTGCGGCGTACGAGATCGAGATACGAGGGGTAATAGGCGCCCGAGGCGCCCCGGGTGACCCCGAGCGGCCGGCGCTGCGCGCCCCGTGCCTGCGCACTCCTCACGACTCCCTGCTGAGCCAGGATCTTCAGCACCAGATTGCGCCGCGCCAGCGTCCGGCGCGGATGCCGGCGCGGGTCGTAGTAGGTGGGTCCGCGCACGATGGCGACCAGCGTCGCGATCTGCGGCAGATCGAGCTCGGACAGCGGCCTGCCGAAATAAAACTCGCTTGCCAGCCCGAACCCGTGGATCGAGCGGTTGCCGTCCTGGCCGAGGAAGATCTCATTGATATAGGCGTTCATGAGATCCGCCTTGCTGAAATGCTCTGTGAGCGCGACCGCCATGATGGCCTCGCGGATCTTGCGCCCGAACGTCTGCCGGTTCGAGAGGAAGTAGCTGCGCACTAGCTGCTGAGTCAGCGTGCTCGCGCCCTCCTCGATCCGATGCGAGCGCAGATCCACCCAGGCCGCCCGCAGGATCCCCAGGGGATCGACGCCCCAGTTGGTATCGAAGCTGCGGTCCTCCACCGCCTTCAGGGCTGCCGGCAGGAGCGGCGGCACCTGCTGCGGAGTCACCACGATCCGGTCCACGCCATCGCTCGGAAAGATGCTGCCGATCAGCAGCGGATCGAGCCGGATCACCGGCACCTCGCGGCCCGCGGCACCGCGCATGTCCTGGATGCCGGTGGGCCCGAAGATGACCTGCAGCGCCATGGCCGGCCGGCTGCCGTCGGCGAACCGGGCGGGGCGCAGCTCGACATCGATGCGATCGCCGCTCACCCGGTAGCTGCCGGCCTGCGCCAAATCGGACACCCGGTGATAGGAGAGACGCTGCAATTCGTGCTCGAGCTGCAACTCCGACAGATCGAGG
>JABBNZ010000196.1 GCA_019352035.1 Pseudomonadota bacterium | reverse complement strand
AGCGGTGGCGCCCAACATCATGCCGAGAATCCCTCCGAGCGAAGTGCCGACGATCGCCACGCGCCGGAGCTCGAGCACCTCGAGCAGGCGCTGCAGGTCCGCGAGGTACGTGCCCGGGTGATAGTGGTGCCATTGCGGATCGCGGGCCGAGAAGCCGCGGCCCCTCAGGTCGGGACAGACCACGCGATAATTCGCCGCAAGATGCGGCGCCAGGGCCTCGAAGTCGCGGCTGTTGCGGGTGAGCCCCGGCAGGCACAACACCGTGAGCGCTCGCGGCGCGGCCGCAGGCCCATCGTAGACTCTGCAGTAGAGCTCGAGACCATCGGCCGAAGTCCAGCGTTGCTCCCGGTACATGGATCAGACCGCCTCGTATGCGGCGCCGGCGACCGACTCCGCCTGGGCGCGATCGAAGATCTTCGAATCGACCTTAAGGTAAGCGAGCCCCTCCTCCGGGACCACCAGAGCCTCGGCGACGCCGGGCACCTGGAGCAACTGCGCGGACAGCCGGCCCGCATCGGCCGCGGAGCGGTTGCCGATACGCACGAGGCGAGTGGTGAGATGACTCGGCGGGCGCATCGTCGCCGCGGCCAGCAGCCAGATCGCCGCGAGTATGCCGGCAAAGATGAACACCCCGGCCATGCCGTGGGTCTGATTCACCCAGCCGCCCACCACCCCGCCGACGAAGATGCCGAGAAACTGCAAGCTGGAGTAAACGCCGGTCGCCGTGCCCGTGGAGCCGGACGGTGCCGTCTTGGTGACGAGCGAGGGCAGGCTCGCCTCCATGATGTTGAAGCCGGTGAAGAAAATGGTGATCGCCGCGATCAGCACGTAGACATCGTGACCGCCCACGGCGAGCATGAGCTGACTGACCGCGAGCGCCGCGACCGCGCCGACGAGCACGGCCTTCATCCGCCGGTGGCGCTCGGCGATGATGATCGCCGGCACCATGATAGCTACCGACACCAACAGCACGGGCAGGTACACGATCCACTGATCGCGGCTGCTCACCCCGAGCGCCCCGCGCAGCAGGCCCGGCACGACCAGGAAGCTGGCGGTGAGCATGGCGTGCAGCGCAAAGATCCCGAAATCGAGGCGCAGGAGCTCCGGGTTGCGCAGTATCGAGCCGAGAAGCGCCGGGACCGCTTCCGCCTCACGGTGAATGCGCGACCGGCGGGGCGCGGGAACGACGAAGAGCGTGATGGCGATGCCGACGAGTGCCAGCGCGGCCATCAGCCAGAAGATCCCGAGGACACCGATCCAGCCGGCGACCGCGGGCCCCGCCACGATGGCCACGAGAAACGAGAAGCCGATGGTCATGCCGACGAGCGCCATCGCCTTGGTGCGGTTCTCCTCCGCCGTGAGATCGGCGACCAGCGCGAGAATCACCGAGCCCACCGCCCCGGCGCCCTGCAACACGCGTCCCCAGATGATCCCGTCGATCGTGGTCGAGCTCGCGGCGACGGCGCTTCCGACGGCGAAGATCAGGAGGCCCAGCACGATCATGACTTTGCGCCCGACGCGGTCGGAGAGAAGTCCGAACGGCATCTGCAGCAGGCCCTGACTGAGCCCGTAGATGCCGAGCGCGAGTCCGATCTTGTAGGGCGTGACGCCCGGCAGCTGTCGCGCGAACGCGGCGAACACCGGGTAGATCATGAAAAGACCCAGCATCCGCACCGAAAACACTGCCGCCAGCGACGCGGCGGCCCGCAGTTCTTGCTTTTCCATCCTCGGATTCAAAGAGCGCTTGGGGCGCGGGCAAACAAGAAGCTTACTTCGTATGGGCCGGCTCCGCCACCCGCGCGGCCTTTGGCGGCGCTTGGGCTCGATCTCGGCCCGGCGCCCCCGGGAGTACACTGCCGGCATGCAAGGCAAGACGGTAGTCATCACTGGCGCGACTTCTGGAATCGGCGCCGTCGCAGCTCGGAGCCTCGCCGAGCAGGGCGCGCGCATCGTGATCATCGCTCGAGACAGGCGGCGCGCACAGGAGACGCTGCGCGACCTGCGCGCCGCGAATTCCGGGCAGGCGCACGGCGCCTTCTACGCCGATCTCTCGCGTCTCGGCGAGATGAAGCGCGTCGCCGCGGAGATTGCCGCCGCCGAGCCGAGGATCGACATCCTGATGAACAACGCCGGCCTCATCGCCGCGCATAACCGCAAGACCGAGGACGGTCTCGAGCTGATGTTCGCGACCAACCACCTGTCCTACTTCGTCCTCACCAACCTGCTCATCGAGCGGCTGCGCGCCGCCGGCGCCGCCCGTATCGTCTCGACGGCATCGGAGGCCCATCGGCGCGCGCGGCTCGACTTCGGGCGGCTGCAGGATCAGAAGGGCGCGAGGGGTTACGGCACCACCAAGCTCTGCAACATCCTCTTCACGCGCGAGCTCGCGCGCCGCCTCGCGGGGACGGATGTCACGGCCAACTGCCTGCACCCGGGGTTCGTCGCGACCCGGTTCGGGGACGATGCGGGCGGCGTGCTGCGGACCGGCATTGCGATCGCCAAGCGGCTCTTCGCGCTCTCGCCGGCCGAGGGCGCGAAGACCATGGTCTACCTCGCGAGCTCACTCGAGGTGGCCGGCCGCAGCGGCGCGTATTTCGATCGATGTGCCCCGGTCCAACCCTCACTCGCGGCGCGCAGCGACGAGGATGCCACGCGCCTGTGGGAGCTGTCGGCGAGGATTTCGGGGGTCGGCGGTTAGGTTGATGTGATACCTTCAGGGAAGGCAGCGAAGCCTCGAGGGAGACGCGCAGTGAGCAGAACGACCAAGACCCTGCTCGCTCTCGGGGGTGTCATCGTGTTGGCGTATCCGGGCATCGCCTGACTGGCCGGCATTGCGATCGAGAGCCGGATCCAACAGAGCGAGCAGCAGACGCTCGCTCAGACGCCCTATCTCGCCCTGCTGCAGCGCGAGTGCCATCGGGGCGTATACCGATCCACCGAGATCGCCACCTACGGTTTCCTCGATCCTTTGCCGGCGGCCGTCAGCGCCGCCGCCGGCACCGCCCTCCCCTCGAGCGCCACGTTCACGGTCGTCAGCCACATTCAGCACGGGCCCCTCCCAGCGCCGGCTGCACGAAGTGCAATGCCAGCCAGATGGCGGCGGCGCTCGCGAGCAGAATGGGCCCCAGCGTGTGGGCGAGGTCCCACCAGGAGATGGTGGTGATCTTGAGCGGCAGGTGCTGCTTGCCGGCGTGGCGCCGTTGAGCCGGACCCGCTTCAGGATTGGATCCCATGGCGGGAGGCGAGTCTGGCACCGGAGCCGGGAGCGGCGCCCGGGTACGGCTCAGCGCTCCAGGGCCCGGCGCGCGGCACCCACCAGGGACGCGACCGGAAGCGCCGCATCCAGGATCACTACGTCGGGACCGGCGGCCCGCTCGGGCGCCAGCATGGTGTACGACGCGACCACCAAC
>JABBNZ010000195.1:1244-3469 GCA_019352035.1 Pseudomonadota bacterium | reverse complement strand
GGCGGCGAGCCCGTCGACCAGGCGTTCATCAGGTCGATGATCGCCAACTCGAGCTCGTAATGGGTCAGATGGAAGACATCCTCGGCATCGGCGAAGAATCCGTGCGCGGCCAGAAGGGCACCGAACTCCCGGATCTTGTTGAAGAAGAGATTCGTATACCAGTGCTCGCAGTAGAACTTGTGCCCCTCGACATAGGGGAACACGCGATGCGCGAGCGTAATCATCTGATCGTACGCAGCGCGCTCCTCCTCGCTCCCCAGGAGCTCCCGGTAATCGGCGATGAGCCGCCGCCGCTCGTCCTGCAGCTTCTCGAACGGACGCGCCACGCTCTCACCCGCCTTGACGCGCGCGATGTAGCCGGGAAGCCCCGCGAAGGGCATCGAGAGGTCATCGTTCCAGGAGCGGTGATAATGGTAGAACCCGTCGCCGACGTTGATGTTGAACCACGGGTCGCGGGAGGCCGCCAGCTCTCTCAGCCACTCCTCGCCCGGAGCTCCCGCCTGCTCGAGCGAGCGGATGATGCTCTCCGCGGGCACGCCGTCAGTGAACCGGCCATCGACGCCCAGCTCCACGGCGCGGCGCGCCAGGCGCCGCAGCTCGTCATCCGGTCGAAAGATCTCCGCCTCGATACCCGCCACCATGCGCGCCACCGTCTGATCCTGGATCTCGGGGAAGGCTTTCTTGCAGAAGGCGAAGAACGTGAGATAGGCGCCGTAGCCGAGCAGCAGGAACTCGAAGTGGTGGTGCCACATCCGGAAATATCCCTCGAGCGTGCGCTGATACGTCACGAGCAGATAATGGTTGGAGGCGATTCCGCGTCCGGCACGCACGTGCTCCAGCGGCTCGAATTCCGGCAGCGCGGGTTTGGGCAGTGCCTGCGCCTCGCGGATGAGCGCGAGCATCTTGCGCTTCCATTGCGCGTAAAGCGTCTCCCAATTCTCGTAGTAGTAGAACGCCCGCTGCTGGAACTCCTGCGTGCGGCGGGCGATCTCCTGCGGATCCGTGACGGCATTGCCGCCGATGTAGACACGCCCGTTGATGATCCGATGGTCGATCCCGAGCGTCGTGGGCAGGCAGTGCACCCGGGTATTGGCCGCGCCGAGTGCGCAATACGCGGCTTCCGCCGTGACCATGTCGAAGCAGGACATGGGCTCGGGGAAATGCATGGAGTTATAGAACCAGAAGCGCTGGTCGTCGCCGGGGCCGAACTGCACCGTATAGGGGTACGCCGCCTGCGCGCGCTCGGTGCCCGCGACCACCGCGAGCGAGCTCGGCAGCGGAAAGCCCTTCGGCGACTCGAGCCTGTTCATACTGCAGCCCCCTCGCGACAACGCGGCAGCCCGTATTGGCTGTCGCCCTGATGCGGGGGAATCTAGCGCCGGATCGACACGTCGCGCGCGTACCGGAGCGCAAGCGTATCGACTCGCAGCGCAAGAGGCGGGGACGGCATCGCGATACGAGCCTAGCCGATTGGCCGGGTTGCCGAACCGTCGCTCGGTCTGCGCTCAATCGGCGTCGTGCCAGTCCTCCTTGCGCTGCTCATGCGGCACGACGCAGGCAAAATTGCCTGCATCGGCGGTCGAGCCGTGTCCCTTGTAGCGACTCTGCGCGGGAAATGGACAAAGGGGCCGCGTGCCGCCGGTCGGAAAGTTCTCCACCACGCGCGGATCGAACAGACCCCCGTTCGGAAAGGGCGAGACCCGATCGGTATTGCGCGCCACGATCCTGCCCGGAGGCTCACCGCCCTCGACCCACCCGGTCAGAGCGGCGAGCGCATTGGCTCCAAAGCTCGTGGTCGCCGGGCCGCCGCCGCAATGCGCCATGTTCGGCACCATGAACAGCCGCACGAACCTCGGGGCATCCCGATGCTCAGCCGCGAGCTTCTCATACCATTTGACGATGGCGGCGCCGGAGAAGATGCCGTCGTTCACCGAGTCCAGGATGATCATCCGCCCGCCGTGGCGCTCGAAGGCGCGAAGGCGGGTTGAAGCGGCCGACATGAATTGCATTGCGCTCAGGGGATAGCCGGGAGCCCTGGCGAATATCTTGGGAGCGTCGGTATCGAAGTTGTACGAGAGGACGAACCCTTCCTGCGAATCCGGCCCGTTCACCGGCGTGACCACCGGCGGCGTCGTGAAGACCATCGGGATCGCGGACGCCCCGAGCGTGAGATTGGCCGCGGTGTTGTAGGCTGGGTTTCCAAAGAACGATACATAGATCGGAAG
>JABBNZ010000195.1:0-1234 GCA_019352035.1 Pseudomonadota bacterium | reverse complement strand
CGAGTAGAGGGGCTTGCCTGCCGAGTTGTGCGGGCCGGCGAAAATCTTCTTGAGCGCCTCCACCTGCGCCGCGGTGAGGCACACCCCGCTGTGCGGCGCCTGACCGGGGGCACAGGTGAAGCGGCTGAGCGCCGGATATACGATGCGGTCCGTGCAATCGGTATAGTCGTCCACGATGCCGTCGACCAGGCCATCGAGCCGGTCGCACGCGCTCAGGATCGCAGCCGATGCCACTTCGAGGTCGGCATTCGTGAAACTCGTGCTCAGATCGGGCTCGCCGTTCGCATCCTTCGAGCTGGCGAGCGGCGCGAGCGCCTGCTCGTTCCAGGCCTCCGCGATCGCCGCCTGCGGCAGGTTGAAGCCCGGATTCTCCGCGAATACGCCGTCGAAGAGGCTCGGAAAGCGCTCCGCGGCCATCATGGCATCCCTGCCGCCGTTCGAGCATCCGCAGATGTAGGAATGCTCCGGCTCATCGCCATAGTAATGCGCGATGATCTGCCGCGAGACCAGGGTCGTCTGCAGGATGCCGTTGAATCCGTAATCTTCCCGGGCCTGCTCATCGATCCCGAAGTGCGCGGTACCGCCCGCATGGTCGTCCGCGTCCTGCCAGGTGACGCCCGTCGGGGGCGAGTACGGCGGCGCGGCGGCAGGCGGATTCTCATGACCGCCGTCATCGGCGGCAACGGCCCATCCCTGCGCCAGATCCGTTCCGAAGAATCCCGTCGGATTGCTCACACTGCCGTCGAGCCCGCCGCCTCCGGTCACCTCGAACCTCCCGACCCACTTGTCCGGAAGGTTCAGCTCGAAGACGATGCCGTAGGTGAAATGATCGGGATCCTGGTAGCTGACCCTCTCATCGATGACGCCGACGACATTGCAGTACGCAGGGAGAGTGGACGATGCGTCTTGATGCGTGGCGTTCAGGATCTGCGTATGTTTGAGATGCAGCGTGGCCAGACTCGCGCAGCTCACGGCCGCAGAGCGGGCTCCCCCCGCGTATGCGCGCCCGACACAGAGCATGACGAGGACCGAGAGCGCGAGCG
Organism: Pseudomonadota bacterium; assembly: GCA_019352035.1. Taxonomy (GTDB): domain Bacteria; phylum Pseudomonadota; class Gammaproteobacteria; order Steroidobacterales; family Steroidobacteraceae; genus 13-2-20CM-66-19. The sequence goes on along the minus strand of JABBNZ010000195.1, from coordinate 191 downwards.
GCAGCCACGATGCGCCGCATGCCGGTCGCGATGCGAATGATGGTCGGTATCTCATATGCAGCCCTCGTAGCAGCTGATGAAAACCATGCGCAAGCAAACCCCGCCAGAGACCGACTGCAGCCGGCCTACGCGAGCCTACTCGCCCATGCGTACCCGCAGAGTAACGTACCATTCCCTGGGGGGATTGTAGT
>JABBNZ010000057.1:5801-21562 GCA_019352035.1 Pseudomonadota bacterium | reverse complement strand
TCATCGGTGGCGCGCAACCTGAAGTCGCTCTGCATCGCCGCCGCGCTCGTTCTCATCGTCTGCGCTCCTGCGCGGGCCGCGCCCGCCGTGATCGTCTCCTCGAAGCTCTCGAGCGAGTCGGCGCTGATAGGAGAGATGATCGGGATGATTCTGAAGGGCGCCGGGATCCCGACCGTCGACCGCATGCGGCTCGGCGCGACGCCGGTGGTGCGCAGGGCGCTGCTCGACGGGGAAATCGACCTTTACGTCGACTACACCGGTAATGGCGCCATCTTTTTCGACATGCCCTCGAATCCCGCGTGGAAGAGCCTGCGGCGAGGCTACCAGCTGGGCGCACGGCTCGATCTGGCGAAGCACCGGATCGTCTGGCTCACCCCCGCGCCCGCGAGCGACACCTGGGCGCTCGCGGTGCGGCGGGACGTGGCGGCGAAGTACCATCTGCGCACCATGAGTGATTTCGCGCGCTGGGTCCGCGCGGGCGGCCACGTCGTGCTCGCCTGCTCGGCGGAGTTCGCCAATGCCGGGACGCTCCGCTCGCTGGAGCGGACCTATGGCTTCAGGCTTCGCTCGGACCAGCTCATCGTCCTCGCTGGCGGGGAAACCGCGGCCATGATCGCGGCCGCGGCCGCGCGCACGGACGGCACCAACACGGCGATGGTCTACAGCACCGACGGGGGAATTACCGCGGCCAAGCTCATCGTCCTCAAGGACGACCGGCACGTGGAGCCCGTCTATGCGCCCGTTCCCCTGCTCCGGGCGGCCGTTCTGCGCGAATATCCCGGCATCGCCGCGCTGGTCAAGCCGCTCATGGAGAGCCTCGATCGCGAAACGCTGCAGCGCCTCAACGAGCGCATGCAGGTCGACGGCGAGCCGCTCGAGGCGGTCGCCAGGGATTATCTGCGGCAAAAAGGCCTGCTGAAATGAGCTCGCCCGGGTTGCTGATGCGCCGGCCGGCCGCCGCGCGGCACACCGCCGTGCTCGCCGGCATCGACCGCCTGGGAGCGTTGCTGACACTCCTCGGTGCCGCCGGGCTCTTCCTGCTCCCCTTCGTGCTCTTCAAGGCCAACCGCATAGTGCCCGGCGATTCGCGCTCAGTCGCACAGGTTCTGCCACTATGGGCCTCTCTGGGCTTCGAGGCGATGCTCGCCGCCGTGGCAGCCGTGGCACTCCTCATCGCCAACGGGCCGCTGCGCCTCGCGGCGGCGCTCGGTGGGATCGTGGGTCTGGCAATGGCGCTGGCGGCCGCGGCGAACGCCTTGACACCTCCTCACAACATCATTGTGCGGGTCGCGCCCGGGGGAGGATTCTGGCTGCTGGCCGCGGCGCTCGGGCTGCTCGCGACGGATGCGATCACACGCATGCGTCCGGGCCCCGGCGTGCGCGTGCTGCTGCTCGGCCTGTTCCTGGGCGCAGCCGGGCTCGCCCTGACGCACGGCACCTTCGACAATGTGTCGATCGTGCGCGAATACTCATTGCATGCCTCGGCGTTCGCGCTCGCCGCGCGGCAGCAGGTCCTGCTCTCAGTGGGCTCGCTGGGCGCCGCCGTCATCGTGGCGCTGCCGCTCGGAATCCTCTGCCACCGTGCGCCGCGCCTCAAGCCGGGTCTCCTCGGCGCGCTCAATGTCATCCAGACGGTGCCCTCCATCGCGCTCTTCGGCATCCTCATGGCCCCGCTCGGGGCGCTCGCGGCGCACGTGCCCCTCGCCGCGGCGGTCGGCATCCGAGGCATCGGCGCCGCCCCGGCAGTGCTCGCGCTGTTTCTCTACTCGCTCCTGCCGATCGTTGCCAACACCGTCGCCGGCCTCAAGCGTGTCTCGCCCGCTACGGTCGAAGCGGCCCTCGGCATGGGCATGACCCGCTGGCAGACGCTGACCAGCGTGGAGCTCCTTCTCGCTCTGCCCGTCATCCTCACGGGCATCCGCATCGTCCTCGTGCAGAACATCGGGCTCGTGACCATCGCGGCGCTCATCGGCGGCGGCGGCTTCGGCACGTTCATCTTCCAGGGGATCGGCGAGATGGCCACCGATCTCGTGCTGCTCGGAGCAATTCCCACGGTGGTGCTCGCATTCTCAGCGGCGGTGCTGCTCGATGCCCTCATCGAAGTCCTGGATCGGGCGCGGCAATGATCGTCATCGAGAGCCTCACCAAGCATTACGGCCCGATCGCCGCCGTCGATGGCGTCTCGATGACCATCGAGCGCGACTCCATCACGGTGATCGTCGGCACCTCGGGCTCGGGTAAGTCGACGCTGCTGCGGATGATCAACCGGCTCATCGAGCCGACGAGCGGCCGTGTGCTCATCGACGGCCGCGACACGGCGAGCGAGTCCGGGCATCGGTTGCGGCGCCACATCGGCTACGTGATCCAGGGGTACGGGCTCTTCCCGCACCGCACGGTCGCGCACAACATCGCGACGGTACCGCGCCTTCTCGGCTGGGACGAGAATCGGATCCGCCCGCGGGTCGCGCAGCTCCTCGAGGCGCTGCAGCTCGATCCGGCGGTCTACTCGGGAAAGTACCCGCACCAACTCTCCGGGGGCGAGCAGCAGCGGGTCGGCGTGGCGCGGGCGCTCGCCGCCGAGCCGGCGGTGCTGCTGATGGACGAGCCGTTCGGAGCGCTCGATCCCATCATCCGGGAGAAGGCGCAGGACGACCTGCTCGAGATCCAACGGAAGTTCGGCACGACGATGGTGGTCGTCACCCATGACATCGACGAGGCGTTCCGGCTCGGCGACCGTGTCGCCGTCATGAGCGCGGGACGAGTGCTGCAGTACGATCGGCCCGAGGTGTTGGTGACCCATCCGGCCGATCCGCTGGTCGCACGCATGACCGGCAGCGCCGAGCGGGCGATGCGGCTGCTCTCGCTCACGACGGCCGGCGAGGCGGCGCTGCCCCTGACGCCGGGCGAGGCCGGGACGGGCGGCCCGGCCGTTCCGGCCTCGGCGTCGCTGCGCGTGGTGCTCTCCGAGCTCCTCTGGCACGGCAGCGAGAGCGCCACCGTCATCGACGGTGACGGCACGCCCCGCGGACGACTCACCGTCGCCGCCATCCTGGCCCGCGCGCGGGCGCGCTGATGCGCCGCGCCGCAACGGTCCTGCGGCTCGGCGCGCTCGGCCTGCTGCTGGCGTTTTTGCTGGTGCCGCAGCGCTTCGCGCCGCTGTTCGCGCCGCTCGCTCACGGGGGAGCCCCGGCCATCTACGATCAGGGCAATCTCGCAATGCTCGCGCTCGCGCACCTCACCACGGTGCTCGCGGCCTGCCTGGGGAGCACCGTGGTCGCCGTCGCGCTCGGGATCCTGGTGACCCGGGCGAGCGGGGCGGAGTTTCTGCCGCTGTCGCGGGCGCTCGTCAACTTCGGCCAGACGTTCCCGCCCGTCGCCGTCCTGGCGCTGGCGGTGCCGCTCATCGGCTTCGGCGAGAAGCCGACGCTGATCGCCCTCTTCCTCTATGGGCTGCTGCCAATATTCGAGAACACGGTCGTCGGCTTGAGAAGCTGTCCGGCCGCCGTCCTCGAGGCCGCAAGCGGCATGGGCATGAGCGCCCGCCAGCGGCTGTTCTCGGTCGAACTTCCGCTTGCCATGCCATTGATTCTGGAGGGAATTCGCATCTCCCTGGTCATCAATATCGGCACCGCGACCATCGGCTCGACCGTCGCCGCCAAGGGCCTGGGCGAGGTCATCATCGCAGGCCTCCTGTCCAACAATACCGCCTTCGTGCTGCAAGGCGGCCTCGCCACGGGACTGATGGCCGTCCTTCTCTACGACGGGGTGGCGGCGCTGGAGCGGCGGCTGTACCGCAACTATTAGGAAGCGCTGGATCGGGGCTCCTGCCCCGCCCAGCGCCGTTGAGCCAAAAAGCGTGGTTTTTGGCTCAACGGCGCTCGGCGGGCGAAGCGGTGCTTCGCCAAAAGGCACCGCCTCGCCCTGCGGCGGCGGGGCACATCCCTGTGCCTGGGGCGCCTGCTCGTGCCGCTTCATGGTCAGGGGTGGACGGGCGTCCATGGCAACATGCGGATACCGCTGTCCGCGGGCGCCACGGGATTGAAAAGGCGCGACTCCCGTCAACAATTGCGCCCGTTGACTCAACGGGCCGGTGTTACAATAGCGGGGCAAAGTTGTAGGTTTCGGTGTCACCGATTCCAGACGTGCGCTTTAATCCGACCGTGGCATCTGGTCCCCACCCCGCTCGGCCTGCGGTCGAGCTCCCTACGCTGCTGCTGCTCTTCGTCACGTATGGCGGATGGCTCGCGGCCACCTCGAGGTATGGGCACTGGCCGCTCGCGATCGTCGCGCCGCTGACCACGATCCTCATCACCCTGCACAGCTCCCTGCAGCACGAGATCGTCCACGGACATCCCACGCGCTGGAAGCCGGTGAACCGCCTGCTCGCCATCGTCCCCCTCGGGTTGTGGATCCCCTACCAGCGCTATCGCGACCTGCATCACGCCCATCACTTCGATGCGCGGCTGACGGACCCCATCGATGACCCGGAATCGTATTACTGGACGGCCGAGGACTGGGAGCGGTTGAGCCCGCTGATGCGCCTCGCCCTGCGCATCGAGCAGACCTTCGCCGGGCGGCTCATCGTCGGGTCCTTTCTGCGCATCGGGATGTACCTGCGCTGGGACCTGCGCAACGCCTGGCGCAATCGCCCCGGCATCCGCGCGGCCTGGGCGGAGCATCTGCTCTGGTGCATCCCCGTCCTCTACTGGGTGACGGCCGTCTGCGGCATCCCGCTCTGGCTGTACTTCATCGGGATGGTGGTGCCGGCGAACGCCATTCAGCTGATCCGGTCATTCGCCGAGCATCGCGCCCGGCCCGGCGTGCGCGAGCGCATCGCCATCGTCGAGAGCTCGTGGATCCTGGGGCCCCTCTTCCTCTTCAACAACCTGCACTCGCTGCACCACGAGTCCCCGGGCATCCCCTGGTATCAATGCCCGGCCCGCTACCGAAAGGAGCGCGAGCGCCTCATCGCGGAGAACGGCGGCCTCGTCTATCGCACCTACTTCGATGTCGCGCGGCGCTATCTCTTCCGCCGTCACCATGTGATGCTGCATCCGACTGGACGCGTGCCGGCAGTGAGCGCGTGAAGTCAGGCTACGCCGGCGTCTCGTAGCCCGCTGCCCTCGCCTCCCGATCCCATGCCAGCGCCGGATCGAACATCGCCCGGCTCGCCGGCGCGAATCCCTCGATCATCAGGGGACCGGCCAGCTCCGCGAACCAGGGCCTCCTCGCCGCGCTCGTGAACGCGCCGCGAAGCCGCTCCACGGCGGCCGCTGGAATGCCGGCAGCCGCGACGAAAGCGGGCATGGGCGCAAGCGCCGTCGAGACCAGCACGCGCACGCCCTCACAGAGCCCGGGCGCGTGCCGCGCAATCAACATGTGCCAATAGGCATCGAGCGGACCCACATCGATGCGCCGCTCACGCACGGCATCTAGCACATTGCGCGCGGTCACGAGGTTGCCGACCATCTCACGGTATAGCGTCGGACGCTGCGCACTGCGGTAAGCGAGCAGATGATGACGAAGCGCATTGAAGCCGGAGTGTGAGTGCGCGACCGTCCAGCCGGCACGGCCGGCGAACGTTTCCTCCAAACGCTCGTAGGGCGCGTCCTCCCGAACGATGAGGTCCGTCCGATAGACCGCCCGCCTCGCGGCCCATGGCGCTCGCGGAATCGGCGAAGCAAGCGGCTGCACCGGCGCGAGCCCGAGCGCGATGGGATAGCCGCACATGAGCACCGCGCCGAGATCGGTCCGCGACCAGAGATCCTCGAGCGGCCGCGGGGCCGGATACGGCAGGTACTCGAGCGCGACGCCCGCTTCATCGGCCACTTGCGTGAGAAGCCGGCGCCAGAGCGCCTCGACCTCAGGCGTCACCGAGTACATGCGAGCGTTCGCGATCCAGGGGCTCATGGTGCCCATGTCTTTCGCGAGCTCTGACACTTCAGCCCCGGTGCGTCGCTTCGAAAGGCATTTCCCGGGCCGCCGTCAATACGTCCGCGCAGGTTGCGGGAAGAGCGTCGCGCCGTTCATGGTGCGCTGAGCTCGCGCGTCCTGCGCGCGACATACTCCGCGATCGCCTCCCTGACGGCCGGGTCCAAGGGCGGCGGCACATACTCGGCGAGGAGCTTCTGCCAGATTCCCGTCGCCCGCTCCGTCGCATTGCGCGCGCCCGCCTCCGTCCAGCTCTCGAAGTTGGACCAGTCCGAGAGCAGCGGCCGGTAGAACGCCGACTGGTAACGGGCGAGCGTGTGAGGCTCGCCGAAGAAATGCCCGCCCACCGCGACCGCCTTGATGGCCTCGACGGCGAGATCGTCGTCATCGAAGCTCACCGGCTTTAAGATCTCGGCCCAGTTTCGCAGCAGCTCGGCATCGACGATGATCTTCTCGAGCGAGGCCGAAAGGCCTCCTTCGAGCCATCCGGCCGCATGATTCACCAGATGACTATGGCTCAGGATCGCCGCCTGCAGCGAGAACGCCGTCTCGTACGTGGACTGGGCATCGACGACCGGCGAGGCGTTCACGGCGCTCGTGCGCACGGGAATGCGCAGGCGCCGGCCGATCTGCGCGCTGGCGATCACCGCGTGCACATACTCCGGCGTGCCGAAAGCGGGCGAGCCCGTACGCATGTCGACGTTGGAAGTGAAGCCACCGAGGACGCACGGTGCCCCTGGCCGCAACATCTGGCAGAGCGCGATGATGCCGAGCGCCTCGGCGGTCTGCTGCACCAGCGCACCGGCCAAGGTCACCGGCGCCATCGCTCCCATCAGCGTGAACGGCGTGATGACCACGCATTGCCCATGGCGCGCCATCACCATGATGTTGTCCAGGATCTCCTCGTCCACCCGGCGCGGCGAATTGACGTTGGTGACCGTCATGAGGGTCGGGCGCGAGGCAAGCTCCTCGACCGTGCAGCCGTGCTCGATGGCGGACATCGCTATCGCATCCTCAGCCTGCACCCCGCCGATCCCGCGCGCGGCCCAGACGATGTCGGCGCATTCGATGTGCGCCTGGTAAACGGCGAGATGACGCACCGCCACCGGAAGATCGACCGGCTCCACGACGATGCCGCCCTGCCAGTGCAGCACGCCGAGAGAGTGGATGAGCCGCAGGATGTTGCGGAACGACTCGATGTCGCCGTAGCGGCGGCCATGCTCGCGATCGTTGATATGCGGCGCGCCGTTGACGGGGCCGAAGTTGACCACGTCGCCGCCCACCTGCAGATGCCGCTCCGCGTTGCGGGCGTGGAGCACGAAGCTTGCCGGCGCGAGCGCGAGATGCGCTTCGACGAGATCGCGCCCCAGCCGGACCATCTGCGAGTCCTCGTCCACGAGAGCGCCGGCCCGGGCGTACACCTCACGGGCCGCCGCGCTGCGGATCTCGAGACCCGCCTCCTCCAGCACCCGGTAGGCGGCGGCCACGATCCGCTCCACCTGCTCGCCGGTGAGGATCTCGAGCGGCGGCCAGCGGTTGGTGAGCCTGGGCATGGGCGCGAGCGAGGCGCCGGTGGAGCGCGCGCCGCGCCCGCGCTCGCGGCGCCGCGCCGGGGATGGCGGAGGCTCGCTCATGGTCAGTCCCCCGCGAGGTCCCCGAGCGCTGCCGCCAGCGGCCCGAGCCAGGGCTCGAAATGTCGCCATTGCTCGAGCCCTTCGGTATTGATCGGCCGGCGCACCTGCTCGGAGCTCGCCGTGTGCACGCGGCGCGAGGTCTTGTGGAACTCGAGGCAGGCGGGCTCGAACTCGAGCCCGCAGAAATCGAGTATCCGGCGCACCTGCGGCTCGAAGTCCCCGACCAGCGCCTCGTGCTGAACGCGCAGCACCTTGCCCGGCAGCACCCGCTCCCAGTGCGCCATCAGCTCCACGTAGGTGCGGTAGTAGCGGGCGATATCCTCGAAGGAGTAAGTGAACTGCTGGCCGGAGGCGAAGAGCTGCTTGAAGTTGCTGAAGCAGCAGGCCATCGCCGAGCGGCGGGCGTCGATGATCCTGGCGTTCGGCAGGATGAGGTGCATGAGGCCGATGTGCCGGAAGTTGTTCGGCATCTTGTCGATGAAGCGGGGCTTGCCTGAGCGATAAAGCTGCGTGTCGGCGAGGTAGCGCTCGCCGAAGCGCCTGAAATCCTCCTGCGGCAGCTCGGCGAGCACGCCCGGGTAGCGCGGCCGGTCCCCTCCGCTCTCGCGGCCCTGCAGGCTCTGGGCGAGGCGGGGGATGTCCGACAGCTCCATCGTGCCCTCGACCTGCGAGTGCGAGGCCAGGATCTGCTCGATGAGGGTCGAGCCCGCCCGCGGCAGGCCGACGATGAAGATCGGCGCCTCGCTCGGGCTCCCTGACCCGCGGCGCGCGGCGAAGAGCTCGTCGGTGCAGACCTCGGTCTGCAGGCGCGTATTGCGCTCGATGAACTCCGGGCGGTAGCGGCACTCGCTTTTCTTCAGCGCGTTGCCGCGCTTGTAGTACGCGAAGGAATCCGCATACTCGCCACGGTCCTCGAGCCCCTTGCCGAGCGCGAAGCACAGATGGAAGCGATCCGCGAGCGGCGTGCGCGGCGCCGCCTCGGCGGCGCGCATGGCCGCGAGCTCCTCGTCCGTGAAGCGATAGGTCTTGAGGTTCGCGAGGCTCCAGTACGCATCGCCGTAGCCGGGCCTCACCTGCGCTGCCCGGCGGTAGGATTCGACGGCGTCCGCCTGGCGGCCGAGCGTCTTCAGCGTGTGCGCCATCGAGAGGTGCAGCTCCGCGTGCTCGGGCGTCTCCCCGAGCAGCTGCCGATACTCAGCCAGGGCCTGCTCGCACTCCCCGAGCTCGGTCGCGAGGGTCGCCTGGGTGATGCGATAGGCGCGCTCCGCAGGCTCCGCCTCCCGCAGCATGCGGATCTGTTCCCGCGCCTGCCGATGCTTGTGTCGCTGCAGCAGTACCTGCGCATAGTCATAGCGCGCCGGGCGGTAGTCCGGAGCTTTCTCGAGCACGCTCTCGAGCAGCAGCTCCGCATCGTCGAGCACATCGAGCTTCATGCCGATCTGGGCGAGAAGCCGCATCCCTTCGATGTCATCGCCGTTCTCGAGCAGGTAGCGGCGCACCAGGGCCTCCGCCGCCTCTATCTCACCATCGGCGAACATGCTGCGCGCGGTGACGATGGCGGCGGGGAGACTCGCGAGCTTGGCGACATGAGCGGCGGCGTTGTCCGACTCGGCCCGGCGGCCCGCCATCGCGTAGAGCGCCTGCAGCGTACGCCAGCTCCCCGGCAGCGCCGGGTTGAGGGCCACCGCACGCTCGAAGGCCGTTATCGCGGATGCCGCCGAGCGCTGCGCGACGTGGCAGTAGCCCCTTTCCTGGTACAGCCGGGGGTAATCCGGATGGAGATCCTCGAGCCGCACGAGGGTCGAGAGCGCCGCGGCGACCCTACCCAGATAGCGCTGCGCGACCGCGAGCATGTAGAGGAGATCGCGGTCCTCGGGACACTCGGTGAGCAGCGCCTCGGCCCAGCGAGCCGCCTCGGCGAACTGACCGCGCTCGAGGAAGTCGCGCACGCCCGCCGCCCGGGTATCGGGCCGCGGCGAAGCGGCGCTGTCAGCCTGCACGGTATCCCAAAGCCTCTGGCCTCTCCGGCAGGAGTCTACCGCATTCCCGCCCCGGCCCGCCCCGCGCTCACTCGTGCTTGGAGAAGCTGTAGCCGAACGTGAGCTCGATCACCCGCGGACGCATCGGGGTCTGCGTCAGGATCCACTGCCGGCTCGTGGTGAACAGGCTCTTATTCACATTGGTGATGTTCGTGCCGATCAGCGACACCGTCCAATTGTCCTTCGCCACGCCCGCGGACATGTCGTAGGTCGTCCATGCCGGCTGATCGTACGACTCCACGTTCCCGGACGCCGACTGCGAGTGCGCCTGGTGCTGGAAGCCGACCTGAACGTACGGCAGGTAGCTTCCCCAGACCCAGTCGTACCGCACCCGCAGGTTCCCCTCGAACGGCGGAGAATCCGCAAGCGGGCTGCCCTGGGCTCCGTAGACGTTCTGAATGGGAGTCGCGACGCCGTTCACGTAGAAGGTCGTGAGCGGCTTGCCGTAATCGGCCGTGCCCGGAATATTGCCGATCAGCGATGGTGAGTTCTCGAGCTGGCCGCTGTTCCAGGCGGCCGAGCCGTTGATCGAGAGGCCATGCCACACGCGCGCCGCGATCTGCAGCTCCGCGCCCTTCACCCGGTAATCCGGGCCGTTGGTGTTGTAGGTGAGGTTGCCGAGGCCGCACTGCGGACAGAAGAAGCTGACCTGGGCGTTGCTCCAGTTCTCCTGGTAGACCGCGCCGTTGACCTCGAGGTGGTGATCGAACCACATCGTCTTCCAGCCGATCTCGTTGTTGGTGAGATTGTCGGAGAGGTAGGTGATCGGCGTGGCGTACTGGTTCTGTCCCGCGGCATTCGGCAGATGATCCGAGCTGCCGCGATTGAAGCCGCCCGGCCGGAAGCCCTGCGAGTAGGTGTAGTACACCAGGATATCCGGGGTGACGTGGTACTCCAGATCCGCGCGGCCGCGCATGCCGGATTCCTTCAGCGTGTGCGGGTTCTGCTGCGCGAAATTGGTACCGTAGGGCGATTTGGCTCCGTCCGGAATGCCGTTGGTCCCGCATGCCGCATAGCCACCGTTGACGGTCGGCATGCCCTGAAGCTGACTCGGATCGAATATCTTGCAGAAGAAGCTGCCGACGTCCCCGCCCAGCTCGGAGTTGTACATCTGGAAATAGCGCACGCCGCCCGTGATGGTCAGCTTGTGCGGCACGATGTCGAAGGAGACGGACGTGAACGCCGCCTTCTGGATGAAGGTGCGCTGGAAGTCATCGAAGAAGCCGACATTCGGCTGCAGTCCGGGGTTATTCGTCGGATTGCCCGGCCAGGGCTGCAGCGGCAGGAAGCAGTTCGAGGTCGGGCCGCCGGGCGCGCAATTCGGCACGCTCTTGTAGTACCACTGGGTGTCGTCGTAGACCTTGTAGTCCTCGTAGAAGAGGCCCACCAGGCCGCGCAGGCGCCAGGTCGACGGTGTGCTCAGGCGCAGCTCCTGGCTCACGTGCGTGTCCCTCTCCGTATCCTTCCACACCGAGCTCGGCGAATAGCAGGTGGCGTTGGCGTTGCCAACGGTCGACTTGTAGGAGACGCCCGTGCACTGATAGTAGTACCCGTAGCGCCCGCGCGCGTAGTTGGTGTAATCCATCGCCTGCTCGATGTTGCGATCGAGATAGGCGCCGGCATAGACGAGGCTCAGCGGCCCGACCTTGCCCCGGACCTCGAGCGCGGTGTTCTCGAACTTATCCTTGTCGTAGGAGGGATTGAAGAGGTTCACCGAGTACGGCGGCAGCGGCTGCCCGCCGATCGGCACGCCGCCCGGATTCGTGAGTCCCGCCCCCTCGCTGCCGTAGGGCATCTCGTAGAAGACGCCCTGCGCGTCCATGTTCTGGTACATCTGGGTGAGCAGCACGCTCCAGTCGTCGTTGACCTTGTAGAGCAGCTCCCCGCGGATGCCGTTGTAGGTGAGCGGATTGATGTTGTTGGCGGCGATCTGGTAGTTATTGATCACCACGCTGTTGGTCGGCACCACCCCGCCATTGGAATCGGCGATGCCGAGGTCCTGGCTGCCGCGCGCGAAGTACGCCGGCCGGTTGTCGATGTACCCGCCGCGCCGGTCGTTGAACACCACGACACGGGCCGCCAGCTTGTCGTGGATCAGCGGGAAATTGAAGGTCGCATTCGCGCTGGTGTTCGGATCACCGCCGGCGGTGATGCCGTAGCCGGCGTTGACGTCGACCGAGAAGGTGTCGAGCTCGGGCTTGTTGGTGATGAAGCGGATCACGCCCGCCTGGGCGCCCGCCCCGAACAGCGTGCCCTGGGGCCCTTCGAGGACCTCGATGCGCTGCAGGTCCACGGCGTAGACGTCGAGGTCGCGGCCCGGCAGCAGCTCCGACTGGTCATCGAGGTAGACGGCGACGTTCGGGAACAGGCCGACCGAGCCCTGCCCCTGGGTGCCGAGGACCCCGGTCGAAAGTCCGCGCATGAAGAGGGTGCCCATGCCCGGACCCTGGGAGCCAGTGCTGACGTTCGGCAGATACTTCACGTAGTCCGCAAACGTCTGCACGTTCAGTTTCTGCAGCGTCTTGCCGGTCATGGCCTGGATCGTGATCGGCACGTCCTGCACGTTCTGCGCGCGGCGCTGCGCGGTCACGATCACCGTCCGCAGGGTCCCGCTCTCGGTGCTCGCGGTCGAGGCCGCGGTGGCGCTCGTTTGCGCGGGCTCGGGGGTCGTTTGCGCCGCGCTGGCGGCGAGAACGGCGTGCGCGGCCGAGGCGCTCAGGATGGCGGCGATCGTGCGCGACAGCTTGTGGTTCGATTTCATCGACGACCTCGGCAGGTTTCGAACTTTGTTATCGTCCCGGCGGCAGGCCGGCCCCCCCTGTCTCGCCGCGCGCCCCCGTCGCTACGGCTCGATGCAGCTCGATGCTCGCGTAATCGCGGCGGCGCGGCTTGTGAGTTCGCGACGCGCCGGTTGCGAATTTACGACACCAGGCGAATCGAGTGCAACTCAAGACTTTCACACGGTCGCACCGCACGAAAGCCGAGAATTTCTATGGTCCCATCGGAAAAAGGCATGCGGCCGCGGACCCGAAGGGGACTATGCTCCCAAGGATCGATGGGGGAATTCGACTACATCATCGTCGGCGCCGGCTCCGCCGGCTGCGTGCTCGCCAATCGCCTGAGCGCAAGCGGCCGCCATCGCGTGCTCCTCCTCGAGGCCGGCGGCAGCGACTTCAGCCCCTGGATCCGCGTGCCGATCGGCTATGCGCGCACCTTCACCGACCCGCGCTACAACTGGATGTACCGGACGGAGCCGGAGGCCGCGCTCGACGGCCGCAGCACGCTCTGGCCGCGCGGCAAGGTGCTCGGCGGCTCGAGCTCGATCAACGCCATGGTGTTCGTGCGCGGGCAGCCCTCGGACTACGATGACTGGCGCGGCGCCGGAAATCCGGGATGGTCCTGGCAGGACGTGTTGCCCTACTTCCGCAAGCTCGAGGACCACGCCTGGGGCGCCTCGGAATACCACGGCGCCGGAGGCCCGGTACACGTTCATGACCCCTCGGCGGCGGTCCATCCGCTCTGCAAGAGCTTCCTCGAGGCCTGCGCCGCGGCCGGCATCCCGATCACGCGCGATTTCAACGGCGCCCAGACTGAAGGGGCGGGCCTCTGGCAAGTGACGATCCGCGGCGGCGTGCGCGTCTCGAGCGCGAGCGCCTATCTGCGGCCTGCGTTGCGCCGCCACAACCTCCAGGTCGTGAAAGACGCTCGCGCGACCCGCCTGCTCTTCGCCGGCACCGCGGCCACGGGCGTGGAATATCTGCGCGGCGGCACGCGGACTACCGCGACCGCCCGCCGGGAAGTGGTGCTGTCGGCGGGCGCGATCGGCTCGCCGCAGCTGCTCGAGCTCTCCGGCATCGGCGATCCGCAGCTCGTGGGCCGCCTCGGGATCCCGGTGCTCGCCCCTCTGCCCGCCGTCGGCCGCGGGCTGCAGGACCACGTTTGCGTGTCCTATTTCTACCGCTCCCGGGTGCCGACGCTCAACGATGAGCTCGCGCCCTTTCTCGGCAAGGCGCGGGCCGCCCTGCGCTACGCCTTGCGGCGCGATGGTCCGCTCTCCATGAGCGTGAACCAGGCCGGAGCCTTCGTGCGCAGCCGCCCGCAGCTCGCCCGTCCCAACCTGCACGTCTATTTCAATCCCGCGAGCTACAGCACCACGACCAGCGGCCCGAGCCGCCGCCTGATGAATCCCGACCCGTTCCCGGGCTTTCTCATGTCATTCAACACGTGCCGGCCGACCAGCCGCGGCAGCGTGCACCTGCGCAGTGCCGACCCGTTGGCGAGCCCCTCGATCGCACCGAACAGCCTGTCGACGCCGGAGGACCTCGAGGACGTGTACGAGGGTGCGCGAGTGCTGCGCCGCATAGCCGCCGCGGCGCCGCTCGCCGCGGTGATCGACTCGGAGCTGCTGCCCGGCGGGCAGATCCGCTCCGACCCGGAGGTGCTCGAGGACTTCCGCCGCCGCGCGGGCTCCGTATTCCACCCGTGCGGCACGTGCGCGATGGGTCCGGACAGCGCCAACGCCGTCGTCGACTCGCGACTGCGCGTGCACGGCGTCGGCAATCTTCGAGTCATCGACGCTTCCGTGTTCCCGGCGGTGACGTCCGGCAACATCAACGCGCCGACGCTCATGGTGGCCGAGAAGGCGGCCGATCTCATTCTGGAGGACGCCGACGCACCACCGTCGAGCCTGCGGCGCGAGCGCACATCGACGCTCTCTGCCGCCGCAAGCACGGCGCCGGAGATCAGGTGAGCCAGGCGCAGACCGACATCGAGCCCGCAGCGTCGCCCGGCGCGCGGCCCGGGAAACGCACCGAGACCTCGCTCGCCGAGCGCTGGTATGTCGCGATCACGATGAGCGTGGTGTACACGCTGAGCATCTGCGATCGCTACTCGATCTCGACGGTACTGGAGCCGATCCGCAAGGAGCTGCACCTCTCGGATGCCAATGTCGCCTTCCTCACGGGCGTGTCGCTCGCCATCTTCTACGTTATTTTCGGCTTTCCGCTCTCCTGGCTGATCGACCGCAAGAGCCGCCGCCGGATCATCAGCGCCTGTCTCATCGCCTGGTCGGCGCTCACGGTCGCCACCGGGCTGGCACGCAACTACTGGCAGCTCCTCTGCGCGCGCATCGGCGTCGGCGTCGGTGAGGCCGGAGGCACGCCGGGCGCCAACTCGCTCCTGTCGGATTACTTCCCGGCGGAGCGCCGGCCGATGGCGCTGCAGGTCTTCTCGCTCGGCGCACCGGTCGGCGCCTGGCTCGGCTCGCAGATTGCGGGCGCGATCGCCTATCACTATGGCTGGCGAACCATGTTCCTGGCGCTCGGCATCCCCGGGGTCGCGGTCGGCGCCCTCGTCCTCCTCACGATCCGTGAGCCCCCCCGTGGCGGTCTCGACGACGGCGCGGACCATCATGCCGCCCCGCCCTTCCTCGAGACCATGCGCTACATGCTGCGGCAACCCTCCGCGGTCCATCTGATCATCGGCAGCTCCGTGGTGGCGCTCTGGGGGTGGGGCCTGATGTGGTGGACGCCCGCCTTCCTGATGCGCAGCTACGGCCTGAACGTCGATCAGGCCGGCGCCATGCTCGGCCCAGTGCACCTGATCGGCGGCAGCGTGGCCATGATCGCGAGCACCTGGCTCCTGTCCCGGCCGTGGCTGTCGAGCCAGCGGCGCATCCTGCGCCTCCTCGGGATCAACATCGCGCTCGCCACGGTGGTCACGGCCGTCATCTATTCCACGCATTCCCTGGCGCTCACCCGCGCCCTCTTCTGGCTCTTCATTCCTTCGATCTATGTCTACATCGGCCCGGGCTTCGGCATCCTCAACAACCTGGCACGCCCCGGGATGCGGGCCGTGTACTGCGCCACCGTCCTGTTCACGGCCAACCTCGGCAACCTCATCATCGCGCCGCAGATGGTCGGAGTGCTGAGCGACTGGTTTGCGCCACACCACGTTGCGGACGCCGAGTCGCTGCGGCTCGCCATGCTGTGTCTGGTGCCCACGGGCTTCTGGGCGGCATGGCACTACTTCGTGTCGGCTCGGCACATCGACGAGGACGAGCGGCGCGCCGCAGCCGATTCGGCAGCCGGCGCATAGTCCTCAGGTCAAAGGTGCCGCGCCGCCTTCGGCGCTGCGGCGGCCGATGAACTCATCGAGC
>JABBNZ010000057.1:0-5791 GCA_019352035.1 Pseudomonadota bacterium | reverse complement strand
GCAGCTCCGCGCACGCGGCCGCCGCCGGCGGCGCCGTGAACTCGGCCAGGGCCTGCTTCCACTTGGCGTGCGCCCGGTCGGTGGCGGTGAGCGCGCCGCGCTCGGTCCAGGTGCCGAAGTTCGACCAGTCCGCGATCATCGGCTCGTAGAAGGCGGTGCGATAGCGCGCCATGGTGTGCGCTGCCGCGAAGAAATGACCGCCCGGCGGCACCTCGGCGATCGCCGCGTATCCGAGCGCATCCTCATCCGCCGCCGGCGCCGTGCAGAGCTCGGCGAGCATCTGCAGCATCTCGACATCCACCACGCACTTCTCATAGGAGTGGGTCAGTCCGCCCTCCATCCAACCGGCGGCATGCAGGCACACGGTTGCGCCCGCGAGCACGCTGCCCCAGAGGGAGAACTGTGTCTCGAGCGCCGCCTGAGCATCCACCACGTTGGCCGCGGTGCCCGCTCCGCTGCGCCACGGGAGTCCCACGAGCCGGGCCAGCTGGCCCGCGCCCAGGGTCGCCTGCAGATGCGTCGGCGTGCCGAAGGCGGGCGAGCCCGACTTCATGTCGACGTTGGACAGGAAGCTGCCGTAGAGGAGCGGCGCGCCGCGATGCGCGAGCTGCGCCAGCGTGATGCCGGCGAGCGCCTCCGCATGCTGCAGCGTCAGGGCGCCGGCGATGGTGATCGGCGCCATGGCGCCCGCGAGGCAGAACGGCGTCATGATCACCGGCTGGCCGTGCCGCGCGAAATCGATGATGCCCTGCGCCATCGAGCGATCGAGCACGCGCGGCGAGTTGCTGTTGATCACCGTGTACGTGTAGGCGCCCCGGCGGAAGTCCTCTTCGGAGAGGCCCCGAGCCAGGCGAATCATCGCGAAGCTGTCGGTGACCTGGCCCGTACCGCGGGCCATCACGATCGGCATCTTGTCGGAGAGCGTCAGCTGCGCCCGCATCATGGCGTAGTGACGCAGGTGCACGGGCACATCCTGCGGCTCCGTATGGTTGCCGAGCACGTGCAGGACGTCGAAATGCTGACTCAACTTGATCAGCTCGATGAAATCCGCGAGCGAGCCCGGACGGCGCCCGCGATCCAGGTCGCTCACGTTGGGACAGCTCGAGCCGCCGATGAAGACGACCGAGCCGGGGGCGAGGTCCACGGTGCGCGCCGGGTCGCCCCCGAGCCCCTCGAACGCACGCGGACAGCTTTCGAGGGCCGCCGCGACCACGTCCCGTCCGAGCCTCACGATCTCGGTGTCCTCCTCGACCAGGGCACCCGCCCGGGCATAGAGCGTGCGCGCTTCCGGCAACAGCACCTTGATGCCGAGCGTCTCCAGAACCTTCAATGCACTCTCGTGCATCGACGCCACGGCGTCTTCCGAAAACGCCCCTTGTGGCGTGAACGGATTGCGCAGCCGCCGGTAGGCCGTCGCGCGAGCGAGGCCGGAAGGCCGGGTTTCCTGACCGGGATGGCGTCGATTCTGCCGCATGATCACACTATAGCCAGAGACGCGAGGCACGCCGATCGCAAAAACTCATATGCTCATCACGCCGGAGCATTCCCCGAGGGCTCTGCGCCGCCAGCCACGGACGGCCTCGCCGCCGTGCGGTAGACTATTCTACAACTCACTCGAAGCGCTTCGCGCGAGTCCCGTGCCATTCAACGCAATCGCGGCCACTTGGCAACTGCTCCTCGGCATGGGCATCCTGATGCTCGGCGCCGGGCTGCAGAGCACGGTGATCAGCCTGCGCGCGACGCTCGAGGGGTTCCCCGCGCCGCTCACAGGCGCGATCATGTCGTGCTACTACTTGGGATACATGCTCGGCACCGCGCTCGCGCCGCGGCTGGTGCGCCGGGTTGGTCACATCCGGGTCTTCGCCGCGATGGCCGCGCTCGCCGGCGCCTCGATCCTGGCGCAGGGCCTGCTCATCTCGGCGCTGCCCTGGGCGCTGCTGCGGGCGGTCTCCGGGCTCTGTTTCGCCGCGATCTACGTGGTCGCCGAGAGCTGGCTCAATGACCGCTCGAGCCGCGCCACGCGCGGCACCCTGCTGGCCGTCTACATGGTGGTGCTCTACATCGGCCTGGGCAGCTCGCAGTTCCTCTTGATCCCGACCGATCCGCGCACCTCCACGCCCTTCATGCTGGTGGCGATCCTCATCTCGCTCGCCATCGTGCCCATCGTGATCGCCGCGCAAAGCGCTCCCGAGATCGCCTTACCGCAGAAGGTGAGCTGGCGCGACCTCTATCGCGACTCACCGCTCGGCGTGGTGGCGGTGACGATCGCGGGCATGGTGACATCCAACGTCTATTCGATGGGTCCCGTGTACGCCAAGCTGAGCGGCCTCGACACCTCGGGTGTGGCCACCTTCATGGGCATCAGCATTCTTGCCGCGGTGGTCATGCAGTATCCGGTCGGCCGTCTCTCCGACCGCGCCGACCGCCGCACGGTGATCGCCGGTATCTGCATCCTGGCGACGGTGAGCGCCGCGGTGCCGGCAGCGTTCAGGACGCTGCCGCACGGGCTCGTCCTGGCGGCTGCCGCGGTATTCAGCGGACTCGCCTTTACGCTCTATTCGCTCGGCGTCTCGCATGTCAACGACCACCTCGAGCCCGCGCAGATGGTGGCCGCGAGCGGCGCCCTGCTCAGGTTAAATGGCATCGGCGCCGCCGTGAGCCCGGTGCTGGTGGGGGGCCTCATCGCGCACTTCGGTCCCCGCGCCTACTTCGCCGCCCTCGCCGGCCTCACCGGGCTGCTGAGTCTCTACGACCTGTGGCGCAAGACGCGACGCCAGCCGGTGCCGCCGGAGCGCAAGCACCCGTACGGACCGGGCAAGAGCATCGTTTAGTGGGCGCGGTCGATCACCTATAGGCATAACGCCTTGCAATTGCGCATAGGGCCGGGAGGCGCCTGTCGCCTGCGGACATGCCGACGTCGCAAATTCGCCCCATCCGCCACCCTCCCTCAGCTACCATTTTTCATGGCGGGCGTACGCCCCCGATCCGAGGACCGAGCATGGCAGAGCAGCCCGAGTTCAACCTGCGCGACCTGAACGACCAGGAGCTCACCGAGCAGATTCACGACGACCTGTACAACGGCCTGCGCGAGGAGGTCGTGGAGGCGACGCGGATCTTCCTCGAGCGCGGCTGGAGCGCGGAGAAGGTCCTGAACGATGCCCTCGTCGAGGGCATGAGAATCGTCGGCATCGACTTCCGCGACGGCATCCTGTTCGTTCCGGAAGTGCTGCTCGCCGCCAACTCGATGAAGGGGGGGATGGAGATCCTGCGTCCCCTGCTCGCCGAGACGGGCGCCGAGCCGATCGGCAAGGTCGTGATCGGCACCGTCAAGGGCGACATCCACGACATCGGCAAGAACCTCGTATCGATGATGCTCGAGGGCGCGGGCTTCGAGGTGATCGACCTCGGCATCAACAACTCCGTGGAGAAGTACCTCGATGCCCTCGCGAAGCACAAGCCGGACATCCTCGGCATGTCGGCGCTGCTCACGACGACCATGCCCTACATGAAGGTCGTGATCGACAAGATGCGCGAGGAGAACATCCGCGAGGACTACATCGTGCTGGTGGGCGGCGCGCCGCTCAACGAGGAGTTCGGCAAGGCCGTGGGGGCCGACGCCTACTGCCGCGATGCGGCGATCGCGGTCGAGACGGCGAAGAGCCTCCTCGCCGCGCGCCGGTCCGTGCGTGCCGCCTGAGGCCAGGGGCAACGGAGCTACTGCGTGGACACGGGACCCGGTACGCTGATCATCGCCTGCGGGGCGCTGGCGCGTGAGATCGCGGCCTTGCGGCGCGCGAACGGCTGGACGACCGTCGAGATCTGCTGCCTGCCGCCGGAGCTGCACAATCGTCCCGACCGCATCGCGCCGGCGGTGCGGGAAAAGATCCGCGCCCACCGCGGCGAGTACCGCAGCATCTTCGTCGCCTATGGCGATTGCGGCACCGGCGGCGCGTTGGACGCGCTGCTGCGCGAAGAGGGCGTGGAGCGGCTGCCGGGCGCCCACTGTTACGAGTTTTTCGCCGGCGCGCGCGCGTTCGCCGAGCTGGCGGAGGCGGAGCCTGGGACCTTCTACCTGACGGACTTCCTCACCCGTCACTTCGAGCGGCTCGTCGTGCAGCAGCTCGGGATGGATCGCCACCCGGAGCTCACGCAGGAATACTTCCGCAATTACCGCAGAGTGGTCTACCTCTCTCAGACTCCATCCGCCTCGCTCATCGAGCGGGCGCGGCAGATCGCCGCCGGCCTCGGCCTCCTCTTCGAGCACCGGCACACGGGGTTCGGCGAGCTCGGCACGCGACTCAGGAGCGTCGCAGCCGCCGACCGGACGCCGGCATGGCAAGCCTGAGCGTCATCTCCTGGCGCGACATCCCCGCGCAGGTGGTCGGACGCAAGGGGCGCGAGACCGCCAAGGCGCAACTGCCGCCGCGATTTCAGGAGGCGGTGGACCGCGCCGCCATGCGTGCCGGCCGGGGCAGCTCCAATGCCTACCTCGCGGACTGGAAGCGCAGCCCTCCCCGGCCGTGCGGCGAGGACATCGCGGCGGAGGTGGCCGCGGAGGCCGCGCGGATCGAGGCGCGCTACACCGATGAGTATCTCGAGCGAATGGTGAAATCCAATGGCCTCGATCCGGACGCGCCCGCGGAGGGCACCGCGTCGGAACCCGCCGGTGCCTGATGTACAGCGTACGCCTGTGGTCGGTGCGCCATGCGCGCGGCCTCAACAACTTCTACCGCGGCTTTGAGCGCGCACTGACCGCGCTCCATCCCCTCTTCCAGCGCGTCGGCTACCAGCGTCTGGAGCGGCCTGTCGCGGCGCTCGAGCACTCGGTCAAGGGGCTGCTTTTCGACTGCCGGATGTGCGGGCAATGCGTGCTCAGCTCGACCGGCATGTCCTGTCCCATGAATTGTCCCAAGAGCCTGCGCAACGGCCCCTGCGGCGGCGTGCGCGCCAACGGCAACTGCGAGGTCCGGCCCGAGATGAAGTGCGTCTGGTACCTGGCCGTCGACGGCAGCGCACGAATTCCCGGCGGCGCCGAGGCCCTGAGCCGCGTGCAGCCTGCCATCGACCGGCGGCTCACGGGAAAGTCCTCCTGGCTGCGCGTGGCGCGCGAGCGCGCCGGAGAAATCTCTTGATCTTCGAGGACGAGCCGGTACCGGGGTATCCGCTGCCGATCCTGCCGGGCCACACCTCTCCCGGCCGTCTGGAGCGGATCCTGCGCGCCGGCAAGTTCGCCGTGACCACGGAGATGGCGCCGCCCGACTCCGCGGACCCAGAGGAGGTGTACCGTCGGGCGCGGATCTTCGACGGTTATGTCGATGCCATCAACGCGACTGACGGCAGCGGTGCCAACTGCCACATGTCGAGCGTCGCCGTCTGCGCTCTGCTGACGCGAGTCGGCTATGCCCCGGTGATGCAGATCTCCTGCCGCGACAAGAACCGCATCGCCATCCAGGGCGACATCCTGGGCGGCGCCGCGATGGGCGTATGCAACATGCTCTGCCTGACGGGCGACGGCGTGCAGGCGGGCGATCATCCACAGGCGCTGCCGGTATTCGACCTGGACTCCATGACGCTGCTCGAGACAGCGCGCACGATGCGCGATGAGCACCGGTTCCTCAGCGGACGCAAGCTGACCCACGCGCCGCGGGTGCTGCTCGGCGCCGCCGAGAACCCCTGCGCGCCGCCGCTCGACTTTCGCGCCCAGCGGCTCGCGAAAAAGGTCGCCGCCGGCGCCCAGTTCATCCAGACCCAGAAGCTTGTAGAAGGCGATGGATTTCTCCAGGTCCAGGAC
>JABBNZ010000194.1 GCA_019352035.1 Pseudomonadota bacterium | reverse complement strand
GTAACCGTGTGGCCGTGGCCCATGGATAGGCGTCTCGCGCGAGGAGGATGATGAGCCCGTCGTAGCGAGAACTCACGGGGTGGCGCAGATGGCGAGGATTCAGGCGAACGGCGGGGAGCGGCGAGTCCGAGCTGCAGGGAAGCGGGGACGGCGGAAGTGGTCGGTGGCCGAGAAGGTGCGGGTCGTGCAGGAGCTCGAGGGCTCAGGGGCGGCGGTAAGCGAAGTTGCCCGGAGACACGGCGCGCACACGAGCATGTTGACGAGGTGGCGCGCGCAGTATCAAGCAGGACAGCTCGGCACGGACAGTGCGGCGAGCGCAGCGGCCTGCCTGGTGCCGGTGCGGATGCTGCGCGATACGCCGCGGCCATCGCGGCCCGCTCGAGAGCCGGCGCCGGCGGTGAGTACGGCCGGAGCGATCGAAGTGCAGCTCGCGAGCGGGCAGCAGGTGTGCATCCGGGGGACGGTCGATGCCGGGATGCTGCGCACGGTGCTCGAGGAGCTCTCACGGTCATGATGGGCCTACCGGCGGGCGTGCGGATTTGGCTGGCGGCAGGCGTGACAGATCTTCGCAAAGGGTTCGAGGGCCTTAGTGCGCTTGTGCAGACGGCGCTGGACCTCAACCCCTATTCCGGCCAAATCTTCGTGTTTCGAGGCCGTCGAGGTGACCGGATTAAAATTTTGTGGGATACCCAGGATGGGCTCTGCCTTTTCTACAAGCGGTTACGGGGCGGGAAGTTTGTCTGGCCGACGGCCGAGAGCGGGACGGTGGCTCTGAGTGCGGCGCAACTGTCGATGCTGCTCGAGGGCATTGACTGGCGGCAGCCGAAGAGGACGACGCTTGCCCCGCAGGATCCGGCTCGGGTACAACCGAGCCGATCGGTGTAAGGGCGGCGGAGGTCTCGGCACCGAGACCTCCAGTCCGACAAGAAGACCAACACAAAACATACACGATCCCGTGCGCATCTTGAGTGCGGCGCGTATAATCCGCCTGTGCTCGATATCAACGCATTACCGAACGACATGCAGGCGCTGAAGCGCCTCGTGATCGAGCAGCACAGTGCGAGCCGAGCGAAGGACATCGAGCTGCGCGAGCAGCAGGCGCTGATCGAGCACCTGCGATTTCAGCTGGCCAAGCTCCGTCGGGCGCGCTTCGGTCAATCCTCCGAGCAGCTCGAGGGCGCCGGGCAGCTGCCGATGAGCTTCGAGGAGCTCAAGGCCGCCGTCCGGGAGGCCGAACGGCAGGCGCAGGCCGCCGGCGAGATCCCGGCTGCAGATACCCCCAAGGGCAAGCCGGTGCGCCGCAAGAAGCTGCCCGAGCACCTCGAGCGCATCCCTCATCTCATCGAGCCGAAGGACTGCGCCTGCCCGGACTGTGGCGGTGCGCTGAAGACGCTCGGCACGGACGAGTCCGAGGTGCTCGAGGCGAAGACCGTCACCTTCACCGTCACCCGGCACATCCGCCCGAAGAAGCGCTGCACGAAGTGCTCGGCCATCGTGCAGGCCCCGGCGCCGTCACGTCCGATCGAGAAGAGTTTTGCCGGTGCCTCGCTCCTGGCCCTGGTTCTCTCGTGGAAGTACTCGTTTCATCTGCCCCTATATCGGCAGTGTCAGATTTTCGCGCATGCGGGACTGAAGCTCTCGCGCACGACGTTGATGCAGTGGGTGGCCGCGAGCAGCTTGCTGCTCGGCCCTCTGGTGGAGGCCCTCGCGAAGCATGTCCTGTCGGCATCGAACATCAACGCCGATGACACACCGTACCGGGTTCTGGCCCCCGGCACCGGCAAAACCAAGCGCGGACACATCTGGACGTACGTGCGCGACGGTACCGGATGGGGATCCACGGACCCACCGGCGGTGTGGTACCAATATTCGCCGAGTTGGCATGGAAAGTATCCGCAGAAGCATCTCGCCCGCTTCAAGGGCAAGCTGCAGGTCGACGGCTATGCGGGCTTCGAGCCGCTATTTGTCCCGGCAACTCCGGACGCCGCGGCGCGCGTGGAGGAAATCTCTTGCTGGGCGCACGGCAGGAGACGGTTCTTCGATATCTACGCGGCGCTCAAATCCCCGATCGCCAAAGAGGCCATCGAGCGCATCGGCGTGCTCTATCAGATCGAGACGCATATCCGCGGGTGCTCGGCTGAGGATCGGCTCGCTGCCCGGCAGAAGTACGCCGTGCCGCACCTCAAAGCACTGAACGCGTGGATGATCGAGACGCTCTCCCAGTTCGACAGCAGCTCGAAGTTGGCAGACGCATTCAACTACTCGCTCAAGCGCTGGAAGCAGCTCTGCCGCTACACCGAGGACGGACGGCTCGAGATCGACAACGGGGCCGCTGAGCGCTCGATTCGCGGCATGGGCATCGGACGCCGCAATTATCTCTTCTTCGGATCCGACAGCGGTGGCGAGCGGGCGGCGATCATTTATAGTTTGGTCGAGTCATGCAAGCTCAACCGCATTGATCCGCAGACTTACCTGCAGCACGTACTCGAGCGGATCGCCGACCATCCGATCAACCGCATCGAGGAGCTGCTGCCCTGGAACGTCGCCGACAAGCTCGGCCTGCCGAGCCAGGCGGCCGACGCGTTGGCGGCTTGATGAGGCTCTATGAAGTACCTGTTACCCGCGCTGATTCTTGTGTCGACTCCTGTCATTGCACAACCGCAGGATCTTTACAACAAGTGCATGCGCACCGCGATTACGCAGTTGGCCCTGGATTTGTGCGCAAGCCAAGAAGCAGCTCGGTCGGACAAAGAACTCAATGACGTATATCGCAAACTGCTCTCTGAGATTGGCGATCAGCACGACGTGACTGCCAAAGTCATGGCGATGGAGAGAGTCTGGATTGCTTACAGAGATCAATACATGGCAGCAATGTATCCGGCAAAAGACAAGCAGGCAGAATATGGCTCTATGTATCCAATGGAGGCGGACATCCTCCTGGCAAAGCTGACCAGAGAACACGTCAATGCGTTGAAATCACTGCTGCGACAATATGGCCCCGCTGATCGCTAACTCGGATGGCCGATCATGCGGGAATTTCTCGTGTCGCTTGTTCCCGCCTTTCCCCCGAACGTGGACGTTGAAAATGCCAGCTTGTAGACGTTGGAACGCTTACTAACGAGCTCTATCGTGTCCAAATCTAGGTCCAATACCGCGCCACTCAGTCACCTGCAGTCCTTCCTCGACGACACGCGCGGTCAGATCACCATCGGCGAGATTCCTCCGATCCGACGGGCCGCGCTCGCGGCCCAGGGCAAGAAGGTGCGCGTTGCGCTCGTCGGTCGCGACGGCGAAGCCGTCGCACAGCTGCTCGAGCGCCTGGACGCCGCCCTGGGCAAAGCGATAGCCGACGATGCGGTCATTGACGAGGTACTGCCGGAAATCAAGCGCCGTCGCCCCGGGTGAGTGGTCGGCCGATCCCCCCACGATTGCACAGCGTCGCTGAACGATCCAGAAACTTCCACGGGCCACGCCCACACGCTTACGAT
>JABBNZ010000014.1 GCA_019352035.1 Pseudomonadota bacterium | reverse complement strand
TAAAGCGGAAGGTGGTCGGTATATTTGCTCACCAGCAGGTGCACCAGCAGTCCCACGCCAACGCCCGCCTGCGGGATGACCCTCGGGGGAAGCGGCGACATCTTCGGGGCCGTCTGCTTCTTCGGGTCGGCGTATACGAAGCGTACGTAGTGGCGGCGGATGAACTGGCTCGGCTGGTAGTCGAGCTCCTCGGTGATCTCCTCGCGGATGCGCACCAAGCCCGCCCTCTCAGCCTCCGGCAGATCGATCTCGATGCGCTCGATCGGCAGATGCTCAGGCGCTCTGCGGCGTCCGCCGCCCTTGCGGGCCGGCTTCTCCTTCGCAGCCACCGCCGCGACTGGCGGGGTCTCCTGGCGCAGCAGCTCATCGGCTTCCAGAGGCTCGAGGAGAAGCCTCAGCTGATCGGCGCTCAACTGCTCGCTCTTCGGCCCATAAAGCCGGCGCAGCAAATCCTGCAGCTTCGTCTCCGCTCGCTCCCGGGCGAGCGTCTCGATCTTCAGAGTCGTCTCGAGCTCGCGGATCTGGCGGGCTTTGCGGTCCGCCTCGCTCTCTCGTTCCCGCAGCAGGCCCTGCAGCGACTCGATCTGCGCGCGCAGCGCGGCGAGTTCTTCGGCAGAGGCGGCAGAGAGAACGGCGTTCATGTTGGGCTCGAGTATATCCCGACATGAACGCCGTGTGTTATGTCGATGAGGAACTTCCGGGCTCTGGGGCACGTGCTCCAGGCAACGGCCTTCGGTACCAGTGCCGGCGCGCCTTGAGCTCAAAGCCCGAGAGCACCGCCTGCAGCGCCAGGACGTCGATCTCCGACTCCCCACTCTGTGGCCAGGCAAATCGGCCGCGCTCGAGCCGCTTCGCGCACACCCACAACCCCGACCCATCGAACATCAGCAATTTCACCTTGGTGCGCGCTCGGTTGCAGAACCCGAAAACGTGGCCCGAGAGGACGTCCTGCCGGAGGATCGAGACCACCTGGCCATACAGGCCATCGAATCCGAGACGAAGATCCGTCGCTCCGACCTTCAGAAACACGCGTGTGGTACGGTTCAGCGCGAACATGCCACTGTCCCCAGCTCTCGCAGCAGCGCCGCCAGCCACTTCGGGTCCGTGGCCTGCGAGACCTCGAGCCGAACCCCACCGGGCAGCTCGATGAGTACCCCCGTGTCCGCCATCGGTGACGGCACAGTGACCATGGCCGCCTGCGGCACCTCCACGAAGGATGCCGCCTGACCGCTGACCCTGTTTCGTTCCCGTCGTCGCCAGTACGTGAGCGTCGAGAGCGCCAGGCCGTGCCGCGCGCAGAACGCCTTCTGCGACAGACTGCTGCGCGCGTATCGAGACAGCCACCGACGCCACTCGGCAGCGCCGCGTCGACAAATCTTCCGACCCGGGGTGCTCGGTTTACGCGCCGAACTCGCGTTCTTCTGGTGCTTCATGCACCAGCCTCATACCGATCGCCAGGCTACGCCGCCAGCCTGTAGACGGTGGGACGCTTACCTTTGAAGACTCATCTACATGTCGCTCTTTCAGTCCATTAGTTTCCTGATCGAGCTGCTCATCGCTTCGAGTCTCAGTGTCTCACCCATTGGGGGTGGACCTTAGCCGCCGCGTCACGGGAGCTACACGGAGGTTGATGTCGATACCAGCGGTTATCTACGGCGCGCCCCCCGGGGCAGTTAGGTTATCAGCGTCATGCCGGCGAACTTTGCCGCGCCAGTATCGAAGGTCATCGTTTTTCCGCAGCCCGTCGCGGCCGATGTACGCTCAATAAGACAGTCGGCGAAATCCGCACTGCTTGTCCCGAAGGTTCGCAGCGCCTGCGAGACCTGTTCAGCGCGCTCGAGAACGATCTCCTTTGCTCTCAGGAGCCCATCGAGCGCCTGAGAGACCTCTTCGCGAGTGAGGTCGTAGCAAGAGATGAGCACCCAGACCAGCTCAATGAGGGCAACCAGAGGCACAAAACCGGGAGTCTCCGATGTTAACGACTCGATGAGTCTCGACGCCTTCTGAGACTGCTTGGGATCGTCCTGCATCACGTACCGGACGAGAACGTTGGTATCGAGTCCGATCATCGGATCGCTTCGAAAGACCTCAACGCGCCGCAGCGCCGCGCTTAGCAATGGCGGCGTTCATCTCGTCAATGGAAACCGTTCGCTTCGGCTTGCCGAACATGCCCTTCAGCACCGTCACCGAGCGCGTCGCGGGCACAATCTCAAAGCGACCCTGCTCCACCTCGACGAATTCCACTCGATCGCCGGCATCTAGCCGTAGCGCCTGACGCACTTCGATGGGAATTGTGATCTGACCTTTGCCAGTGAGCGTGGCCGTTGCCATAGTGATCTCCTTACTTTAAAGTAAGGATACCATACCCAGCGGCAGGAGCGAATTCTATCGGGGGAAGCTGCCCTTGGGATGCGCTGGGTAGCTTTCGGTTCTGGTATGTAAGGTCCTCCCCTCCGCGCGTCCGCGGAGAGCGCGCCAGGCTCGGCGTCGTCCGCCATCCGCGCAGGGTATCCTTTGGCCACAGCCTCTACCTTCTGGTCACGCCGAAAGGCGGCCGGCTCTGGCATTACCGTTATCGATTTCAGGGCCGGGAGAAGCTGCTGTCGCTGGGGTGCTATCCGGACGTCCCGATGGACAGCGCCCGGGCGCGACAGAATGCCGCCCGGCAGTTCCTTGATCTTGGCGTCGATCCGGCTGAGCGCAGGGCTGAGCTCCGCCAAATCTCCGCCGAGCCGGCCTGAGAAAATCGACCAGCGCGTCACCTCGGCTTTGCCATCCGCCCGGTCCCGACCCGTTGCGGACATTGAGGCATCAATGAATTTCCGAAGCTTCGCCGCTCGAGCCGGCTTGATTGCTTGCGGGCGGCTCGGGGACGGCCTAACCTCCGACTTTCGGCCCGGGAAGTGCAACGTCATGCCCTACCGTCACGCCTACTGGTACCTCGTGGCTTTGTTTCCGCTGGTCGGACTGGCCTTCTGGCCCACCTATTTCGCCATATTTTCCACCTCGCCCGCCGCGCTGCACGCGCATGCGGCCGCGGGAACGCTGTGGATTGCCATCCTCGCGGTCCAGAGCTGGATGATCCATCACGGCCGGCGCGAATTCCACCGTCAGACTGGGATTGCCAGCCTCGGTGTTTTTCCAATCTTTGTAGCCGCCAGCGCGGCCGTTGTCGTCCTGATGGCCCGGCAATTCGCGGGCAAATTGTCGCCAGTTGCGGTGGCGTATGGCCCTCGCCTTGGATTGGGTTCTATCGGATTAACAATCGGCTTCGTCTATTGTTATTGGCAGGGGCTGCGGCAGCGCCGCAAAGTGCATCCGCACAGCCGCTACATGCTCGCGACCGTCGTGTTCCTGTTGCCACCGATCTTCGTGCGGCTTTTGCGATTCGTTCCTCTCCTGGACATCCGCGGCGCTCAGGACCTGTGGAAACTCGCACTCAATATCCAGCTCGCCAATATCCTGGTCGCCGTCTTTGTCTTCATTCTGGCCTGGCGCGCCGGCAAGCATGGCCGACCATTCGTCGAAGCGGGTACCGTGATCCTAGTCGACGACATTCTGCTTCAGGCCGTTGGGGTGAAGGCTTCGTGGCAGGGTTTTTTTGCTCTTCTGGCAAGCATTCCGCTGCCAGCCGCGGCACTCGCTGCGGGCGCGGCAGGGATAATCGTCGCTTACTGCGGTTGGCTTGCCGGCAAGCGGGCGACCCCGCGCGCGGAGACGGCCCCAGCCTGACCTCCCCTCGAGCGTTCACTCGGGAGGGACAGTTGTCCTGCTCGACGGCTACCAGCCGACCGCTGCCGAATCTGTCTAACGACCAAGCATGCCCGAGGCCGAAGGACCGCTGCGATGTAAGCATCGAACGTCCGCTTATGGCCGAAAGTACCGCTTTCTCGAGGGCAAGGGTCTAGCGCACGAGGCCCGACACCCACACCTTGCACAGTAGTGCTTTGAGGCGATCGAAATCCCTCTCTCCGAGGGTGGACCTCCATTCGAGCTCGATCTCAGCCAGAATCTCGTGAATCTTGCTCCAGGCCGCACGTCCGCGCGCTGTGAAATGCACGAGCCGTGCTCGCTGATCCTCCTTGGAATCTCGACGGGATAGATACCCCAGTCGCTCGAGGCTCTGAAGGAGCTGATTTATGGCCTGTTTGCTCATTCCGGCACGCTCGGCAAGCTCGCTCGGCCGAGACCCGTCAGGCCCGGGATATTGGAACACGCTCATATGAGGCAGACGCAGCTCGCGAAACCCGGCGCGGTGTAATCCTGCGATGATCCGGCGATGGATGCCCTGAGCCGGCACGCGCAGCAGGGCGCCAATGAGAGGATTCTGCGGAAGTTCAAGGGTTGACATCGATAGTAAAGTCCGTGTACCGTACTCGGTAAATGTAGTGTACTCAAAAGGCCGGTATCGTGACAAACCAGAGTGCAGTGAATCCATCGGAAGAGATCATCCGAATCGGCCCTCTCGCCATTCGCTTTCTGCTGACGGGCGAGGACACAAACGGCAGCGTTTCCGTGTTCGAGGTGACGGTACCGGCTGGGCAGAAGCTTGCGGCCCCAGCGCACAAGAACGATGCTTACGAGGAAACGCTGTACGGGATCTCCGGTACCCTCACCTGGACGATCGACGGCAACGCGATCGAAGTCGGGCCCGGTCAGGCCATATGCATCCCGCGCGGCGCTGTCCATCGCTTTGACAACTTCGGTACCGAAGAGGCGAAGCAGCTATCGATCGTTACTCCGGCGGTAATGGGGCCCGCCTACTTCCGGGAGGCACGCGCCGCGATCAATGCCGCCCCCGCTAGGCCACCGGACACGACAAAGATGATCGAGATCTTCCGTAGACACGGCATGACGATCGCAGCCTTGCCGCCGGTGCCTGGCCCTCAAGCGTGACGGGAGAGAAAGCGTGAAACGGGTGGTTTTGGTCGGCCTCGATCCGGGGACCGTGGACTTTTCGGATCCTGCTTTGCCACCAGGGATGACCGCGGAGAAGATTCATGATGGAGTCAAGCTCGCGTTGAGCGACATGTCTAAACGTGGTTGGCTCGCGGACGTCTGCTACATCAACCCCGATGACACCGCAGTACCGACCCTCGAACGCC
Organism: Pseudomonadota bacterium; assembly: GCA_019352035.1. GTDB lineage: Bacteria > Pseudomonadota > Gammaproteobacteria > Steroidobacterales > Steroidobacteraceae > 13-2-20CM-66-19. Next base: position 67,992 of record JABBNZ010000014.1, on the reverse strand, counting down.
ATCTGGCCGCTAACCGCTACGACTGCGTGGTGATTGGCGCGGGCGTGCGGCTGCCCCCGAACCGACTGAAATTGTTCGAAGCGCTGGTAAATGCTATCCACCGCACCGCTCCGCAAGCGGCCATCGCCTTCAACACACGTCCGGACGACAGCGGCGCGGCGGCGGCACGTTGGATCTGATAAGGGACGATCGCGTACGAGAGATCCATTCAGGACGGTTGCCAACGCAATGGCGCCGAACATCAGATGTCCGGATTGGAGAATTCCGGACTCGCACGGCGAATGGCTGGATTTGGCCGAACGCGGCTGTTGGCGCCGCTCCTACAGTAACGGGAATTCGAGAAGAGACGTCAACTGACGACAGCCGGATCCCGCGGCCGGGCTAGGACTTTGGCTCGGGGAATTCCCTCAATGCTTCCTTAACCGCTGCCAGCAGGTCGGGTGCGTGCCGGACCGCAATGTCGTAAACCTTGCTGTGATCAATCTCAGCGTATCCGTGCGCAAGTATGCTTCTGAAGCCGATGATATCTCGCGAGTGAGGAATCTTCTTCGCAATTGCCGGAGCGGTCTTATAGAGTCCGTTCATCGCCTCACCGCAAATTTCCAAAACCCGTTCCACGGCAGCGCGGGTCTTTTCGTCCGCGAGGTATTGCTCGAGGCTATAACCTGCGACAAAGCGAACTGCTGCGGCGGTGTAATGCTCGATGTCCTCGAGGTAGACGCCGGGATCACGCTGCGGCATACAGAGGCGACTTACTCCGCTCAATATGGTGCCGCAGGCGGCGATTGCGGATTGCGCGGAGCTCGACCAGGTCTACGGGACGCCCCAAGAGCTGCTCAAGGGCCTCCTTGAGGTCCAGGAAGTTGGCGAAGCTGTCCGCAACGCGCGGTTCGAATTCTACGAGTAGGTCGACGTCGCTGCGCTCAGGGTCGAAATCTTGGCGCAGGATCGAGCCGAATAGCTCGAGCTTGCGCACGCCGTATAGGCGGCACAGCCGGCCGATCGCCTCGAGCTTGTCTTCGATCAAGGGGGACATGGCTCCCGAGCCGCGCCAGAACTCGCTGCCCGCATTTTACTACCTGGCGGCGGATGGGCCCCGCCCAGGTCTGTCCAAGGCGTCCCACGACGCCAAGCCGTCGGCCGGCGCCCCGGGTAACTTCGAGGGTAACCCGACAGGCAAAACTGCCCAAGCTGTTGTTTTCAGAGAAGTTTCTGGTCCGGTTCGATGCCTCTCCCGGGCACCAAGAATTCTCTAATTTTCAATAACTTAAATCCAATAGCTTGATTGACTTCCGAGGCATCCGCGGACGCTTCGGAGGATGACTGCGGCCGGATCATTGCTTTTATTCTTCATCGGACCGCGGCGACATCCTAGCAGGGCTTGATCGGGGCGGGGTGGGGGAAATTCAAATCCAATGCCCTCGCCCGCCCATCCGGCGCTCTGGGCGCGACCTCGGAGCCAGCATGCGCCGAGGGCTTCAGAAGGCCCGCGAAATCGTCATTCTCGGCCCGGGCGGCGCCATGAGTGACTCGTGATACACTTCTGTCTCACTATGAGCACCTCCATTCGTGACCTGCGCAATCACTTTCCCAAGGTCAGAAAACTAGTCGAATCCCACGGCGAGGTGATTCTGACCGAGAAGGGCAAGCCTCGGTACCGCCTGACGCTCTACACCCCGGAGACTGTGGCGACGCCCCCTCCGGTGGATTACTGGGCACGCCTCAATTCGTATCAGCCTAGGGCCATGACCAAGGCGCAATCCCGCGCCCTACACGACGAGAACCGTGGCGAGCGCTGACTCGATCTACGTCGACCCGAGCGCGCTCCTGAAGCTCTATCTAAAGGAGCCCGAATCGCGCGCAATGGCCGAGTGGCGGAAAAAAGTCGGCCACCCTCTTCTCGTGACTCATCATGGCCGAGTCGAGCTGACCAACGGCATTGGCCTCGCCGCTTACCGCGGGATCATCACCGACAAAATCCATGACGCGGCAATGGCCGCCCTCGACGACGACTTTGCTCAAGGGCGCTATACACAGGGAGATGTATTGTGGCGAGCCACCCTGAAAAGAGCCGCCGAGCTCAGCCGCAAACACACCCGTTCGATCGGCTGCCGGTCCTTGGACATCCTGCACGTCGCTAGCGCCTTGGTTCTGGAATACAAACACTTTGCGACCTTCGATGTCCGCCAGCAGCAGTTGGCCCGAGCTGCAGGCCTGAAGATCATCCTGCCGTCCGCGTAGTGGCGAATTTGCAGTCGAGCGACCTTCAGCAGCAGCTCGAATAGCGAAAAGCCACTCGGGAGTAAGGCGAATGACTATCGCCTCATAGCTCTGGTGGAGTACCAGAACGGCGTGGTGATGATCCGATTCTTCGGATCGCATGAGGACTACGACAAGGTTAACGCGGAGACGGTGTGATGAAAGCGACCCTGATCGTCATTCAGAGTGATGCGGATCATGCCGAGGCAAAGTCGCTCGTCGAGAAGTTGATGCGCTCGAGCGATTCTGCTGATCAAGCAAGAATGACCGCCCAGGCGCGCCTCATCGAGGCCTATGAGCGTACGCGCTGGCCCCGCCGGATGCCGAGCCTGCCGGAGCTGCTGACTTATCTGATGGAGCAGCACGACCTCTCCCGCGCGGATCTCGTACCGCTTCTCGGCACGGCAAGCCGGGTGAGCGAAGTGATGAACGGTAAGCGCGAACTCAGCATGTCCATGATCCGCAAGCTTCGCGAGCGATTTCACATCTCGGCTGACCTGCTGATCCCACGGACCCGGCCGCACGGAGTGGCCGCATAGCGGCCGAAGCTCGCCATCGGGCGCTCGATCAAACTGCAGATGCCCTTAGCAATTGCGCTCCAGAAACCGAGAGCTTCGCTGCGAAAACCGACAGAACATCCCCTGCTCTCCGTCGTCAGAACCACTGGACATCCTTCTTCAGAATCAAGGTCGAAGTGCCCGAGGACTTCCTCGTCGCGCGCATTGACTCGCCGCCACAGCTGCGCGAGCCGCTAACAGGAAGAGCCGATGGCCCTTCCAGCAGCCCTACAGGTCAAGGTCGTCGTCGCTTCCCTTTGATGGGTCGTTAGCTCGCTGGCCTCGTTCGAGATCCGTTCGGGTCGGTCTGATCCAGACCCACGCGGCAATCAGAGCAGCGGCATTGAAGCCATAACCGAGAGTCGCAGTAAGCGCAATGGGCGCGCCAAGGCCCGCCTGAGCCCCAAAAATATGGGCGCTCGCGAGGGCAACCATCGTAGGGCCCAAACCGGCGCCCACGGCGACATTGAGGAAAAAGCTGACCGCCATAGCAAGTCCTCACCGCTCACCGGGCACCAGATCGAGGATCGCCGAGAAGCCGCAGGCGGTAAAGGCGCCAGACAGCAGGAAGTAGACCGGGACCGCGAACATCACCAGGCTTTCGCGCGCCCCGTCGATCATCCAGGATGCCGGCAGTATGAGCAGACTCACGCCGAGGCAGACCAGAAGCTTGTTGCGCCAGCGCCCGCCACGGCCGGCTCGATCGGAAAGCCAGCCGCCGGCGAGCACCCCACCGCCGAAGCCTATGACGAGCCTCATTCCGAGCGCGAGCCCGACGTAGGCGGAATTCAGGTGAAAGCTGCGGATGAGAAGCGTCGGCGCCCATGCACCGACCGCGTTGTCCACGAGCGAAGCGGCCGCCACGACCAGATACATTGGGACTACCGGGCCCAGCAGGATGGCGCTGATGCCGGCACCGCTCGGACTACCCGGTGCCGCGACCGATGCATGCCGTGCAGGCTCTCGAACCAGCAGCAGCGCCAATGACCAAACGAGCGCCGGTGCCCCGATGAGGATCATGACGAGGCGCCACGATGCGAGTCCCCCGAGCGGGGTGACGGCAAAGGCACCTGCCTGGACCAGATGCAATGCCACGCCGCCAATGAGGATTGCCGCACCCTGCCCTATCGCGATTCCGCTGAGGAATGACCCCACCGCCAAACCACGTCGGGAGGGTGGGAAGTAATCGCTGATGAGCGAAATCGCCGCCGGAGCGAGCGCTGATTCCCCCAGCCCGACGACGACCCGGGCGGCAAAGAGCTCCGCGAAGCTGCCCGCGTAGCCGCAACCGAGCGTGCCCATGCCCCATATGAGGATCCCTGCGAAGATGAGATTGCGCCGCGAAACCCGGTCGGCCAGCCACCCGAACGGGATGCCCGCGACCCCGTAGATCAGCGCGAAGGCCGAGCCGAGCAGCAGGCTCACCTGCACGTCGCTGATGCCGAGGTCGCGGCGGATGGGATCGACCAGGAGGCTGAGCACCTGCCGGTCCGTATAGGAAAGCACGGCCGTGGTGACGAGAATCGCCACCACGGCCCACGCGTACGGGCGGCTGGGATAGCCCTGCTCCTCCTCCGCCACGCCGCGCGCGACGCCGTAGGTCATATCGCCAGCCGGCGCTCCCTTCGCCACGTTACCTCAGAACCGATAGTTGAGATCCACACCAACGGTCCTGGGCAGATTGGTCGCGACGCGATTGAGAATCGAGATGTTCGCGGAGAGCGCCGTCGTATTGCCGAGCAGCGCCTTGGAATTTCCCAGATTGTCGACAAACAGGTACGCCGACCAGCGATTCCCTTCCAGGCCGCCGCGAAACGTGATGATGTCGTAGGACGGCAGCGTATTGCGATAAAAGGTGATGTCCTGCATCGAGCTCGTGTAACTGTTGTTGATGCTGGTCATGATATCCAGATCCGCGCCCACCGGGACCCGATAGGTGACACTGCTGTCGGCCGTCCACCGCGGCACGTTGAGCAGTTCCTCGCCCGCCACGACATTGGCGGCCGGAACGGTCTGGGCATTGTAGGCGTGAGTATAGCCGGCGTTCTGCGTAACCATCAGGCCCGGCGCGACGATCCAGCGCATCTGCACCTCGGCGCCGCTGACGTGCGCCGTACCGGCGTTGGCGGTATAAGTGAAGCCGCAGGCCGGCGAGACTTCCTGCTGGACCCCCGTCCAGTTCTCGTAATAGACGTCGCCCGAGACACTCAGGCGGTTGCCGAGCGCCCGCTGCTTGGCGCCGAGCTCGTAGTTCCAGACGCCATCGGGCCCGAACTGTGCCGGCGCGGCGGCCTGGCAAGGTGGCACGGGAATCGGGGAGTTCGGCCCTCCGGGACGGAATCCCTTCGAGATGGTCCCATACACAGTCGTGGAGTCGTTGTGAATGTATGCGAGAGTGAACTTCGGCGTCACCCCGGAGTTCTGCGCACGTCCGTACAGCGTGGAAGTGGGGCCGCTCGCGGAAACGCCGCTCACGCTGGTCGCCGAGTCGCCGTGATAATTGTAGTAACGCGCGCCCGCCGTCGCCTGAAGGTGATGCGGAAGATCATAGGACATCTGACCATAGAGCGCGTATTGATCGAGGCCGAGCGCGCGATGGTTGTCGGCCAGATTGTTCGTCCCGAAGTTCGCATCGAAGCCCGTCGTCGAGATCGGGTAGAACGAGAATACGTGATCGACGACGCCGTAGTGACTGTAGTAAGCGCCGGCGACCCAGTGCAGCGAACCGTTTCCCGTCGAGGCCAGACGCAACTCCTCGCTGAACTGATGCGTACTCTCGTTCTCGCTGATCGAGCCGGCGCCGAGTCCGTAGAACGTGGCCCCGCCCTCGGTGACCGTCTGAGTGCTCGAGAACGGGAAGTTCGCCGGTGGGCCGAAAAATCCTCCGATGTAGTACTGCATCGCTTCGGAGATGTCCTGGGTCTGGTTCTGCGCGCGACTCCAGTATCCGGTGATTGACTTCACCTGGAACGAGTCGAAGTCGTACTGTCCCGACAGGGCGTAGAGATCGAATGTATCGGCGAATGGCTCCGCGACATTGAATGGCTGATAGTGCGCCTCGTTGAGCGGAGGACTGTCGATCGTGCTGGACCCGTCCTGGGTAATGCTCTGGTGCATCAGCAGGCCATGGATGGTGAATCGATCGGTCGGCCGCAGAAGCAGCTCCGCGCGCCCTCCGCGCAGCCTCTGCGTGTTCGAATGGGGTATGACGAGCGCGGCCGCGGCATGCGCGACGTCGCCGCGCGCCGTGCTGTTATTGACTTCCGGTGGAAGCGGATTCTCGACTATGCGGTCTATCCATCCCTCGACGGTCTTCTCGGTTCCGACCAACCGCAGCGCGGCGCGTCCGCCTCCCAGTGGAAGGTTCAGCATCGCGTTCTCGGTGTGATTGAATCCGCCTCCGCCCGCGGTCCCCGAGAGAATCGCCTCCGCGGATCCGGCAAACGCCTTCGGATCCGGCTCGTTGGTCTCGAATCGGATCGTCCCGCCCATCGAACCGGCGCCGTAGAGCGTGCCCTGAGGGCCTCGCAGCACCTCGATACGATTCAAGTCGTACGTGTTCGGATCGACAACTGTCTTGCCGTTCAGTGCGAATGCCGCGGGAGTCAGCGCGACATCATCGAGGTAAACGCCCACCGTCGGCGATTCGCCTCCGCTCGAGGTGAGGCCGCGCATTTCGTACTCGGTCTGGCCGGGACCGGCCGTCTTAAAGGAAATGCCGGGGACCCGCTGGGCGAGGCTGAGCATGTCCGAGAGGCCCTGCCGCTCGAGCGAGCGGCCTGTCACCGCGGTGATGCTCATCGGCGTTCTTTGCACGGTCGTTTCGCGCCTTTCTGCCGTAACGACCACCTCCTTCAGTTGCTCCGTTACATGTTGTGCGCCGCCACGGTCCGCCGCGGGACTGCTGCTCTGAGCGAATGCCGATCCCAGCGCTGCGATGCCACACACTCCAAGCATGACCGCGCGAATGCCGCTCTGCCGCCGCGCTGGCACAGGCTGCGGGCAGGCGCGAATTTCTGTTTGTACAGCCGACATGGTTCCCCCCGGGGATAAGTGCCTCAAGCGGAGGCGGATCATCGTTGTGAGTTTCGTCAATTCCCGGTGGCGCCGGCCTCTGCGCCCCCCTCGCCATCACTCATAAACGCCATGCGCTCGTATTCCATCAGCTCGAAGTAGTTGCCCCATGGATCAGCGAAGTACCAGGAGCGTGAACCGAGCAACGGTCCGCCGGGAACCACGATCGGCCCACGCATCAGTCGGCAGCCCACCGAGCGGAGGTGTTCGGCGGCCGCTTCCACGTCATCGACTCTGAGCGCGATGTGGTGTCCACCGGGATCCGAGTTGCGCGGGGGGCGGACGTTGCTCAAGGGACGCTCATACTGATAGATCTCCAAGAGCAGTGTTCCGGCGACCTGGACCCCTGCGAACGTCACGCGTGCGTCGGGCACATCGATGAAGTCCGCGGTCCAGTCCCCCCCGTCCGCCTGCGGCATGTCACGTGAGTCGAGCGGCCCCATGCGGTAGAGAACCTGTCCACCTAACGCGCCTAGATAGAAGGCGATGGCCTCCTCGAGATTGGGTACGGTGATGCCAATGTGGTCCACGCCGCGGAAGCGGATTTCCGATCGAGCAGCTTGCACGAGTTATACCCCCGATTTTGCCAACCTTCAGCGCGAATGTTGCACGGCCCGTGGAATCGCTCAATGACTGGGTGGAACAGGATCGTTGCGTTTTACGCAACGCGGTCCTTCGGATCGAGCGGGGGGAGCGTCGCCCGCGCGGCGAGGGCGGCGAGCGGAATGGGCTTCACAGGCGGCCGCGGCACAAAGCCAGGAATTTCCTCGAGCGCCCGGCCCCTGAATTCTCCGAGCAGGCGCCGCACGGCGTGCTCACACATGCGCCCCTGACACATTCCCATTCCTACGCGCGTCAGCAGTTTGGCCGTGCTTGCACTTTCAACGGCTGGGTCGGCACGCAAAGCATCACCGAGGGTACCGACTGTGACTTCTTCGCAACGGCACAAAAGCGTTTCCGGCGGTGCGAGACGACGAAGAAGCTCTGGTGAGGGGGCCGCGACCTCGGCGAGCCTCGCGGCGAAGGTGCGTAACCTCCCCAGCCGGCGGCGCAGCTGCCGACTGCGGATCGATGCGGCGCCTGCAGTGAGATATCCTGCGTCGCTGACGATTCCGAGAGCCGCTATTTCCCCTGACAGCGCCGCCGCCTCCGCACCGGCGACCCCGATGAGCTCGCCGGCGACGCGGATATTGGGCACGCTCGAGCGCATGAACTCGTCGGTCCTCACGACCCACCCGCTGCCTGTCTCCCAGGCGCACCGAGCACCTGCCTGCCTCGCGAGCTCCGTTGAGGCGAGAAATCCATAGCAAAGGCCCACCGTGTCGCAGGCAATTACCCGTGACTCACCGTGATGCCCGCTGGGGCAGACCCGCACGGCCTCGACGGTGTCCGAGCCGAGGGCTTCCGTGACCACATGACCGGACAGCAGCGGAACTCCGGCGCGGCGGATACGCCTTACGCAGCGCGCCCCGTGCAGCAATTGTGGCAAGGCGCTAATGAGTGGCACCGGGGAAGCCAGCATCCGGATCATTGCGCCCGGGGATTGACTGAAGATGACGGCGGACACGCGGACTCCCGCTTCAAGCAACTGGTCCGCCGCGATGAGCAGTAGCGGATGGCTGCCAGCGAGGATCACATTGCGACCCGCAGCCACGCGTTGGCTCTTGAGCAGGGTTTGAATCGCTCCTACGCTCATTACCCCGGGCAGGTGCCAGCCGGGAAAGGGAACGGGCATCTCGTAGCAGCCGCTCGCAAGCAGCACGTAGCGTGCATCGAGAGCGCTTAGCTCACCGGCCCGCTCAAAGCAGACTCGATGCCGAGACTCCCCCGCCGCCGGCTCCGGGGAAAAGAGACCCCACACGGTCGCTTCGGGAATATGGCGCAGACCCCGCAGGGTCTCGGCGCGCTTCAGCAGTGCCCTGCCTCGCCGGTACACCCTGCCCGCGAGCCACGAATCGACCCGGAAGCCAAGCGGAGGTTGGCGGTAGATCTGCCCCCCGAGGCGCGGCTGTTCGTCGAGGAGACACACATCGAGACCGCACTCGGTCGCAACCAGGGCCGCGGCAAGCCCCCCGGGGCCTGCGCCGACAATCGCAAGATCGCACCTCTCACTCGCGATCAAGCGCTCAGGTCCTTGATACCGGGAGCCTTCCGGGAGCGCACTTCGAGTCCAGCCTCGACACGCAACAGGCACGCACGCACGGTGCGCCAGGGAACATGGGGATCACAGAAAGGCACCCCGCTCGCGCGAGCCGGCGCGCGAACCTCAACCACGCATTCAAAACAGGTGCCCATGTTGCAATAGGGGCCTCGTAGGCGACCGCTCCGGTCCCGACGAAACCCCCGCACGTCGTTCGCAATCAGAGCGGCCGCGACGGTTTCGGCGGGGTAGGCCTCGATCGCAACGCCATCGAAGGTGAAGGAGACCTGGTCCGGGCGGAACGTACCCGAGGTGACGCGAAAGCCCATCAAGCGCTCCGATCGGCCGCCGGCTCGAAGCGGTCTGGACGGTACAGGCCAATCGGCATCGAGGCCTGACCGAGACAGATGAGCTCGCTCACCAGCCGTGCGTATGTTGGACCTAGCGTGAAGGAGGACTCCCCGGCCGCGATAAAAACGCCGGGCATGGAAGCAATGGCCCCCAGCACCGGCAGATGATCCACGGATACAGAAGCGATACCGCTCCAGGTCCGGATGAGGTTGAGTCCAGCGAGGACCGGCACCACGTGAATGGCCATCGCGGCATTGCCAATCATCGAGTCCTCCCGCAGCCAGACCTCAGGATTGGGGCCGAGGGTCTCGCTCCCGAACAACGACGCCGGCCAGCCGCCGCCGATGAGCACGTTCCCTGCCTCGACCTGCTTGACCGACAGGCGCCGGCCGACGTGCTGCACCAAATGATGCACTACGGGGGCGCACCGCTCCGTCACATTCATGCTTAGTGCGACCGGCACGAGTGGCACACGCACCCCGTACGGCGCCAGAATCTCAGGTGACCAAGCCCCGGCCGCCACGAGCACCGCCTCCGCATCGAGCGAAGATGCCGCCGCAGTGCCGCTCTGCTGCCTCAGCCACTCAATATGGATGCGCCAGCCCTCCGGCCGGCCCTCAAGCCCGCCCACACGGGCCCCGGTCATGATCTCGCCTCCGAGATGGCGCGCCGCGGCCGCAAAGGCCGGGGTAACGAGACGCGGGTTTGCATGACCCTCGGCCGTGCAATAGCTGGCGCAGCGAACCCGTTCTGCCAGATAGGGCGCCACGCGGGACAGCTCCTCACCTTCGACCAGCCTCACAGGGAGACCGCCGCGCGTCTCGACCTCCGACTTCCTCACGAGCAGTTCGCGCTCGCCGGCGGTCTCGGCCACCATGAGACCACCGTGCATCACGAGCTCGATCTCCCTGCGCAGCCGACCCGGCAGTTCTCGCCAATCCTCGATCGCACGCAAATTGACCGGAATCAGCTGCGCGAGCCGTTGCGGATCGGCCCCTCCCTCGAGCATGCGCGGCTCAATCTGGAAATGCAGCGAACCGGCGTTGCGCCCCGAAGCGCCACGATTGACTTCCCCCTGATCGAGCACCGCGACACGCCGGCCGCGCAGTCCGAGCTCAAAGGCAGCCGCACACCCGACGAGCCCCGCTCCGATGATGGCCACATCATAACGCGCGCTCACGGAGGCCTATCTCTCCTTACCCGTCATGCGCGACTTCTTAAGCCAAGTACGCAGGCCTCCCTCGAGCACCGGTAGGAATGCCGCGGGCGCCGAGGGCAGAGTCCGCCCCAAGCGGCAGATCACGGTCAGGGCGGTGTCCTGCAGCGCCGCGCTCTCGATGGGCACGGCCGTCAATTCACCTCGACTAAGCTCCGTGACCGCGGCGATCTCCGGGAGCAAAGTCGCGTACATACCCGACTTCACCATCTCCCGCAGCAGGTGCAGCGAGTTAGTACTCATGTGCGCATCGAGTGATACCCGCTCGTGCTCGCCGGCGAGATTGATCATCTGGCCGATCCGAAAGCTCGATTCGGGCAGGCATAACCGATGCTGCACGACCTCCCGCAGCGTGATGGACGACTTGTTCGAGAGCGGATGGCGCGGGTGCGCAATGAGCCGTATCGGCTGCGCAAAGGTTGCGCGCACGTTGATTTTCGGGTCGGGCGGAGAATGAAACGCCAGCCCGATGTGCGCTTCGTCATCACGTATTTGCCTCATGACCTCGAGCGTTCCGGCCACCTTGACCGAGATGCGAAGGCCCGGATGATGTGCCGCGAAGCTCTGCAGCAGTCCCGAGAGGACATTGACGAAACCCTCCCCGACGGAAAGCTCGACCTGGCCGGCATGCAGGCCCCTCAAGGCCTGGATGCTCGACACCAGCGTCTCGCGCTGCGTGATGCTTTCGCGGTAATACCGCACCGCCATCTCCCCGGCGTGCGTCAGTTTGATCGCGCGTCGTCCACGCTCGATGAGCGGTAGCCCGAGTTGCGACTCGAGCTGGGCGATCTGTCGACTGATCGAGGAGACCGCAACATCGAGCTTCTCACCGGCCGCATGCATCGAGCCGAGCGCCGCCGCTTCCGCCAGGTAGCGCAGTTTCGCATCCGTAAGAATGGGATTCGACATGGTTCGCTGATGGACTTCGTTGCCTTTCACGCAACGATCATAATCAGCTGCCGTCATTGTGACAAATTGGAACCCCCACCTAGAATGCCGGCGCCGATCATCATCAAGAGCGGAACGCAATGGACAGAGACTCGATAGACTGGCGCGGCTACATCCCGGCCATCACGACGCCGTTCACCAAGGACCGGCAGCTCGATGAGCTCGGTCTGCGCCGCCTGATTGAATGGCTCGACGCCGAGGGGATGCACGGCATCGTCGTCGCCGGAACGACAGGAGAGTGGTTCAGCCTGACGGCGGCCGAGCGCCTGGCCGTGCTGCGCATCGCAGGAGAGCATCTGCGTGGCAAGCGGACTCTCATCGCCGGCTGCAACGCCTACTGCGCCGATCATGCCATCGAACACGCCCGGATGGCCCATGACTGCGGCTTCGATGGAATTCTGCTCACACCTCCTCCCTATGTGGTTCCAACGGAGGAAGAAATATTCGCCTTCTACAGTCACGTCGCCAAGCACGTTCCGTTGCCGATCTGCGTCTACAACTGGCCACCGGGGACGAATGTCGATATGTCGCGCGTGCTGCTCGAGCGGCTGGCCGATCTCGACAAGGTCGTCGCCCTGAAGAACTCCACGGGTCGGCTCGATCACTTCGTCGAGACATTCTTTGCGTTGAAGGACCGATTGCGGGTGTTCGGATTCGCCATGGATGAGCTCGGCGCCACGCTCATTCGCCACCATGGTGGCGATGGTACGATGGGCGCCGGCGCGGTGCTCGGACGCGATCACCCGAATTTCTACAATCATCTCTGGGGTGGCGACGTTGAAGCGGCGCTGCGCTGCGGAGCGCGCGACCGGGCGATCATGCGGGAGTGGTTCACGGAAAGGCTCACCGGCCGCTTCGGTTCCGCCCAAGCCATCCTCAAGGAAGCGCTCAACGCGCAGGGACTGCCCGGAGGCTATCCCCGTCCTCCCATCCTTGAGCTCAACTCCGAGGCGGCAGCGCGGGTCAGGGACACACTGCGCCGTCTCGGCCGGGTCATCAGTTGATGGTCTGGCGGTCTCGAATGTTGCGTCTGGCGCAACGAAGTCGGTCCGATCCGTCATTGATTTGAAACGCGCGCCCCACGAGCATGATCACGCCAGCCCGAGAGGAATATAAAGCGATGCGCGCAGAGAAAATCAATCCTCCTGATCTTTACGACAGCGTGACATACGGCTTCTCTCACGCAGCACGACAACGCGGTGGCTCCCTGCTTCATCTCGCGGGACAAGTGGCGTGGGACAAAAGCGGCAAGCTCGTCGGATCCGGTGACCTTGCCGTTCAAACGCGGCAGGCGCTCGCCAATATCCGCTCGGTGCTCGCCGCTGCAGGTGCCTCGCCCGCGGACGTCTTGAGGCTAAGGACCTATGTAGTCAATCACTCCCCCGAGAAGCTCGGCCCCGTGCTCGCCGAGATCGCTCAGTTTTACGGCACGGCGCTGCCCGCTCCCAACACCTTCATCGGCGTAAATGCGCTTGCATTGCCAGAGTTTCTGGTGGAGATCGAAGCTACGGCGGTCGTCGAGTAGCCGCTCGGCTAAGGAACGACGGCTGAGTCATGAACGCCAGTCGGCGATCCGGCGCCCTGCACTCGCCAGGCTCTCCAGAAGTGGCGCTGGCGTCCAATACCGCGCGCCCTCCTGTGCGCGATACTTCTCCATGATCGCAAGCACGCGCGGGAGCCCCACCGTATCGGCGTGGAACATCGGCCCGCCACGGGTTCGGGGAAACCCATATCCATTGCACCAGATGGTATCGATATCCGCCGCCGAGTGCGCTATCCCTTCCTCTAGAACCCTGGCCCCTTCATTGACCAGTGCCAGTATGCAGCGCTCCACGATCTCTTCGTCGCTAATCTCCCGTTGAGTGATCCCGAGTCGTTGCCCCTCGCTGCGGATCAGCGCCAGCAACTCGGGATCCGGCGTCCGACGCTTCTCACTGCCTTCGTATCGATAGAATCCGCGTCCGCTCTTCTGGCCGAGCCAGCCTCGATCGGCAAGCATATCGGCCACGCGATAGTAGCGAGGATCGTCCGGCCGCCCCTTCCACTGTCGCCGCGCGCTCGCGCCAATATCGAGTCCAGCGAGATCCCCGACCGCATTGGGGCCCATCGCCATGCCGAATGTCTCGAGGGCTCGGTCGATGCTCTCGGGGGTGGCGCCTTGCAGGAGCATCAATTCCTTCTCTCGTCCGTAGGCATGCAGCAAGCGATTGCCCACGAAGCCGAACGCATTGCCGCACATCACGGCGATCTTTCCCATGCGCCTGCTCGCGGCCCAAGCGGTCGCAAGCGATTCAGCCGAGCTTTCCCGCCCCAGCACAATCTCGATTAATCGCATCACGTGGGCAGGGCTGAAGAAATGCATTCCGATGACATCGGCGGATCGACCGCTCGCTCCCGCGATGACATCCACATCGAGCGTTGAGGTATTGGTCGCGAGGACGGTACCCGGCTTACAGAGTCTCCCGAGCTGCTCAAAAATACCCTGCTTGACGCCCAGGTCCTCGAAGGCCGCCTCGATGACGAGGTCGGCCTCGGCGATCGCTGCCAAGTCATTGCTCGTGCGCACTCTCGCTTTCGACTGTGAAGCCGCTTCGACGCTAACCCGCCCTTTAGCAGCTGCCGAGTCGATGGTCGCGCCAGCGCGTTCCCGTCCACGATCAAGTGCTGCGCCGCTACTGTCCACCCACACAACGTCGAATCCAGCCTGCGCGCAGCTGACCACTATTCCGGTCCCCATGGTCCCCGCGCCGATCACGCCGATGATCTTCACATCGTGTCCAATCGCGGTCGTCGGCGCCCGGGCGCGCTCGGCAAAGAACAAATGCCTCAACGCCGCTGATTCGCTCGAGACGCGACAGATCTCGAACGCGGTGCGGGCCCTCCCCAGTGCCGCTTCGAAAGACTCCGTCGTAGCCGCCTCCACACAGGCCACGATATGGCCTGCGGCAGGAATTTGCCGGACGACTCGCGGCAAGGCAGCAAGATAGTCTTGGAAGAACGCCTTCGGCGGGCATTCCGGGAGCGATCGCTCGCTCACCCGCGTTATGCGCGCTCCGGAATTGATGACCTCCCGAGCGTAAGCGCATGCGCCCGCCATAAGGTCGCCCTCGATTACACGATCGATCACTCCGATCGCGCGTGCCCGCTCGACCCCGATCGGCTCTCCCCTCGTCATCAAATCCAGAGACGCCTTCACACCTGCGATGCGCGGCAACCTCGCTGTGCCACCGGCGCCCGGTATCAAGCCGAGCTTCACTTCGGGAAGGCCAAACTGTAGATCAGAGGCGGCGCACCTGAAGTGACTCGCGAGAGCCAGTTCCGCCCCTCCACCCAATGTGGCGCCATGAAGAGCCGCGACGACGGGCTTCGTGCAGCTTTCCAACCTGAGCAATACCGAATTGAGCAGTGGGGGCTGCGGGAGCTGCTCGAACTCGCGAACATCCGCCCCGGCGATGAAGTTCCGCCCTGTCCCATGCAGCACGATCGCACGCACGGACGCGTCTGCCTCGAGCGCTTCCATGGCGTTGAGCAGCCCTTGGCGCACGGGCTGTGCAAGAGCATTGACCGGCGGATTGTCGATGACGACGATCCCCACGTCCTGGTCCCTTTCGATGCGCACTGGAGTAGTCATTCGAGCATTGCCTCAAATGCGTTCGAGGAGAAGCGCGATCCCCTGGCCCACTCCGATGCACATTGTGCAGAGGGCGCGGCGGCGGCCGCTTGTCTCCAGCTGGTTCAGCGCCGTCACCACGAGGCGAGCCCCACTCGCACCCAATGGATGTCCAATGGCAATGGCTCCTCCATTTGGATTGACGTGCTCGGCATCGTCCGGAAGGCCGAGCTCACGCAGCACAGCGAGCGCTTGGGCCTCGAAGGCCTCGTTGAGCTCGATGACGTCGATCTCCGACAACTTCAATCCAGTGCGAGCGAGGAGCTTGCGAGTGGCAGGTACGGGGCCCATACCCATAATGCGTGGCGACACGCCCGCGACTGCACACGCCACCACCCGAGCGCGAGGCATAAGGGCCGTAGCGCCGGGCCGCCGCCTCGCTCGCGAGCAATACTGCAGCCGAGCCATCCTTGATTCCCGAGGCATTTCCAGGGGTGATCGACCCTTCGAGTCGCACAACGCCCTTGAGCTTCCCGAGGGTCTCGAGCGTCGTTTCGGGGCGTGGATGCTCATCCGCCTTGACCAAGAAGGGGAATTTGCACGAATAGGTGACGGACACCGGCACGATCTCACGTAGGAAAAAGCCACCTGCATTGGCAGCGGCATAACGCTCTTGGCTGCGCAATGCGAAGCCATCCTGGTCCTCCCGCGAGATACCAAGCTCGGCCACAAGGTGTTCCGCCGTCTCCGGCATGCTATCGATGCCGAAGCGCGCCTGAAATGCAGGATTTACGAAGCGCCAGCCGATGGTGGTGTCCTCAAGTCGGGCAGCTCGCGAGAAAGCCGCCTCCGACTTGCCCATCACGAACGGTGCGCGGGTCATGCTCTCCACCCCGCCGGCAATCACGAGTTCCGCCTCTGCGCTGCGAATGGCCCGGGCAGCGATGCCGATCGCATCGAGACTCGACCCACACAATCGATTGATGGTCGATGCCGGTACGCTCTCGGGAAGCCCGGCCAACAGTGCCGCCATACGAGCGACATTGCGGTTGTCCTCTCCCGCCTGGTTTGCGCAGCCGTAGTAAATATCATCAACGCACGTCCAGTCGAGGTTTGGGTAGCGCCCGAGCAACGCGCGCATCGGAATCGCCGCCAGATCGTCCGTTCGGACATTCGAGAGTACGCCTCCATAGCGCCCGAATGGCGTGCGAATGGCATCACAAATGAATGCGTCGATCATTCAGGCGTCCCCCCACGCACTCGCACGGGGGCACGAGATGCACACCGCATCTCCATCAGACGCCGGCACCTGCCGCAGGCTCTGGAGCCTCGCAGGGTACTCCATTCAATGCAGTCAGCTCCTTTGCCAGCGCTATGCCTTCTTCGTCCGCCAGCGCAGCTTCCTGTAGCCGCGCGAGAACCGCAGCACCGTCGGCGCGGGACGCCAGGACATCCAAATGCGACAACAAACTCGAAAAGCTTCGCCATCCCCGCTCGTGCGTCTCTCCGTAGCCTTTGATGAGCCGCTGGGCACGAGCGAGCTCCACCGCGAGCTCATAGTGCGCCGGGGCAAGCTGCTCAATGCGAGTCAGCCAGTTCTCAATGCGTCCGTTCTCCTCCTTGAAACGCAGAGTGCCTCGCCGCCACCGCTTCAATCCGCCGAGTGCATGGAGGCACAGGAAGCCGAAGACAGTATTGGTCTGTATCCGCTTGCCACCGGTCCAGTGGCCAAGCCATCGGGAAATGCGGGGCGAGCGCAGCACCCATTCGCCAACACCCGCGGGAAGCGTGCCGGCGATCTCCACAACGCGAGGCTTCATGAATTCCGTGATGCCGAAGAGCTGCCCTGCCTCGGCGCGGATTTCCTTGCGAACCCGTGCAAACCGCGCCGGCCGGGTCTTCAGGTCGGCCACCCGAATGGTATCCTCGAAGGTCATCCAGAGAGCGAGCCAGCGTGCCACGGCCTGCGCCAGCTCGCCATCGCCTGAGCCAGCCGGCGACTGCCCTCGATCCAGCGATGAGATTCGCTCCAGGCGCGCGAGGTAAAGCGCGGCATACTCGGGATCCTGATAGTCGATCGTGCGACGCAGTCCCTCGAGTGCCAATGCCTGCGAGGCTGCCGGCAGTCGATGCAACCGGTCGAGCAGTGGCTGCAGCTCGGGCGAGCGTGCACGCCGGGGAATGTCTACAGACGTAGATGCAGCCGGAGATGACTCTTCGCCCCGTTCCGCCCGCCGACACGCTTCAGCGAACGCCGCGAGATTGGTGGCTACGGCGATTCCGCTTTTCCTGATCGCGGCCTCGAACACCTCTTTGCGGAACGGCAGCACTGCGCTGCCGCAGATTGCCCCGAGTAGAACCGAGCTGATGACACTGTGATGCTCCTCTGCGACGGCATTCATATCGAAGAGGACGAGCCTTCCGGCCTGGGCTCGCAGTAGGGTCGTAATTTCCCCGTCATCGGCCATACCCTGTCCCAGCGCGCTCTTCTCCGAGATCACGTAGGAGCGGTGGGATGAGGCGATGAGTGTGGTCACCTGCGGCGTTACGAGTCCACGCTGAACCGCCCTCCCAGCTTCCACGAGTTCAGACGCAACCACGCAATCCACGTCTCCCGGAACGGGCATCAACGCCATGACGGGCTCGTGTCCCGCTGCTTCCGCTTCCGTGGATGGAAAGAACTCGAGGTAGTAGATCGTCGCACCCGTACGCTGCGCGACGCCGGGCACGGACGTCGCTTGTACGAGGTACCCCTCGGCCTCGGCGATCTCCACCAGCCAGTCAGCCAGCACACCGCCACCCTGCCCCCCCAGCGCGGCAATGCACAGCTTGATGGGCCGCTGAATCATAGTGCGTATCTCAAGCGTCTGCGCTCGCCGCGACGCTGCAACGCCGCGATCACAATGGCACGTACCCGCGCGACCAACCGATCCCAGCGGGACGGGTTGTACAGGAGCTCGGCGCGATAAAACGAAGGGCAAAGCACGGCCGCGTGAGCGACCTCGCCGCAGACCCCACAACCGACGCAGCTGTTGTCCACGTAGGCCACAGGATCGGTTCGCAACGGATCGGAACTCTTTTGAATGGTGAGCGAGGGGCATCCGGAGAGCCGGATGCAGGAATGATCGCCCGAGCACGTGTCCGGATCGACTCCAAATCGCTCGCGCACGACACGTTTTCCCTCCTGAATGGCCCTCTTCATCAGCGGGCGCACTCGCCTTTGCCGGTTCAGCTGGCACTCCCCCTCGGCGACGATCACCTTCGGGCCGCGGAAATCGGTGGTCAGCGCATCGCGCAGCACCTTGAGGGTCGCTCGCATGTCGTAGGTCCGAGTGTGGCGAACCCACTTCACGCCGACACCGCGAACCGCGTCGATGATCGAGTTGTTCCCCTGGCGATGTGGGTTGGCAGCGCGCGAGGACGGGATGTCCTGGCCGCCGGTCGCGGCTGCATAGTTGTTGTCGACAATGATGGTCACGTCATCGTGGCGGTTGAATACAGCATTGCCGATGCCGCTGGTGAGTCCGTTATGCCAGAACCCGCCGTCTCCCATCACGGCGACGGCCCGCTGGCCTCCATCGGTATGAAACGCCGAAGCGCCGGCGGCCCCCAAGCCGTAGCCCATGATGCTGTTGCCCATATTGAAGGGCGGCAGCGTCGCAAACGAATGGCAGCCGATGTCCGCGCTGATGTGCAGCGGACCCATCTCCCGCTGCAGGAGCTTCATGGCAGAGAAGAACGGGCGCTCGGGGCAGCCGGTACAGAGTCCGGGGGGTCGCATCGGGATGAGCGCGGCAAGGCGCTCGGCAGACACGAGCGGCACCTCCTTGACGCTGCGGACAGCCGCCTTGCCCGAACGGAGCCCTGGTGAGAAGCGCTCGATGAACTCGCCGATACCTTTGCGAAGCGCATCGACAGTGTACTCGCCGTTCATCGGCAGGATACCCTTACCGAGAAGATGCGCTGAGACTTCGTGTTTGCGCAGTATCTGGCTTGCGCCCTGCTCGATAAACTCAGGTTGGCCTTCCTCTATGACGAGGATGGCGCGCTTTCCGGCGCTGAACTTCACCCACTCCTCCGGCACGAGGGGATAGGTAACGTTGAGCACATAGAGTGGGATCCGGCTCGTCCCGAAGGCATCGGCGCACTCGAGCAGCTCGAGGGCTCGCAGAACGTTGTTGTAGAGCCCACCCTGCAGCACGATCCCGATGTCACCGACGTCACCGGGGCTCAATTCATTCATCTGGCGCTCGGTAATGAAGCGCAGTGCGGCGGGAAAGCGCTGTTCGATCTTCTCCCGCTCTTGCAGATAAGTGGAAGGCGGGAGAATGATCCGTCCGTAGTCCCTCGAAGGGGCTTTCAGCGCATCCGCCACGGAAAATTGCGGACTCCGGTTGTCCTTGGCCATGAACCGGCCGTAGACATGGCATGCGCGAATTCGCAGCATGAGCATGACAGGAGTGTGGCTGGCCTCGGACAGCGCGAATCCCTGCTCCACTGCCCGGACGATCTCGGGTAGATGAGGGCGAGGATCGAGCAGCCACATCTGCGACTTCATGGCAAAGGCGTGCGTGCGCTCCTGCATGATGCTCGCACCCTCGCCGTAGTCCTCCCCAAGAATGATCAGCGCGCCTCCCTTTACACCGGCGGAGGCGAGGTTGGCGAGCGCGTCGGAGGCCACATTGGTGCCAACCGTGGACTTCCAGGTGACCGCGCCCCGGAGCGGATAGTTGATGGATGCCGCCAGCATTGCGGCGGCAGTGGCTTCCGAGGCACTCGCCTCGAAGTGGACTCCGAGTTCGCTCAGAATGTCCTCTGCATCCGCCAAGACGTCCATCAGGTGGGAAATGGGCGCCCCCTGGTAGCCGCCGACGTAAGCCACTCCGGATTGCAGCAGCGCCTTGGTGACGGCCAGAATCCCCTCGCCGCGGAACTCCGCACCGGCACCGAGCCGCAGGGACTTCACTTCTTTCGCAAACGATCGCTCAGCCATGGTGGTCTACCCTTCCAGCGAAGTCACAATCAGCCGGGAACGAGAGCAAGCACCCGCAGCGGACTGCCCGAGCCATTCACGATCTTGAGCGGCGGAGCAATCACCATCGCCCCCACGGCCGGCAGCTGATCGAGATTGGTGAGGCTGGCCAGACCGTTCTTGGCGACCTCCTCCGATACATCGATGACGCAAGCAGGACCGATGAAGCGATCGGCCGGAATGCTATGGGTTGCGTTCTCAGGGTGGTCCTTACCCGTCACCCAATGCACCGGAGCATCGAAATGGGTTCCGGTGTGCTCGCCGCACTCGAAGTTGTTCCAATACCAAGCGGGTCCGCGCTCATCGTACCGGGAAATCTCCTGGAGCGCGAAAGGCTTGGAGGGCGCGAACTGAGGCGGTAGCCGGATGGTGGGCGTCGCGGGCTCGAGCGGTACCGTAAGATCGACGACTCGGATCCCGCCCGAGACGATCCCGGCGGCGAGTTGCGCGAGGATCTGGACCTCGGAAGTCTTGGTCTCTCTTTGCATTGTCCGCCCTCCGGAACTTCACGAGTTGCTTGACACCTCAAGTATCTCCGACTATAACATACCTAATATGCAAGCGATATGCGATAAGAGGGGAAGCAGCCCGCGATGAAACGAGTCGTCTGCTTGGGCGGCGGACCCGCCGGTCTATACGCCGCCATTCTGCTGCGCAAGGCACTGCCCACAACCAGCATCGAGGTCTACGAGCGTAACCGCCCGGACGACACCTTCGGCTGGGGCGTGGTCTTCTCCGATCAGACGATGGACAACTTCCGCACGGCAGACGCCCGCTCGCATACGGCAATCCTCTCGAATTTCCACCACTGGGACGACATCGAGATCCACTTCGCCGGCCGGCGGTTCGTGAGCGGCGGACACGGCTTCTGCGGAATCAGCCGCAAGCAGCTGCTATGGCTGCTGCAGGAGCGCGCCACGGAACTCGGCGTGCGGCTGCACTTTCAGCGCGAGGTGGAAACGGAAGCGCAATTCCAGGATGCGGATCTCATCATCGCGGCAGACGGCGTTAACAGCATGAGCCGCGAACGCCATGCCGCGGTATTCGAGCCCGACCTGGATCGGCGCAAGTGCCGCTACATTTGGCTGGGAACCACCCAGAAGTTCAGCGCCTTCACCTTCGCGTTCGAACGAACCGAGCATGGCTGGTTCCAGATGCACGCCTACCAGTTCAGCCGCGATCTCTCGACCGTGATCGTCGAGACGCGTGAGGAGACCTGGAAGGCCCATGGGCTGGATGGCTCAAACACCGAGCAGTCGATTGCATTCTGCGAGCGGCTCTTCGAACGCTATCTCGATGGACACCGTCTGCAGAGCAATGCAAACCATCTGCGGGGTTCGGCCTGGCTCAATTTCCTTCGCGTGCAATGCAAGCGATGGCATGATGGAAAGTTGGTCTTGATTGGGGACGCGGCACACACGGCGCACTTCTCCATCGGCTCGGGCACGAAGCTCGCCATGGAGGATGCCATCTCGCTGAGCCGGCACGCAGCCGCCGGCACCAATCTCGACCAGGCCCTGGATGCCTATTTTGCCGAGCGAAGCCTCGAGGTTCTGAAGCTGCAGAGTGCGGCCCGCAACCGCACCGAATGGTTCGAGAATGTCGAGCGCTACGCCCGCCTTCCGCCGGAGCAGTTTGCCTACAGCTTGCTCACTGGCAGTCAGCGGATCGGACACGAGAATCTCAGGATTCGCGATCCGTTGTTCGTTCGGGGTTACGAGAGCTGGTTTGCTCATCAGTACGGCGTGAGCGCCGCCCGTCCACCGATGTTTCTGCCTCTGAAGTTGCGGGGCCTCACTCTCGCCAACCGCGTCGTGGTGTCCCCGATGGCTCAGTACTGCGCTAAGGACGGAGTTCCCGACGACTGGCATCTGGTGCATTTGGGCCATCGCGCCCTCGGGGGCGCAGGACTCCTCTATACGGAAATGACCTGCGTCTCGCCAGAGGGCCGTATCACGCCCGGTTGCACGGGCCTTTGGAACGAGACACAGCGCGATGCCTGGCGCAGGATCGTGGATTTCGTGCATGAGCGCTCGCCCGCCAAGATCTGTCTGCAGCTCGGACACTCCGGACGCAAGGGCTCGACGCAGCTCGGCTGGGAGGAGATGGATCGGCCGCTGCCTGCGGGCAACTGGCCGATCCTCGCCCCTTCGTCACTTCCCTACCTCCCCGGAGTGAGTCAAACGCCGATCGAGATGACGCGGGCGCTGATGAATGAGGTGAAGGCGCAGTTCGTTCGCGCGGCGCATCTCGGTCGGCAGGCCGGGTTCGACATGCTCGAGCTGCACATGGCCCACGGCTACCTGCTCGCCTCCTTCCTCTCGCCGCTCACGAATCACCGCGGCGACGAGTTCGGGGGTGAAGTCCAAGCCCGCTTGCGCTTTCCCCTCGAGGTGCTCACCGCCGTAAGGGCCGAATGGCCGCAAGAGAAGCCGCTGTCAGTGCGCGTGTCGGCGACCGACTGGGCCGACGGAGGCCTCTCGGAGGAGGATCTTCTGGTCATTGCGCGCGCGTTGCGCGATGCCGGCGTGGATCTGATCGACGTATCGAGCGGTCAGACCGTGCCCTGGCAGAAACCTGTCTATGGTCGCATGTGGCAAACACCGCTTGCCGACCAGGTGCGCAACGAGATCGGCATCGCGACCATGGCGGTAGGCAACATCTACGAGCCTGATCACGTCAACTCGATCATCGCATCAGGCCGCGCAGACCTCTGCGCTTTGGCTCGACCCCACCTTGCGAACCCTGCCTGGACGCTGCAAGCTGCCGCACAAGAGGGCTATACGGATCAGTGGTGGCCCCAGCAGTACCTCTCCGGCAAGCAGCAGCTCGAGCGAAACTACGCGCGGGCGGCGCAGCCCGGCAGCATCGGATCGCAGGCGCGGGTGCGCGACTCCCATGAGTGAGAGCACGGCCGGTTTGACAGCTCGACATGCGCTCATCACCGGCGCCAGCCGGGGGATAGGCGCCGCCATAGCCGCAGCTCTCGCCGCAGATGGGGCATACGTGTCGCTACTTGGACGTGATGCGGCGCGTCTCGCAGAGGTATCGAACTCCGTCGGCGGAGCCGATCGCGCAATCCCTATCGCTGCGGACATTACCGATTCCCAGTCCGTGCGAGACGCCTTTACGGTGGCCCGCCGTCGATTCGGTCCGGTGCAGATTCTCATCAACAATGCAGGCCAGGCGGCGGCGGCCAAATTCGCCGATACCGATGAGGCCTTGTGGAATCGGGTCCTCGGGGTGAATCTCACCGGGACTTACCTCTGCACGCGGGAGGCGATATCCGACATGCTGATGGGCGGCTTGGGCCGGATCGTCAATATTGCGAGCACCGCCGGCCTACGCGGCGCGGCTTATATCTCCGCGTACGCCGCATCGAAGCACGCTGTTATCGGGCTCACGCGCGCACTGGCTTTGGAATTCGCAACCCGCAATATCACAGTGAACGCCATTTGTCCCGGGTACACAGACACAGACATCGTGAAAGAAGCGCTCGACAACATCAGAGCCAAGACCGGGCGTAGCGAGCGCGAAGCGCTCCAGGCCCTGCTCGCCACGAACCCGCAGCACCGCCTGATCCACCCGAGCGAAATCGCCAATGCAGTGCTCTGGCTCTGCCGTCCCGGTACTGAGAGCGTGACCGGCCAGAGCATTGTGATTGCCGGCGGAGAGGTCACCTGATGCCTAGAACCAAACCCACCCTGAAGCCCGTCGAAACTGCGTTCGATGCGGAAACACGTGCCCATGACGACCATCATGCGTCCCTTCGCCTCTGGCTGCGCCTCCTCTCCTGCGCAGGCCAGATCGAGAGCCGCATTCGTCAGCGATTGCAGGCGACCTTCAACACGACACTGCCGCGCTTTGATCTGATGGCGCAGCTCGAGCGCGCCCCGGACGGGCTCAAGATGAGCGAGCTATCGCAACGTCTCATGGTGACCGGCGGCAACATCACCGGCATCACCGATGGGCTGGAGAAGGAAGGGCTCGTCGCGCGCGAGGTGGACTCCGCTGACCGGCGGGTGTGTCGCGTGAAGCTCACCCCGGAAGGCGAGAGGCAATTCCGGCAGATGGCAAGTGAACATGAGCAGTGGATCGTCGATCTCTTCAGTGCGCTCGCGCCCAAGCAGAAGAGTCAGCTCATGCAGCTCCTGGGAGAGCTCAAAGCGCATGTCATCGGCATCAAAGGGGAGTGACCTCGTGAGCGCGGCAATTGAATTCGACCCAAAGGCTTACTGTCCGCGGCACTTTCAGTGGTGGCTGGAGGGACGCGTAGGGGTCATAGTGCTCAATCGGCCGGAGCGCAAGAACCCTCTCACCTTTGAATCCTACGCGGAGCTGCGGGATCTCTTTCGCGCGCTAAGCTCCACGAATCTCGTCCGCGCGGTCGTGATCGCAGGCGCCGGCGGCAATTTCTGCTCCGGGGGCGATGTGCACGAGATCATCGGGCCGCTCACCCAGAAATCCGCGGAAGGACTTCTGGAGTTCACGCGAATGACCGGAGACCTCGTGAAGTCGATGCGGTCCTGTCCACAGCCCATTGTCGCAGCAGTCGATGGCGCATGTGCCGGTGCGGGCGCGATTCTCGCGATGGCCTCGGACTTCCGTCTGGGGACGCCGAGGGCCAGGACGGCTTTTCTCTTCACCCGGGTTGGTCTCGCCGGATGCGACATGGGCGCATGCTCAATCCTGCCGCGTATCATCGGCCAGGGGCGAGCGGCGGAGCTCCTCTACACAGGAGGCACCATGTCGTCCGAGGAAGCACTGGAATGGGGTTTCTTCAATCGGCTGGTGGAGCCGGAATTGGTGCTTGAGGAGGCTATTCGGTTGGCCGAGCAGATCGCCGAAGGCCCTACTTTTGCCCATGCGATGACAAAGAAGATGCTGCATGCCGAGTGGCACCTGCCAGTCGATGCGGCGATCGACGCGGAGGCCGAAGCACAGGCAATCTGCATGCAGACGGAGGATTTCCGTCGTGCCTATCGCGCATTTGTCGCCAAAGAACGGCCGCGCTTCGAGGGGAACTGACTTCCGTGGTAACTGATAGCTTCCTCGATTGGCCGTTCTTCACGGATGGGCATCGTGAGCTTGCCGCAGCCGTCAGCACATGGGCGGCAACCCATCTGCTGCAGGGTACGATTTCGGAGGGCCGCGAATCGGTCGACGCCGCTTGCCGGCAGCTCGTGCGCGAGCTCGGTAAGGCAGGTTGGACCCGCCATTGCGTACCGGCGAATTGGGAGGCCGACCAGGGATCGGCACACACTGGGGAGAGCGCCTTCGACGTGCGCGCGCTGGCGTTGATCCGGGAAACACTTGCACGGCACGATGCGCTGGCGGATTTCGCCTTTGCCATGCAGGGGCTGGGGAGCGGGGCCATCGCGCTCGGCGGCTCGCGGGATCTCAAGGATCGCTACCTGCCGAAGGTGGCGACGGGAGAGGCCATATCGGCATTCGCCCTCTCGGAGCCGGGTGCCGGCTCGGACGTCGCGGCACTGCAATGCCGCGCGACGCGCACCAACGGCGGGTACAGACTCGAGGGTGAGAAGACATGGATCTCCAATGGCGGAATTGCCGACTTTTACTGCGTATTCGCGCGCACCCAGCCAGCTGCGCAGCGCGCCGACGGTACCGCCTCCGCGGAGGGGATCAGCGCCTTCGTGATCGACGCCGGAACGGCAGGCCTTTCGATCTCAAAGCGAATCGATACCATCTCGCCCCATCCGCTCGCCACGCTCCGTTTTGACGATTGCCACATACCCGCCAGTCAGCGCCTCGGTCCCGAAGGCCATGGATTCAAGCTTGCGATGCGTACGCTCGATGTCTTCAGAACCTCGGTGGCTGCAGCGGCGGTCGGCTTTGCGCAGCGGGCGCTCGATGAAGCGCTCGCTCATTCGGTCCAGCGACGCATGTTCGGCCGTACGCTCGCGGACTTTCAGCTCACCCAGGCGGCGCTCGCCGACATGGCCAGCGGCATCGATGCGGCACGTCTCCTGACCTATCGGGCAGCCTGGCTGCGAGACCGGGGCGAGCGGGCCTCGATGGAAGTCGCCATGGCCAAGATGACCGCTACCGAGGCCGCGCAGCAGGTCATCGATCGCGCCGTGCAAATGTTCGGCGGCCGCGGCGTATCCCATGGGGAGACGGTCGAGCGCCTCTATCGCGACATTCGCGCGCTGCGCATCTACGAAGGAGCCACCGAAGTGCAAAAGTTGATCATCGGCCGCAACCTCATCCAGCGCGCCGCGGAGAGAGGCCCTTGAGCTTGTCGCGATTCCTCCAGCCGCCCAACTGGAAGCGCCCCTTGGGGTACAGCAATGGCGTGCTCGCCCAGGGCCGCCAGGTATTCATCGCGGGCCAGGTCGGCTGGGATCCGTGCGATGGCCGCTTCACGAACTCGAGCCTTCCCGAGCAAGTGACTCAAGCGCTCAGGAACGTCCTGTCCGTGCTCGCAGAGGCGCAAGGTCGGCCCGAGCACATCGTCCGCATGACCTGGTATCTCACGAGCCGCGCTGAGTATCTGGCGCAGTTAAAGCAGATCGGCGCGGCCTACCGCGAAATCATGGGTAAGCACTTCCCCGCAATGACAGCCGTGGAAGTGACGGCCCTCGTCGAGCCACAGGCGAAGGTCGAGATCGAGGCGACAGCTGTCATTCCCTAGAGCGCGAAGGCAGTCGAGATCTCATGTGGCGCCCTCCTGAGCGAATCCGGTACGTGCCCACGCCAGGCCGCTGGCCCACCGTGGCCGAGGCGGCCGCTTCCCAGCTGTTCTCGCCGGTGCAGATCGGGCCCGTCAGGCTCCGCCACCGGACCTGGGTGCCCGCCATGGTTCCCTGGCGAGCGAGCCCGGAAGGCTTTGTGACTCAGGACGTGCTCGATTGGTACGAGCGCTTCGGGCGTGGCCGCCCGGGAGCGCTCGTGGTTGAAGCAACCGGCATACGCGATGTACCGAGCGGACCTCTGTTGCGCATTGGGCACGATCGTTTCCTGCCGGGTCTTCGCGAGCTGGTACGGGTGGTGCGCGAGGCGAGTGCCGGAGAGACGCGGCTGCTCATCCAGATTATCGACTTCCTGACGATCAGGCGAAGGCCCGACCCTACCAGGTACTTTTCCGAGTTTCTGGCAATCCGGGCGCCGCATCGGCGCGCCTATGGCCGTTCGGATGCTTCAGAAGGCGAGGTGCGGGCGTGGTTGGCAAGCCGATCCCGCGATGAGCTCATGAGGATTCTGGATCCGCGCGAGCTCGAAGCGCTGGACTACGGTTACCGGCAGCGGGTCACGGACGTGGAATTGGAGCAGATCAGGACATTGCCCACACAGCTTCCCATGCTGTTCGCACATGCGGCCCGCCGAGCGCGGGAATGCGGCTTCGATGGCGTGGAGCTTCACTACGCACATGCCTATACCATGGCTTCGTTCCTGTCCCGGCACAATGTGCGCGCGGACGGCTTCGGCGGCGACGCCAGCCATCGGGCTCGTCTGCCGCTGGAGGTCTTCGCGCACGTCCGCAGCATGGTCGGAAGTGATTACCCTGTGGGCTGCCGCCTCCTCGCGGAGGAGTGTATCGATGGCGGCTCGACCATGGAGGACAGTACTTACTTCGCCTGCGAATTCGCGCGTGCGGGTATGGATTTTCTGTCGCTATCGCGTGGCGGGAAGTTCGAGGACGCACGTCAGCCGAAGGTCGGCGAGGCAGCGTACCCTTACACCGGGAAAAGCGGGTACGAATGCATGCCCTCGTACTACTCGGACGAGCGTGGCCCCTTCGGCCGAAACCTGGAGGTGACGGCGCGAATCCGGGCAGCGCTTTTAGATCAGCAGCTGAATACACCGATCGTAGCGGCTGGCGGCATCCATGGATTTCACCAGGCGGAAGCCATCCTGGCGGGCGGCACCGCCGATATCGTTGGTTTCGCCCGCCAGGCCCTTGCCGACCCCGACTGGTTCACGAAGGTCGCCCGTGGCAGAGGTGATGAAGTGCGGCTCTGTCTCTATACCAATTATTGCGAGGCGCACGACCAAAGACACAGGCAGGTGACCTGCGAGCTGTGGGATCGCGAGCGGCTCGATGACTCGGGCGTCAGGCTCGCCGCCGACGGGAAGCGGAGACTGACGGCTCCCTCATGGGAGCGCGCCGAATGAGCGGCGTCCCGCTCCATTTCGACAGATAGTTCAATCCCAAGGTAAGTGCCACCCCCATGCCCCTGAATCCGCTCGATCTCTATGACATCTCCACTGCGCTGACGGAAGAGGAGCGCATGGTGCAGAACTCTGTCGCACGATGGGTGAGCGAGCAGGTGCTGCCCAACATCCAGAAATGCTTCGAGGAGCATCGGTTTCCTCGCGAGCTCGTCCCCGAGCTCGCTGCGCTCGGCTTGCTCGGCTCGACGCTCAAGGGATACGACTGCGCGGGGCTCAACGCCGTCTGCTACGGCCTGATCTGCCAGGAGCTGGAACGCGGAGACTCCGGTATCCGCAGCTTCGTGTCCGTGCAGTCCTCCCTTTGCATGTACCCCATCTACACCTACGGGTCGGAGGACCAGAAGCGCAAGTACTTGCCCCGAATGGCACAGGGAAAGCTCATCGGTTGCTTCGGACTCACCGAGCCCCACGGCGGCTCGGATCCGGCCCACATGAAGACGCACGCGAAGCCGCGCGGCAAAGACTGGGTATTGAACGGGTCGAAGATGTGGATTACGAACGGGGCGATTGCCGATCTCGCTGTCGTGTGGGCCATGACGCCGGAAGGCATCCGTGGTTTCATCGTCGAGAAGGGAATGGCCGGGTTCAGCGCTCCGGAGATCGAGAGGAAGTTTTCGCTTCGCGCCTCCGTGACTTCGGCGCTGTTCTTCGACAACGTGCTCGTGCCTGAAGAGAACGTGTTGCCGGGCGTGGTGGGACTCAAAGGCCCCCTCTCCTGCCTGACTCAGGCACGCTATGGGATCGCCTGGGGCGTCACCGGAGCAGCACAAGCGTGCTTCTCGCAGCTTCTGGAGTATGCAAAGACGCGTGTCCTCTTTGGAAGGCCCTTGGCTCAGAATCAAGCCATTCAGATTCGCCTCGCCGATATGGCGCGGCGTATCACAACCTCGCAGCTCCTCGCGCTCCAACTCGGGCGCCTGAAGGACCAAGGGGTGATGCAGCCCGCACAGGTCTCTCTCGCCAAGTGGAATAACTGCCGCATGGCGCTCGATGTCGCGCGGGACTGCCGCGACATGCTGGGGGGCTCCGGCATCAGTGCCGAGTACGTCCCCATCCGCCACATGCTCAATCTCGAAAGCGTAATCACCTACGAGGGCACGGAGACCATTCACCAACTGACCTTGGGGCGGGAACTGACCGGGCTCAGTGCATTTTAAGGGACGCTCTGTGGAGGCCTCGGTTCAGATTCTTGCGGAATTCGTACTGGCGTTTCGCACGCCGGCTCGCGCGAGCGCCATGGGATTCAATAGGATCGGCTTTCTCACTCGAGACTTGGCGGTTCGAGCTCACCCGGCAGCGTGACATCTCGAAGTGTGATCGGAGTTCGCAATGTCGATGCTGCAGAACAAGCTGAGGGGTTTGTCCGCCTGGCGCTTGATGGCGCTCGCATGCGCGATGCTCGTGTGCAATGTCGCGATCGCGACGCCACCGCTGCCGGATGAGCCGCTCAGCGTCGAGACTCTGCCTTCGCCCGTCGGAAAGCACTGGGTCTGGGTGAACGATATCGCATTCTTCAACATGCCGGACGGTAGAGCGACGCTCGTGGATGGCGACACGGGCAAGATGCTCGGCATGCTTAGCACGGGGTATGCGTTCGATCATCTGGTGATTCCCCCCCGTGGGCACATCATATACTCGCCCGAGTCGTACTACTCACGTGGCACTCGGGGCGTCCGGACCGATGTCGTTACCCTGTACGACTCACGGCATCTGACGCCCATCGGCGAGATCCCGATTCCCGCGAAGCGCGCCGCGATTGTTCCGCAGATGAGTGCGGAGCGCCTGACGGACGATGGCCGCTTCCTTCTCATCTATGACTACACCCCGGCTCAATCGGTCACCGTGGTGGACACCCGCACGCGGCGGTTCGTCGGGGAGATCGATACGCCAGGGTGCGGGCTCATCTACCCGACTGGAGCGCGCAGTTTCTTCTCGATCTGCTCCGACGGAGCGCTGCTCGAAGTGAGGCTCGATGACGCCGGGCACGCGGCGGGGCTGACCCGCACCGCGCCGCTCTTCGATCCGGAGAAAGATCCACTCGGTGAGAACGGAGTGCGCTCCGGCGATACCTGGTGGTTCACTTCCTTCCACGGCTGGGTCTATCCTATCGAGCGCGCGACGCGCGGCATGGGCGTCGGTCGGCGCTGGTCGCTATTCTCCCGGGGCGAGCGTCGGGAGCACTGGCGCACCGGCGGGTTGCAATATCTGGCACTCTACCGGCGCACCGGGCGGCTCTACGTGATCGTGCACCAGGGAGATCTTGCGAGCCACAAGGAGCCGGGGAAGGAAATATGGGTATACGATCTCGCCACGGGCCGCCGGGTACAGCGCATAGCCTTGCGCCACATGGCGAGCTCGATCCTGGTGACGCAGGATCCGAAGCCGCTCCTCTTCACCTGTTTCATGGGCAGCGGCAACCTGGACGTCTATGACGCACGCACCGGCCAGTATCTGAGAACGATTCACAGCATCGCCGAAACGCCAACGATCATGGTTTCTCCCTGAGGAATTCGGGTGTATCCGCTTGACCCCGTCGTCGGCGAGATCATCTGCGGCAGCTTTGCGGTGCTGTTCGGGGTTGCATGCGCGCACAAGCTGCGTGACCTCTCGGGATTCGGCGCGACGTTGACGCATTATCGCCTGCTCGGTGACGGCCTCGTACGCCCCGCCTCGCTCTTCTTGCCGGTTCTCGAGGGTCTGGCGGCGGTGGGACTCCTGATCAGCGCTGTACGGGAACCGGCGAGCCTGCTGGGCGCGGCGCTACTCCTCGCGTACGCGATCGCGATGGGACTGAATCTGTCAAGGGGCCGGCGCCAGCTCCAGTGCGGCTGCTTCGGCCCGCGCGGTGGTGGAGTCGTCTCTGCGTCTCTGGTCTCACGGAACGTACTGATGGCGCTCGTCATCGCCCTGGCGGGGGCAGTCCCGTGGACCGGGCGACCTGTAGGCTGGTTGGATGTCGGTACGGCGCTCTTTGGGGTTGCCGTGTTTGCGCTCCTTTATCTGGCGGCAAACGAGCTATTGGCGCCGGCGGGCCGCTACCCGCCTCACAGAGGCTAGACCTTCGATGATCCATGCGTTGCTGATCTCCACTATTGTGCTCTGGGCGGCCGTCCTCGCCCTGGCGCTGGTCGTTCTCGCCTTGGTGCGCCAGCTCGGCATTCTGCACGAGCGGATTGCGCCTGCCGGCGCCCTGCTCCTCGAACGCGGATTGAAGGTCGGGGAGACCCCTCCCGAGGTACCCGTGGCGGACCTTGATGGACATACCCGCTCGATCGGCTCAGCTTCACCGGACGGACGCAGTACGCTTCTCATATTCGTCTCGCCCACCTGTCCAGTCTGCAAAGCGCTGCTGCCAGTCGTGAAGGCGAGCAGGCGCAGCGAACGGCAGTGGCTGGATGTGGTACTGGCAAGCGATGGCTCGGAAGAGGAGCACCGCGCGTTCATTGCCGCACACGGGTTGAGCGGGATTCCATACGTGCTGTCCGCTCCGCTCGGGATGACTTACCAAGTGGGACGGCTGCCTTTCGCCGCCCTCATCGATTCTGCAGGCATCCTGCGCGCGCGAGGGCTCATCAATTCCCGCGAGCATCTGGAGAGCCTGTTCGAGGCGCAGCGTCGGGGAGTCGCCTCGCTGCAGCAGTACTTTGAGAGCCGCGCGGACTCGCGCGCTGCCTGAGGAGGCGAGAAACATGAGCTGGCTCGATTCAATGTGCGAGCGGTCTGCACGCCAGCTGGCGCGGCGCGTATCCCGGCGGAGCATGCTCGGCGATCTCGGCGCAGCTCTCCTGGGCACATCGGTGCTGCCCCTGCTGCCTGTTGCCAGAGGTGCGCGCGCGCACGGGGCCGAGGCGCAAGTCAAAGCCGATCCCGGAGACCCAACGCAGTGCGACTACTGGCGGTATTGTGCGATCGACGGATTCCTCTGCAGCTGCTGCGGCGGCTCGCAGCACAGCTGCCCGCCGGGCACCCAACCGTCCCCGACGACCTGGATCGGAACCTGCCACAATCCGGCCGACAATCGAGACTACATCGTCTCCTACAATGACTGCTGCGGAAAAAGCACCTGTGGGCGATGCCTCTGCAACCGAAACGAGGGCGACAAGCCGCTCTACGTTCCGTTCCGCTCCAATGATTACGATTGGTGCGCCGGTTCGCAGTCAGGCATCCCCTACAATTGCTCCATCTCGCGCATCATTGGCGTCGCCAAATGAGCATTTGCGCCAGCGGCAAACGCCGAATGGCCTTGCCGCTGGCGGCACTCTCTGTCTTGGGCCCTCTTCTGGCGCCCGCTCCAGGCCTGGCCTCGAATTCCCACACGGAGTACATGCTGGATTGCATGGGGTGCCACCAGGCCGACGGCTCCGGCGTGCCGGGCAAAGTGCCCGATATGCGCTTGACCCTCGGACCGTTCTCTCGTACAGCAGCCGGGCGACGCTATCTCATAGAGGTGCCGGGAGTCGCTCAGGCGCCGCTCTCGAACGCCGAGCTGGCAGAGCTCTTGAACTGGCTGGTGCGCGATCAGGGGGGGGCCACCCGGTCACAGCACTTCATACCGTTCACGGCCGAAGAAGTGGGCGCTTACCGAAAGACCCCGCTGGTTGAGGTCGCCGCGGTCCGCCGACGGCTTCTATCGGAGGCACGACGACGTGTGCCCGTCGCTCAGTGACGTGCGCCATCATCTGAACGCGTAGCTCAAATCGACTCCCACCGTGCGCGGCTGACTGATCACGTAACGCTCGTAGGCCGCCGTCTGAAGTGCGATCTGCGGTTGCGGGTCTAGCAACACCAGATTGTTCGTGAGATTGTTGACGAACGCCGCCACGCTCCAACGACCACCACCGCTGTCCTCACCCCGTACTCCGAAGCGGAAGTTCACCAGGCTGTAGGCCGGCAGGTGCACCATGAGCTGATTCGCCGTAAGCAGCGTGGCGGTCACTCCAAAGGGCATATCGGTGCGGGCACCCGTATAGTCCTCCTCGAGAGACCCAAAGAGCGATGCCCCACTCGTGAAGTCATGCTCCCATTGCAGCACCAAGGACCCCGACACCTTCGGGGTATCCGGGATCTGAGTGCCAGCCGGATATCCAGAGACGGCGCTGGCCTCTATGAACTTCGCGTCGGTATAACTGGCATTCAGCGAGAGATCGAACCCCGCAGGCAGCAGGGCTTCGAGCTGAGCTTCGAGTCCCTTGATGCGGGCGTTACCGCCGTTGACCGTCAAGCCGTACCCGGCAAGATTGGTGGCCACCTGCGGGTTGTACCAGTCTTCCAGATAGGCGCTGAGGTCTGCGAGCAGCCGGTGATCGAAGAACGAGGACTTCTCGCCCAGCTCGTAGCTCCAGATGGAGTCCGGCTTGAAGGTTGTCGGCGCGGCGAGCAGCAAGTTCGGATTGCATGTCGTCGTCAGGAGAATCTTGGCCTGCAAGCCGCATTCGTTAGCCACGTCGGAGGCCAGCAACGGATTGGTATTGCTGGCGGCAGCCACGGGAATCGGCCCGGTGAGCGTGCTGACGCCACCCAGACGAAAGCCTTTGCCCACCCGAGCGTACACCATATGGTCCGAGTCGATATTGAATGTCAGAGTGAAGTCCGGGACGGTTCCACTGGCCGAATCCGAAGTCGCGGCATTGAACGGAACATTGGGGCCTTCCGCGCCCAACGGGGTAAACAAACCATACTCCGTGGACGTCTCACTTAGGCTGTAGTGATAATGCCGCAGCCCCACTGCCGCCTCGAAATGGCGCGAGAATCTCCAGGATATGTGCCCATAGACGGCGTTTTGCAGGAGATTCTCCGGCACTGAGTTGACGGACAGAGCGGTGCCGCCCAGAACCGGCGCGGCCTGCGGAGCAATGACGGAGGTGGCGATCTCGGAATACATGTCCTGGTAGAAATAGCCGGCCACCCATTGCAGCGGCCCTGGGGCCGTGGAGGTGACCCGAACTTCCTGGGAGAGCTGCCGCGAATAGTCCTGCTCGAGCATGCCGGGGCCCCTGGAGGAATAATTGGGCCCAATGCCGCCCGCTGCCGGGTCGTACACCGGAATGCCGATCGCGGAATCGACCTGTTCCGTCTCGTCCTGTTGATCAAGAAAGTTGCGATGCCAGAAGCCAGTCGCTGACGTCAGGGAGAATAAGGGAAACTGATACGTCATCGTCAGGCTGCCGAAGCTCAGGCTGTCCGTCTGCGGCTCCGGCGCATCGTAAACCTCGTAATGAGCCAAGACCGCCGGCGTCGTCGGGTGCGTCGGATTGCCGTTCACGTCGACAGCCGGCGGCGCGCCTTGCTGCACCAACTGGTACAGCGCCACCGGCTCGATCGTGAGCTTGTCGAAGGGCTTCCAGAGAAGCTCAGCACGGACCGAGTCCACCTTGGTCGTATTCACCCCGTTGAACGTTTCCTGCAAAGGCGCCGAGTAGAAATTGCCCGGGCGGCTCACATTGGGGAAAGTGCCGGCGTCCACCGCAACAGCGCCATCAGCCAGCACCAAACGTTTGACCCACCCGCTGTTGTCAGTGAACGAGCCTACGACGCGCAGCGCGGCGGTCTTGCCCAACGGGATGTTCAACATCCCGTTTTCCTGGTGATTCAGGCCACCGCCAGAGGCAGTGCCCGAGAGGACCTCCTCTGTACTCGCCGCGAAGGTGTTCAGCTGCGGAGCTTTGGGAAGCACCCGAATGGTTCCACCCATGGAACTCGAGCCGTAGAGCGTCCCCTGCGGGCCGCGCAGCACCTCGACACGCTCGACATCATACAGGCCGACATTCATGAGGTTCTTGCCGAGCTGCGAGCCCGCCGCGGTCGACAGCGGAATCTCGCCGAAATACATGCCCACCATCGAGGAGTTCCCGCCCTGGGAGTTCAGACCTCGAACCTCGAGTTCCATCTCGCCCGGGCCACCAGTGTCGCGGACCGCGATGCCGGGGACCGTGCTAAGCAGGCTATCCGAGTCGACGATCCCCCGGGCCGCGATCTGCGAGGAGGTGACCGCCGTAATGCTGATCGGGGTGGTCTGAACCGTGGTGCGGCGCCGGGTGGCCGTCACCACGATCGGGGCAAGCTGCCCCGGTGCGAGAGCACTGGCGGCTGAGACGGCGCCACCACCGGCCTCCGTCGCGTATGCCGCGTTGCTAGCGGCTGCTGCGAGAGCCGCCACCACGGCCAGGACGAGTTGATTCCTCGGATGGGCCGCGGCTGGCCAGCGTCCCGACACGGAATCAACCAGCGAACGCTTTGACTCGAGATGAATCGGATGCATAAACCCCCGGCATAGGCTTTGTTTTCGACCGTAGGTAGATTGCCCCGAGCGGTGCCCGACGTAGATTGCGAGTTCGGCCATTTTGTGTGCAAAATCAGCCAGCCCATGAAACGTCGCCCCAAGAGCAGACCATCCCCCGCGTTGCGGCAAGGCACCGGATTCGATGCGGATCCGGCCACCGTTCGTGCGATGTTCCTCGCGCCTTTCGTGCAGGAGATCGAGCGGTCGAAACTGGACGTCGAGGAATACCTACGCGAGTTCGGCTTTTCCGCCTCCCTCACCGCGACGCTTTACGAGCACGTCCCGCTGCGCCAGTACATCGCGCTCACCGAGGACCTGGCTCAACGTCTCGAGCGGCCTTACCTCGGGCTCGAGCTCGGACAACAGTTCCGACTGGCGGACTTTGGCCCCTTTTATGCGCTGTTCGCTCTCGCTCCCGACCTCGGCGCGGCGCTCGAGCGATTCGCGCGCTTTCAGTGGGCCTGGCAGACCCATACGAGCCTGGAGATCGTACCCGGATCGACGACGACCATCTATCGGTACTGTATCCAGGACCCGAGCATCTGGCCTCGCACGCAGGATGCGGAGTATGCGATCGCCTCCATGGGGGCCATGGTGCGCCAATTGCTCGATCCACGTTGGAGACCCGTCGAGGTGGAATTCGAGCACGACGTCAGCGTGCGCCGGAATCGCCTATCGCGCTATTTTGGTGCACGCGTCACCGGGGGGGGCGTCTCCAACGCCATCGTGATCGCGAATCACGACCTGCGACAGCCGCTCCCCTGGCGCATGGGACCGCTGGATGCGACCACCATACCGGTGCTCGAGCGGCACCTGCTCAATCTGCTTCACGAGGAAAGCGCGCCCAACCGCTCGTGCGCCGAGAGTGCCGCAATTCAGGTCGCGCGGCGCCTTGGCCGCACACCGGTGACGATCGAGGCCATCGCGAAGGATCTCAATCTCTCTGTCCGAACACTCCGCCGAAGGCTGGCTGCCGAAGACACATCGTTCCGTTCCATCCTGCAAGGCCAACGGCTTGCCAAGCTGGAAGGTATTATGACCTCCGGCCCGAGACCCCTGGCGGCGCTCGCCTTCCGACTGAACTACTCCGATCCGTCTGTCCTGTCACGCGCATTCAAGAGCTGGACAGGGAAGACGCTCACACAGCGACGACGGAAAGGTCGCTAACGAATCAGCGGAATCAGCTCGGGTCTTTCAAGGATGCAAGAACAGATTTCAGATTTGTATGGTGGTTGACCGCTTCTTCGCCGAGCTCGTGACCCATGCCGGACTGTTTGATGCCACCAAAGGGGACCGCCAGATCGAGCACGCCATGGGTATTGATCCAGACCGTTCCGGATTTGAATTGTCGGACGAACCAGTGAGCGGTATTCAGGCTCTCGGTCCAGACGCTGGCTCCCAGCCCGAACGTTGTATCGTTCGCGCGCGAGATCACCTCGCCCACCTCGTCGAATCGAGTAGCGGCGAGCACGGGACCGAAGATTTCCTCGCGAACGCACTTCATCGCGGGGCCCACTTCTGTCAGGATTGTGGGTTCCACGTAAGCGCCCGGTCCCGGGAGCGCCTTGCCGCCGACGATCACCTTCGCGCCATCAGTCACGCCGGAGCGGATGTACCCGATCACACGCTCCTGCTGCGCTTTCGAGATCAGCGGCCCCATCTGGGTGTCCGGCGACAACGCGGGACCCAGCTTCAAGGTGCGCGCGATCCGCGCGATTCCATCGATCACCCGCTCGTAAATGCTGCTGTGAACGAACAGCCGAGAGCCCGCGCAACAGTTCTGTCCATGATTGGCAAAGATGCCCATCGCCGCGCCGGGAATCGCGACGTCGAGATCGGCATCTCCCATCACCACCATGGGAGATTTACCACCTAACTCGAGGGTGACTCTCTTCATTTGGCGCGCTGCCGCCTCGCCAATCAGCCGGCCTACCTGTGTCGAGCCGGTGAAGCTGATCTTGTCGACCCCGGGGTGCGCCACGAGCGCCGCTCCCGCTGATTCTCCATATCCTGTGACAACGTTGACAACGCCCTCAGGAACACCCGCCTCCGCAACCAATTGCGCGAATCGCAACGCTGTCAAAGGCGTCTGCTCGGCCGGTTTCAGGACAATTGTGCATCCTGCAGCCAGCGCCGGCGCTATCTTCCAGATGGCCTGACCGAGCGGTACGTTCCATGGCGTGATAGCACCCACGACCCCCACCGGCTCCCGGACAGTCATGGCGAAGAATTTTCCGCCAGGCACGTAAGGGACGGATGGATTCAGTGTCTGGCCGTGGATCTTGGTCGCCCAGCCGGCCATATACCGGAGATAGTCCACGGAGAGGTCGACGTCGAACGCCTTTGTCGACAACAGGGTCCGCCCGCTATTGACGCTCTCGATTTCCGACATCTCCGTCGCGTTCGCCTCGAGGAGATCGGCGAGGCGCAACATGATTCGCTCGCGCTGCGGACCCGTCATTCGGGTCCAGGGTCCCGTATCGAACGCCTTCCGGGCCGCCCTTACGGCGCGGTCGATATCGCCGGCTCCTCCTGCTGGGACCCTCGCCACGAGTTCCCCGCTGGTGGGATCAATGACCGGAATTTCCTCTTGAGAGATCGAATCGACGAACTGTCCGCCGATGAAGTGTCGATGAGGCGCGCCGAAATAGCGTCGGCTGGACTCACTCAGGAGTGATAAATCATTGGCGAGGGAGCTCATCGGGGCTTCTCCGGTCGGATGGATCTGAGGCGCTCACTCACACTGCTTGTCGAGTTCCGTGAGTCCCTTGTCCATGGCGCGAATGCCGAAATCGATATCCGCCTCGGTGGCGATGAACGCGGTAGCCAGACGAATGCTGTTCGGCAGGAATGCACCGACGGCGACGCCCTCCTCGAAAGCGATCCGACCCACGACCTGACTCGCGGGCACGGCCTCGGTCTTGGCGTAGATCGAATATCGATCGACGGTGACGAACGGCTCTCGCGTCTGCTTGTTCTTCACGAGCTCCACGGCCCACATGAGACCACGCCCCGACACGAGCCCGACCGAAGGATGCCGTGCCTCGAGCTCCTGCAGGCGGGTGCCGAGATGGGCACCGAGCTTGCGCACCCGCTCGAGGATGTTCTCCTCAAGCATCGCCTGCAGATTGGCGGCGACCGCGGCCATCGCGAGCGGGTGAGAACCGAAGGTGCTCATGGTGGAGAACCGCCAGTGATCAAAAAATGCCGCGACTTCCTTCGACAGCACCACACCCGAGGCAGGAACGGCAGAGGACACGAGCCCCTTTGCAACCGACATGATGTCGGGCGTGACGTCATAGACTTCGTACCCGAACCACTCACCGAGGCGGCCGAATCCGGTCATCACCTCGTCGTCGAGCCATAGGATCCCGAGCCGTCGGGTCATCTCGCGAATCTGCGGGAAATATTCCTTCGGGGGGTGAATCATGCCCGCTCCCTGGGCAGGCTCGGTGAGAAAGCCGGCGACGGTCTCGATTCCGATCACCTGAATCAGGTGCTCGGTCGCTTTCACGCAGGCCAGGGTCCCCGACTTGTCCTTGCAGTTGGGATAGGTGTGCCCGATCGGGCAGCGGTAACATTGTGGCGCTGGCGCGTAATGATAGTTGGGCGAAGGGGCATCAGGTACGTCACGGATGCTGGGCCTCCCACCGCCTGAGGCGAGACTGGAGCGGTACCCGCGAACGCCATTGGCGCCGGAGAGAGCGTTCGTCCAACCATGATAGTCGTAGCTGCGCGTGACGATATTGCGTCGCCCGGTGAACAGCTTCGCCATGAGGACCATGGTCTCCACAGCCTCGGTGCCCGTGGCGAGGAAGCGGATTCGACCCGCCCAGCTCCCCACTCCCATGTCCTCCATGATCAGCTTCGCGGCCCGCGAGCGATACTCGGTCGTCATGCCTTCCCAGACATAGCCGAACTTGTCGAGCGCTTCGCGAATGGCCTTTTGGATGCGGGGGTGGCGATGCCCCATGTTCACGCAAACGAGCTGGTTCGCGAAATCGAAGATTCGGCGCCCGTCCGCCAGCGTTACATAGCAGCCCTCCGCGCTCTCGACGGGCAGCGAATGGTACTCGTCCTTGGTGGCAAGCACGTGGAAGACGTATTTCTCGTCCCATTCGCGGATCTGATCCCAATTTACGGCTGACATCCGTCGTTCTCCAGAGCGGCTCACGCTGATTGTTGTGACCTGTCCGCGACACCGCTCGGGCCGGCAAGGGAGCCTCGGTCGCCGAGCCCCGGTGCCAGGCCCGAGGTCTGCGCGAATGTTGTCACCGCGCCCCAGGATTGTGGATTGCAAATTCGGCCAAATGCTTGATCCTATCGGCCACGTGCCGGGCGGCGCGATCACTGTCGGCCTGGATGAAGCCTAGGCGCTTCGCGTCCGATAGGCGCTCTTGGCCTTTCTGAGATCGAAAACGCCCGACTCGCCAACTGCGAGCATGGAGCGGGCCAGCTCGATGATCGCACCGTAGCGCAACTTCTGGGTGGCGGTCGTTGGCAACTCGCGGACGAAAGCAATGTAACCGGGGAGCTTGAAGTAGGATAGATGCGCTGCCATCTGCTGCAGAAGACCTTCCGCGCTCTCCTGAGTCGGCGCGAGCCCCTCATCCGGCACGAGGCATGCGAACACCTCCTCTTCGCGGACCTCATCCGGTACGGGCACCACGGCTGCCTGGAGCACTTTCCTGCAGGAAGCCAGTACGGATTCGACTTCGGCGGCGGAGATGTTCTCGCCGCTGCGGCGGATGATTTGCTTGCGGCGCCCGACGAAAAAGAAACATCCCTCCTCGTCTTGCCGCACCAGGTCGCCCGAATGGAGCCAGTCGCCACGCCAGGCAGCCTCGGTCGCCTCCGGATTGCGGTAATAGCCCGAAAAGAAGCCCCGCCTTGGATCGGGACCGGTCGCACGGACCACCAACTCCCCCGTTTCGCCTGGCTGCACGGGTTGATTCCGCTCGTCGACGACCCTGGCCTCCGAATACCTCGGGGATGGCCGACCGATGCAGCCGGTTCCCACGTGTCGCGGGCCCGACTGGGTCGCGAGGGTTCCCGTGCCTCCGGTCTCGGTCATGGCCCAGGCCTCGATGAGCGGTACGCCGAAGCGCTTTTCGAACCGCTCATGATCGGCCGCGCGAACGCCACCGCCAATCCCAAAGCGCAACGAGTGCTGCCGCTCGAGCTGTTCCTCCGGGAGCTTCAGCAGCATGCCAGGCATCACGCCCAGGTAGTGCATCACCGTGGCGCCAGTCTCCTTCGCCAGCGCCCACCATTGGGCTGGCCGGAACCGGTCGATCTGTATGATGCAGCCGCCGGTCATGATCGCCCCCATGCTGGAGAACGCCAGGGCGTTCACGTGATTTGGGGGCAGTGGCGTGATGATCCGCTCGTGCCCGGGGCGCAGGTGGCATCGTCCGCCCAAATCCCGGTACCAGCCGCCGAATGCGAGAAAATAGGCGTTCGAGAGCAGGCAGCCCTTCGGCGCACCCGTGCTCCCGGAGGTGAAGACGATGGCTGCGGCACCGCCTGCCGCACCGCCCGAGCGGGGCTCGCGCGCAGGAGGCAATGTCGACTGCTCCGATTCCGCGCACGCGATTTGCGCAGCAGAGCCTTGCTGCGAGGCGCGCCGCACCGCAGCGAGATGCCTCGGCAGGCAAACGACGAGGTCGGCTTCACCATGCTTCAGTAGCCATGCCATTTCGTCGTCGACCAACTCTGCCGCGATGGGCAGCAATGTGGCGCCAATGGCGTTTACAGCAAGCCAGTGCAGGTAGAACTCAGCGCGCGATTCGAGAAGCAGAGCGATGTGATGACCGGGGCCATAGCCCGCACGGCGATAGACATCCGCAAGCTGCTCCACCTTCAATGCCGCCTGCTGATAGGTGAGGCTCAAGGGGCCGCCGGAGAGCCCGGCGGGCAGGTGCAGGAACGGGCTCGTCGCGTATTGTCGCCGCGTGCGCTCGAAGGCGGCATGGATGGACCCAACCACATAATCCTCGGATGAACCAAAAATGCTGTTCATAGGAGATTCAAGATCGGGCTCGCTGGAAAGCGCTTATCGCACGTGCTCAGAAGCATGGGCTCCCGCATCACCAATTACTTTATACTTGAACTATCTTGTGGGACACGGTATACGCAACGAACTCGGTACGCAATACGCACGGCCCGTTGGCTGTGCCGGCCATCGGTCGCCAGGCGCGGAATCGTACCAAGCAGCATGGTCGTCACTAATCGAGGTTGGTATTCGCTGTGAGATCTCCCCAGAGTGAGGCAGATCAGGGACGACTCAGCCGCGGCGTGCTCGGCACTGCGGACGTTGTGTTCATGGTCATGGCGGCCGCCGCCCCCATGTCGGTGGTCGTGGCCCTCATGCCGCTGGCCTTCGCCTTCGGGAACGGGGAAGGAATGCCCGGAACGTATCTGAACGCCATAGCGGCCATGCTCCTGTTCGCGGTCGGCTACGTGCGCATCATCCCGTATGTCTCGAATGCCGGGGCCTTCTATGCCTATATCGGCGCCAGCATTGGCCGGACTGCCGGCTTGGCGGCCGCGTACGTCGCGGCGGTGTGTTACTTCGCATTATCGGCATCGACACTCTCCGCCTTCGCATTCTTCTGCGAGCAGTTTGT
The DNA here is from genome assembly GCA_019352035.1 of Pseudomonadota bacterium. GTDB lineage: Bacteria > Pseudomonadota > Gammaproteobacteria > Steroidobacterales > Steroidobacteraceae > 13-2-20CM-66-19. The sequence continues at coordinate 25,698 of JABBNZ010000014.1, read as the reverse complement.
CCGAACTACGATGGGACTGCATGCCCCGTGGTACCTCTGGGCGTACCTCAGCATCATCCTCATCGCATTTCTGGCGTATCACCGGATCACGTTGGCCGCGAAGGCTCTCGCACTGGCATTGGGCGCCGAAGTCTTGCTGATCCTGGTCCTGGATTTCGCGATCGTCGCTCACGTGGGACCAAGCGGGATGCACCTGTCGAATTTCTCCCCTAAATTGGTCTACGCGCCAGGCCTCGGGATCGGCGCAATTTACGCGTTCGACAGCATCATCGGCATCGAAGGGACGGCCATTTATCAGGAGGAGACCCGCAACCGTCGCGTGACGGTACCCCGAGCCACCTACATCTCGATCATTCTGGTGGGCCTGTTCTACGTGTTCACAGCCTGGTGCCTGAGCTCGTCCGTGCCCGCTGGCGCCGTCTCAGGCATTGCCAAGGGCAATCCCGGAAATTTCGTCGTAGATCGCGCCAGCACCTATCTCGGTGCCTGGGGCGCTCTCGGGGTCAGCGTGCTGGTCCTCACCAGCTCATTGGCAGCCGTGCTCGCACTGTTTAACAATTCGGCCAGGTATCTCTACGCGTTAGCAAGGGACGGGGTCATCCCCGCGGTGCTCGCTTCGACCCACCGCCGACACAAGTCTCCCCATGTCGCTGGCGCGGTACTGACCGTGGGACTCGTAGCGGTCGTGGCCGCCGCTCAAGTGTTGGGACTAGACCCTCTGGTCAACGTGACTACGGCGCTCGTAGGGCTCGGTTCCGTCGGTCTCATGACGTTGATGGCGGTGACTTCTCTTGGGATACCGGTCTTCTTCCTGCGCCGGCACTCGCCCACCTTGAGCAATACGCTCGCGCCTTTCCTCGGCGGACTGATCATCGCCGGAGCCGTGTATCTCGCGTTCACCAACTATTCCCTGGTGACGGGCGTCAGCTCGACTGTAATCAACCATCTCCCGTATCTTCTTTTGGTCATCGCGGCCGCCGGACTCGCACAGGCGGAATGGCTGCGGCGCTTTCGGCCTGCGGTATACCTGCAGATTGGTCAGAATCGGGTGGAGGAAGCACCGGGGGAGCCGACAGATACGAGGGACTCGACGGGACAGCCGCGGACCTCGGCGGTCGGCTGACGGCAGTGCGGCTATGATGAGCGTCAAACTGCTCTTTCGGGAGCTCAGGACAACACCCGCTCTCGGACTCACTGCCCACCACCATCCCGCCGTTTAGCTCGACGAGCTACGGCAAAGCTCGCAGCCCCTTCAGAGAATCCCGGACCAGGAAGCGCGTTCCTGGGCCGACGGTCCCTCCAAAACGCGGCACGAGTGATCGAGAATCATGGTCGCACGATGCCGAAGGTCGTATTTCGGCCAGGGCGGCAGTCCAGCATGCCCAGGATTGCCGGTCCGCGCAAATGCCGCCCAGGCGTCCTGGATACGATGCGAAAGCATCTGCGCTTGGGGGCCGGCGCCCGATAGGACGTGCATTCCTTCGAGTTCCAGCGTGCCGAAAATGAGGGCGAGATCGACGGCATGGCACGCACCCAGACGAGGATCCCCGCCGGCCCAGCATACCTGATACATGTACACCGGAGATCCAGCTCCGAACTGAGCCTCGGCAACTCTTATCCCGGGCACACTGAATACGTGGTCGGAGCGAATCGCCCAGTAGAGATCCGTCGGCGTGATCGGCTCTCCCCTGACCTGCCGCCCTTCACGGTATGCATCGATGATCCTACGCGCGCCCTGCTCCCCCAGATCCTCGGCGAGCCGGGCGACCAATCCTGCTGGATCGAGGCGTGCCGCATCGGGATCCACGGTCGCTACGAGTTTGAACTCCTCGAGAGTGCTGCCGACGATGAGAGGCACGTGCGCAGCCGCTCCGCCCCTGATCGCTGCAAGCGGATCGGCGGGGATCGGCCCAGCCCCCGCTACCGGCCGGATAGGAGGAAATGGATGACCGTTCCGATTCCATACTCGTTCCAACGCTTCGGAAAAGGCTTCCGCCGGCAGATCCCATAATTTGGTGGTTTCAGCTGGCCCTGGGCGGAGGCCCAATTCGCGGAGGATCTGAGTGGCCAACGCCGTGGCCTCTCTGCGCGAGTGACAGCGCACACCACCGCTCATGACGATCGCTTTGTGAAACAGACGCACTTCTCGGTGGCAGGCCAGCAAGGCAGAGATGCTCCAGGCACCGGCCGAATATCCAAACAGCGTGACGTTATGCGGATCGCCGCCGAATGAGGCGATGTTATCTGTAATCCACCTCAATGCGGCGATCTGATCGAGGAGTCCCAGATTGCTGTCGGCCGACGCCGTCTCGTGTGCGCCGACGTCCTCCAGAAACAGCCAGCCCAGGGGGCCCAGCCGGTAGTTCACAGTCACCACCACAACGTCGCCGCGTCGAACCAACGCCGCAGGCTCCGTCCAGGACTGCGAACCTGCGCCTTCGACGAAATTACCCCCGTGTATGTACACGAGAACCGGCCGGCGGCCGGTCAGGCCCGGTGTATACACATTCAAATGCAGGCAATCCTCATCCTCCCGCGCGTTCAGCTCGATCGCAGATTCCGGAATCAATAGCCCCTTGGAGATACGGAGCTGGTGGGGAACCGGTGCGAACTCAAGAGCCTCGCGAGTTCCATGCCACGAGGGAGGCGGTACCGGCGCGCGGAATCTCCTCGTTCCAACCGGCGGGAGTGCATAACGTACGCCCCGGAAGACCATCACACCGCGGACCTTCTCTCCGAGCAGTCGGCCGGACGGAGTCTCTGCGATCTGAATATCGATTTTCGGGTTCACGGTGTTACCCCTCCAGGTACTCCCGGCGTTGTACTTCGCCAGAAATCACGCAATGTGATACATGGATCGGGCTGAGTATCGGGGCGGTCGGCACGGGGCGCGATAGCAGTGAAGGCCAGGTTCTTTGCCGAATCGGCCGGAGAACCCGAATGGCCCCTATTGCCAAGTAATTGGCTGTATTTGCAATTATGTAGCGACTCAGCCGGAGCTACCATCGGAATCAAGAAGGCTCGAATCTTCACCCTAGAGCACCGTGAAGCATCCTACATCGAAGGGAATGGCTCGCATGCACCGTCGCAAATTCATTGGTGGCATCGGCGCGGCTGCCTTCAGCACGGGGGTCCTCGCCGCCGGCAAGCCCGCCTCTGGTGGTGCTTGCGCCACTCCACAGCACCGCTCCCCGATGGAACTCGAGCATCTTAGAGCCTCAGTCGATCGCGGCGCACCCAATTACGAGCTCTGGCGGGAGAGCATGATCTGGCAGCGGCGCAAGTCGCCTCGCTATCCGGGTCTCATCGTTCAGGTCGACTCGGCAGAGGACGTCGCCGAGGCTGTGATGTATGCCCGAAAGCACCGCCTGCGCGTCACCACACGATGCGGCGGCCACAGCGCGAGCGCATGCTTTCTGCGCGACGGCGGCATGCTGATCGACGTGAGTCGACTGAACAGCATTGAAATCGATACACGGGCGCCTCTATTCAACGCCGGTCCCGGCGCCATTGCGCGCGAGGTCAATGCACGCCTGAGGCAGTTCGGTCTGGCATTCCCCACGGCGCATTGTGGGATGGTTCCCTTGGGCGGGTTTCTGCTCGGCGGCGGGCTCGGGCTGAATGGCAATGCCTGGGGCCTGATGAGCACCTTCAACATTCTTGCGGCGCAAGTAGTCACCGCCGACGGTCGCATCCGCCATGCGAGTGCCACCGAGAATCCTGACCTCTTCTGGTCGCTTCGCGGCGGCGGCCCGGGACTCTATGGTGTCGTCACCAAGCTATTCCTGAAGACCTACGAGCTCCCCCGTGCGATAGTACACAACACGATCACGTTTGGCTTCCAGGATCTTCCCGACGTTATCGGGGCGTTGGCAGAAATCGGACCAAAGATGGACTCCGATGTGGAGCTTCTGGGGTACGTCGGCCCGGCACCCGCGGAACTCACTGCGCATTGCGCGAATGCGGATTGCCGGCGCGCCGTCAGCGTCGATGCGAACGCGTACACTACCAATGTGGCCGACTCTGCGCGGAAACTCAGGGTCCTCACAGAGCACCCCATCATGAAACGGGCCATCGGCAAGGAACTCGGCAGCACGACAACCATCGAGGCCCTCTATTTCGATGAAGAACTGGGCTTCTCGCAGAGGCGCTGGGTTGCGGACAACGTTTTTACCAACCGCGCGCGAGATGTGGCAACCATCCTCCGCGACCGCATGACGAGCTGTCCCTCGGTCGATGCGCAAGCCGTGTTCCTGTACAAGGGGAGCCCGAAGCTTCCGGCTGCAGCCTGCTCGACCATGGGGGACTTTTACGCTTCGTATTACGTGATCTGGGACAATCCCACGGAGGATCCCGTAATGCTGGGCTACCTGCGCGATCTCTACAAGGAAATCGTTCCCCTCGGAACCGGGAGCAACATCAACGAGATGGACCAGGAAGGACGTCCTGATCAGATCAATACCTGTTACTCCCCCGAGGCATGGCAGCGGCTGAAATCTCTGCGTGAGAAATGGGACCCCCATGGCGTGTTTCAGAATTTCTACGGGATCACATGACCGCCTCTAGAACCGCCCCTTTGCGCTGCGCCAGCCTCACCGCCCGACGCGTGACAGCCACCCTCCTCGTCGCGCTGTCTCTCTGTGGCGCGGCGGCCGGATCGCCCCGCCCATCGACCCCGCGTCCGATATCGGTGGTTAAAGCGCTGTATGCCGCCTTCGATCGGGGCGATCTGAAAACGGTCGTCAGCCTGGTTGCCAAGAACGTCGTCTGGATTCAATACGGACCGAGCCGCCTCCTGCCTTTCGCGGGCGTATTTCACGGCCGCTCCGGTGTGGCTTACTTTTTCAAGTTGGTGGATCAGAATCTCAAGGACGTTCACGCCGGCCAACGTGAGTATATCGTCTCCGGCAATCGAGTGATCGTCCCCGGCTGGGAGGACAGCGTGGTTCGCAGCACGGGAGGGCACTACCATGTGAACAATGTACATATCTTCACGGTAGTGAACGGCAAGATCACGCGATTCGAAGAGTATATCGATAATGCGGATATTGCCGCGGCCTTCAAGCCGGCGAGCGTTGCACGAGGGGAGGCTCTCTTCACCACATGCGCAGGCTGCCACGGCGACAGCGCTCAAGGCCGCCCTGCCATGCATGCTCCAAATCTGACCGGCCTCGGCAGCGCGTATCTTCTCAGAGAGCTGCGCAAGTTCAGAGCCGGGATTCGTGGAAACGCCTCGGACACCTATGGCTTCATGATGATTGGGCGCGCACGCGCGCTACCGGGTGACCGTGGCCTACGTGACGTCGCAGCGTATATAGCCAGCTTACCCCTCCACCAATCTCCCCCTTCTCCGCTGGGCAATCCCGAGCACGGACGCGGACTGTACGCCACACACTGCGCCGCATGTCACGGCGCCCATGCCGAGGGTAATCCCTCGCTCGGCGCACCACCGTTACGCCAGCAGGATGAGGTCTACATGTGGACCCAGTTGACACATTTCAGATCCGGCATCCGCGGATCCAACGCTGCCGACACCGAGGGGAAGCAGATGGCAGCTGCCGTCAAGCCCCTGCGCCCACGGGAGCTCAAGGACATACTGGCCTTCATCAAGTCGCAGTGACGCTCCTGCTAAGACCCCGTCAAAGGCCCTTCGGATGCGAGCGAAACTCCTCGATGATTTCGCGAGGCGGCTTGACGTAATCCGAGGCACGACTTACCCCGAGACCCGTAAGGCGGCGCAGCTTGACGGCCGCCTCAGCGAGCTTGACCACAATCGGGATTCCATTGATCACGGGCGCACCGCCGACGTTGTGACCCCGAATGGACGAGAACAAGAGCATCGGAATGCCTCCTCCCGGCAGGAGAACATCTACTCCCTGCGCCACCAGCGGCTCCGCCTGCTCGGCAAACAGCCGCACGACCTCCTCGGCGAGGTCGGCGCGCTCGTACGCCCGCAGAATCTGGCCAGGCTCAAAGGTCATGGCATGCACACCATTCACCCGGTGCTCGAGCCCATATTTGCGGATCTGGTGTCCGAACCAGGGAATGTAGCGTCGGTTGATGGTGACTACCCCGAGATGCTGCCCCAGGGTGCAACCGTACAGCATTGACGCCTCGCCCAAAGCGAGCACCGGGATGTCGACAACCGAACGCGCCTCGTAAAGACCGGCGTCCTGAAAGTGCCCGATGATGAACGCGTCGTATCCATTTTCTTGCGCGGCGATCGCGTTGCAGATCACCTCACGCGCACAGCGAAATTCCACGATGCTATGAGCATAAGAATCGTGCGGCGTTATGCCGTGCACATCGATCACGGTACCGGGGTCGGATATCGCCGCCAGATGCGCACGGAGCCGGTCCCAGTAGGTCCGGCCGTTCTCGTAGTCTACGAAGCTCTGGTACCAGATTCGCATCGACACCACCTCGCCCCGCCGCCTATCGCGCGTGCACCCGTCACTGGAACGAGTAACTTACGTCGATTCCCGCCGTCAGAGGCTGATTGATCACATATCGAGCGAACGCCTGCGTCTGCAGGGATATCTGCGGCTGCGGGTCGATGAGCACGATGTTGTTTGTAAAATTGTTCACAAACATCGCCGCACTCCACCGACTGCCGTCAGTTCGCTCTCCCTTTATCCCGAAGCGAATGTTGCCGAGGGCGTAGGCCGGCAGATGCACGAGAACCTGATTGACGTTGAGGAGCGTGGCAGCCACCCCAAACGGCAGGTCGGTCCTGGCGCCCGTGTAGTCCTCCTCAATCGATCCGAACAGGGCGGCGCTGTCCGACAGATCGTGATTCCAGCCGAGCACCAGCGACCCGGAGAACCTTGGAGTATCCGGGATGCTCATCCCGGACGGAAATCCCGTGATGGCGCTGCTTTGCACGAACTTCGCATCGATGTAGCTGGCGTTCAAAGACACGTCGAAGCCTGCTGGCAGCAGCGCCTCCAGCTGACCATCGATCCCCTTGATGCGGGCGTCGCCGCCGTTGACGTTCAAGCCGTAACCGGCCAGATTCGTGGCAAACTGCGGGTGGTACCAGTCTTCCAGGTAAGCGTCCAGATTGGCGATCATCCGGTGCTGGAAGAATGAAGATTTTTCGCCGAGCTCGTAGCTCCACAACGAATCCGAACCGTATGTCGTAGGCGCCGGAATGAATACGTTTGGATTACACGTCGTTGTAAGCAGTATCTTGTACTGCAGTCCGCATTCGTTGGCGACCTCCGCGGCGAATATGGGGTTCGTATTGCTCGCCGGAGTCACGGCCAGGGGACCGACATCACCACTCGCTCCGCCAAGACGGAATCCCTTCCCGACCCTCACGTATATCATGTGATCGGCGTCGATATTGTAGGTCGCGGTGAAACTCGGTACCGTTCCGCTGGCCGCAATCGCGATATCTTTCTTGAAGGGAACATTGGTTCCTTGCGAGCCGAGAACGGTAAATGCGCCGTACTGAGTAGACGGCTCGTTCAAGCTGTAGTGGTAGCGCCGAGCTCCGGCCGACACCTCCCAATGGGATGAGAACCGCCACGAAACGTTCGCGTACACCGCATTCTGGATCATGACCTCGGGCACGGAATTGACGGATTCCGCCGTACCCCCGAAGATCGGCGCGGCCTGCGGCGCAAACGCCGAGATATTGCTCTCCGAGTACAGATCCTGATAGAAGTAGCCGGCCACGTAGTGAAGCGGGCCAGAACCGCTCGAGGTGATGCGAAACTCCTCGGAAAGCTGTCGGGAATAATCTTGCTCGGCGTTGCCGGGCCCCTTCACGGACATCTGATACCCTAGCCCACCCGCAGCCGCATCGTAAACCGGAATGCCGACCGCGGACGCGACCTGCTCCGTGTCATCCTGCAGATCGATGAAGTTTCTGTGCCAGAATCCCGTCGCCGAGGTGAGAGAGAACGCAGGCAGATCATAAGTCGTGGTCAAGCTGCCGAAGCTGAGGCGGTCCTCTTGCGGCTCAGGCGAATCGTAGATCTCATAGTGACCCCAGACGGACGGGAGCTGGGGGTGCGTCGGGCTTCCGTTGACGTCCACCGAGGGCGGCCCGCCTTGCACGGTGGCCTCGTACATGGCCAAGGGTCTGATCGTGAGATTATCCACCGGCTTCCAGAGGATCTCAGCACGGACCGATTCCAATCGGGCGGTGTTTACGCCGCTCAAGGATTCCTGCAGAGGGGCCGAGTAGAAGCCGCTCGGCCGAGTGACATTGGGGAAGGCGCCCGGGTCGACCGGAACCGCGCCGTCGGCAATCACCAAGCGCTTGACCCAGCCGCTGTCGGCCGTGAAGGAGCTTACGACGCGCACGGCCGCCCTGCTGCCGAGCGGCAGATTCACCATGCCGTTTTCCTGGTGGTTGATTCCCCCGCCGGATGTCGTCGCCGAGATGACCGCCTCCGTGCTCGCCGCATACTTGTTAAGCTGCGGAGGAGTGGGAATCAGCCGTATCGTTCCGCCCATGGAGCTCGACCCGTAGAGTGTCCCTTGCGGTCCGCTCAACACCTCCACGCGTTCCAGGTCATAAAGACCCGGGTTCATGGAGTTCTTGCCGACCTGAGCGCCCATGGCGGTGGAAAGCGGTATCTCGCCAAAGTACAGGCCGACCATCGATGAATTGCCGCCCTGAGAATTCAGTCCGCGGATCTCGAACTCCTCCTCCCCGGGACCACCGGTGTTACGCACGGCAATATCCGGAACGGAGCTGATCAGGCTGTCCACATCGGTGATGCCGCGGGACGACATCTGAGCGCCGGTGAAGGCTTGAATGCTGATGGGGGTATTCTGAACCGTGGTGCTTCGCCTAGTTGCCGTGACTACGACCTCGCCGAGCTGATCGGACGGCGCACTCACCGCGCTGGCACCAGTGGCGGGATTTACGGGGGAATCAGCAGCGAATGCGGCGTTTCCGCCAACAGCCCCGAGAGCCGCCGCCACCGCGAATAAGACTTGGCTCTTGCGCAGCATGATTATGACTCCGACGCGACTGGGGAGTAAGATTCCGATCGTCCAGCGATCACGCGACTTGAAGTAAGTTTCGTGTGTTGCACAACCAGTTCCACCCCGTGTTGAGACTCATGTAGACCGGGCGCCGATCATCGCTAGGCGATCCGCCAGCACCCCAAATTCTTAGCATCCGAGCCGGCAGGCAATTTCTGCTTCGTGGCCGTATGATCGACCAGCAGAATCCCATGGCGTCCCAGCTTGCTTCCCCCCCCGCCGAATGTAGATCGCATCTTCAGCCATTCTGTTTGCAATATCGGCCACTCGGCTCGAGCCTTCGAGGCCTGAGCCAATGAGTCACATGATCGTTCCCCCCGCGCGTCCGGCGACTACGTGTGCCCTGTCCGACGGCAACGCGACCCCACGATCATGCTAAGCGTCACCGGCTGGGCCCGTGATTCGCAGCGCGAGGCCTCAGTACGCTTTCGGAAGCGCTGTACAAGAACGTTCCATTCACCATTCAAGCCAGATATTCCGCAGCCGCCGCTGCAGCCAGCCCGATCAGTTGCGGCGTCAGTTCCAAGGCCGTGGGCTCGCCTCGTCGCGTATGCGCCCAACCCAGATAGGTCGTGCCGCGCGCGGCGAGAAACAGCGGTAGCATTTTCGCGTGCTCTTCAGGCAGCGGCCGGTGGCGGCGGTACCCGGCGAGGAGCGCCTCGCGCGCGGCCTCATAGTACCGCTCGCGTCGAATGAAGTAGAGACTCGTCGCAAGCTCGAACATGTGCCAGCCGTGCCCCCCATCGTCGAAATCGATGATGCGCGGTCCAGCGCCCGTTATCAGGATGTTTTCAGGGACCAGATCAGCGTGGATGAGTCCGAATCGGTCGGAGGTGACGCCGCATGTTGGCAACTCCGCCAGCAGACGCGAACGTAGGGTGAGAAATAGGCGCCGCTGTTCAGCAGACAGGGCGTCGAGCTCCCAGAATCGTCCCCAAAGCGGTTGCTCGCCGACGAGACCCTCCGCATCCCACGCGTGACGGACGAAGCCCGGCGGCTGCGACCACCCCGAGGAGTGATTATGCATGGCCGCCGCAAGCGCACCGATCGTCCCGTAGATCAGCTCGATCTGCGTCTCATGTACGTTCAGTTCGCTGAGCGCACCCAGCGGGAGTCCGTCGATCCATTCCAGCAGATCCACCTGCCGGGGTCCTGACAGCCCCGGAACGCTGACCCGCGCGAACATGCGGCCGTGCCGCGTAGCCCGGAAGCGCGGCACCTCGATGCCGGAGGCGCAGAGCGCCTGGAGCCAAAGATGCTCGGACTCCAAGGCAGCGTCGGTGTGATAGCCGTAGCGATGCACACGAAGTACGACCCGCCGCCCGCAACGAAGATGAACGGCATAGACGGCGTTTTCACGCACTTTGAGCGGCTCCAACCGCTCGACATCCAGTTCCCAATGCTCGAGGGCACTGGTGGCCAGGGCGAGAAGACGGCGTGCTTGCTCCTCAGGCGAAAGATCGGCGAACACCTCTGTCACGACTGTCGACATCAGCTGGCGGTGAGCACTTGATCCAGTGTTTCCAGAAGCAGATCGGCATGCTCTATGCCGAATGACATGGGAGGCCGGATTTTCAGGATGTTGTTGTGAATGCCTATGCGGCTCAAAAGCACGCCTCGATCGCGCATGGCGTTCACGATTCGACCCGTCTCCTCTCCCGCCGGCTCCTGGCTTGCTCGGTTGCGGACCATCTCCACCGCGAAGAACAGACCCCGCCCGCGAACATCCCCGATCAGCTGATGTCTGGCCTTTAGCCTGTTGAGGCCATTGAGCACATAGTCGCCGACGCGCCGGGCGTTCTCGAGCAGCTGCTCGTCACGCAATACGTCGAGAACGGCCATGCCCACCGCACACGAGACTGGATTGCCGGCGAACGTATTGAAATACATGCTCTCTCGAGTAAAGCGCTCGACGAGATCGGGGCGGGCAACCACACCGGCGAGGGGGTGGCCGTTACCCATCGGCTTGCCGAGCGTGACGAGGTCCGGGATCACCCCGTGCAGCTGGTGCCCCCACATGTGGCTGCCAAAACGACCGAATCCCGCCTGCACCTCATCGGCGATCAGTACTCCGCCTGCGGCGCGCACGACGGCCGCGACTTCGGGCAGGTAACCCACTGGCAGGCTCGGCAGCCCTTCGCTCGAAAACGCGGTGCAGAGCAGGATCCCGGCAAAGCGCACGCCTTCCCGCCGGAAGTCCGCTATGGCGTCTCCCACCTGGGCGGCGTAAGCCTGTGCAAGCTCCCCATCTGGCCGGCCCGCCCTGTCGCGGTATGGATCGGGAACCGGGATGTTGCGAACGAAAGGTCCACGCTTCTCCGGTGGAGTGAATACCGAGCTGATGGCGCTGACGGCGGCCGAGTTGCCGTGGTAGGCAAAGGCGGTGGAGATGATACCTTGCCCCCCCGTCGTCTCCCGAGCGATGCGCAATGCAAGCTCATTGGCCTCGGTACCCGTGCAGCAGAACAGCACGTTCGATAAGGATGGATCGAACGTGGCAAGCAATCGCTCAGCGTAGGCGACCACATGCTCGTCGAGGTAACGTGTATGGGTGTTCAGAATGGAGGCTTGCTTGCACAGTGCCTGCACCACGCGCGGGTGACAGTGTCCGACGTGGGGCACATTGTTGTAGGCATCCAGATACCGCCGGCCGTCGGCATCCCAGAGCCAGACTCCCTCGCCGCGTACCAAATGCAGCGGCTTATCGTAAAAAAGCGGTGTATGCCGTCCTAGAACCTTCTGTCGCCGCTCGAGTAAATTGTCGCGCATGAGCTCTCCGGGGGGTTAATCGCTGCGCCGGGACATCCTCAGACCATTGCGACCCGGCGGCGGGCGTGCACCAGGACGGGCGGGAGAATCATGATCCAGCTCGCGACGAACAGTGCCAGGCCGATCTGGTTGACGTTCGTGTAGCCTCCTGGCGAGAGAGTCGCGGCGGCCAAGGCGGGACCGATTGCAAGCCCGAGCATCTGCGCGGCGACCGCGTACGCCACCACCCGTCCACTGCGGTCGAAGCTCGCCATCGATCCGAGCAGGAAGGGATGGGTCATGTTCCAGAAGAGGTTGTACAGACAGACCCAGAACGCATACCGGGCGTATGACATCTCGCCCCTGAGGAACAGCAGGCACGCAGCCCCGCCCAGGATGCCGATGCTGAGCGGCCTCCAGCGCCCGAAGCGATGCCCGATGACGGCCGGTATCAGGGCACCAGCCACTCCGGTCACCTGGGAGAGCATGAGGCCCGTGGCGACGTGCTGCTCGCCAAGGCCGGCCGCGGTGCCAATCAGGAAGAGGTAGGCCCACACGGCTCCCTGGGACATAAAGTAGCAGAACATGGCGAGCACGGCCGATGACTTGAGCGCTGCACCCACGTTCACGGCATCGGGGGCAGCCGCTGAGTCTGCGTGACCATTGCGCGGCAGCGCTTTCACGAAGGGCAGCGCTGTGAGCGGAAAGAGCGCGAAGAAACCCAAGATGCCCGTCATGCCAGTGTGCGCATACGCACTGGGCATGAGATAGAGCACCACCGCGCCATAGAGCAGCACGCAGCTGATGAGCACTCCAAAATTGCGATCCGGATTGGACGTCAAACCGATCACGGTGAAGCTGAGCGAAATGAGGCTTCCAGCGCCGACCCCGGCAAGAAAGCGCAGCGCAATGAAGTACGCGTGATCGTGTACTCCTATACACAGTGCGTTCGCGATCGCCGTCACCAGCAGGGAGACGATGATGGTGCGCCTCCAGTCGAAGCGGTGAGCGAAGAACGTCATCAGCACCGTCGTGCTGGTGATCCCCCAAACCTCGATCGAGGCCACATAGCCGGCGCCATGGCTATCGAATCCCAGCTGGCTGACCAGTCCCTGGACGAATCCCGGCTGCACAATGAAGACCTGCGGCCCGATGACACCGACGAGAATCGCGGCCAGCAGTTTTTGGCGCTCGCCGGTGCTCCTGACCCCGCCGCCCATGAGGACTGCCTGCGAGCTCATGACCACGAGCCACGATTCATGATCGCGTCCTCAGAGCGCAATATTGAGCACCTGAACCGTGGTGTACTCCTTCAGCCCGTCGACGCCGAACTCCACTCCGATCCCGGAGCATTTGACCCCGCCGAATGGCGCCATGGGGTGGGGCATCCCGTGCTGGTTGACCCAGGCGGTGCCGCACTCGAGGCGCCGCGCCACCTTCGCGGCTTCCTGTGGATCGTTCCCCCACACCGATCCGCCGAGCCCCACCTCGAGTGCATTGGCACGTTGCAGGGCTTCGTCCACCGTTCGATACTTCAAGATGGGAATGGCGGGCCCGAACTGCTCCTCCTTGACCAGCTTCATGTCGTCCGTTGCGTCGGCCACGACCGTGAGGGGATAGAAGAATCCCGGCCCGCGGGGCCGCTCTCCGCCCGTGACGATTCGCGCGCCGCGCGCTCTCGCATCATCCACGTACCCGCTGACCTTCTCGAGCTGCATCCGATTGGAAACAGGTCCGATGAGATTCTTCGGATCCAGGCCATCGCCCATCGGAATCTGCGCGCAGTATTCGGCGAAGCGCGCCACGATCGACTCGTACTGGTCCTCGTGCACATAGAGCCGCTTCAGTGCCGCGCAGGTCTGACCGGCATTGATGAAGCAGCCCCAGAAGAGCTTTTCGAGGAGTGGCTCGATGCGGGTATCCGGCAGGATGATGCCCGCGTCATTGCCGCCGAGCTCGAGAGTCAGGCGCTTCAAGGTCTGCGCCGCGCTCTGCATGACTTTGCGGCCGGTGGGAATCGAGCCGGTGAAGACCAGCTTGTCGATGCCGGGATGATTGCTGAGGTGACTGCCGATCTCAGGCCCGCCCGTCACGACGTTGATGACACCCGGAGGCAGTACCTGATTCATCAGCTCCACGAGGCGTAATGTCGAGAGCGGCGTGAACGGCGACGGCTTGACGACCACCGTGCAGCCCACCCGAAGGGCCGGCATGATGTGCCACACGGCGATGAGGAGCGGCCAATTCCAAGGAGTAATGGAGGCCACGACGCCGACTGGCTTGCGCGTCAAGAGAATGAGGCCGGTCTTGTCGTCCTGAATCGTCTCCTCCTGCAGCTGCAGGCTTGCCGTCGCGCGCGTCCAGCCCACTGCACCGCCGACCTCGAGGTTTGCGCCAGGGCCGCTCTGGGTCTTGCCCTGCTCGCGAGTGACGAGCTCGGCGAGGTCCTGATGATGCTTTTCAATGAGCGTCGCGATCGCATTCAGCTTGGCAACGCGCTCGGCATCGGGCAGCACTGACCAGCCGGGAAACGCCTGACGGGCACTCGTAACGGCAGAATCCACCAGTGCCACAGTCGCCTCGGGGCATGCCGCGACGACGCTCTCATCGACGGGATTGATGACATTGAAGGCGCTCGGCGTCGTAACCGGTCTGCCGCCGATGATCAAGTGGAAGCTGCTCACGAGAGAGTTCCTCAGGAGTGGTAACGGTAATTGCGGTCCGCGATAGGAGGCTCGGCCGACGGGCCGCTCGGTAGCGATCTTATTGCCCGCCCGGCGCTCTTGTGAGCCGGCATGCGAAGCGGCAGTACACAATCTGCAGAAAATGGGTCCGAGCCGAACGGGCTCTCGCGGTCCAGACACAGATCCGTCCCAGTCGGCAGCCGGCCGCACGCGCGGCCGAATTGTGGCCGTGCCGCGCGTCCGAGGTCGCTACAGATTGACGCCTTCGGCCTTGCCTTTGATTTGCCGCAATCGCACCCCGATTAAATGTGCTGCCGGCTGCAATCGACGCCCATTGCACGCCTGCGCGTGGTGGAGGGCCTCTCGCCAATCATCCGCCGATAATACGCCGCGTAGCGGCCGAAGTTGACGATACCCAGACTCTCCATGAGTCCCGTCACGCTTTCAGTCGGCTGGGCCGAAAGCAGCTGATCGTGTAGTGCTTGCACGCGGGCGCATCGCAGATATTCCGCAGGCGTCTTGCCATAGGCCTGACGGAAGCCGCTTTGGAGCGTCCGCGTCGAGGTACCTACGCTCGCAGCGATCTCGGCGACCGAGCGGATGGCGGGCAGATGGTTCCGGATGTATTCTCGCGCGCGCTTCACGTACCAGGGAATGGCGTAATCCTGAGCGGACCGAAGCGCGGCCGAATAGTTGTGCGGAGCCTGGCTCAGCAGCATCTCGATCATCGTCCGCGCGTACTGCCGCCGCATGTCCGGTGCCTCGAGTATGCCCGGAGCCCTCGCGGACAGCTGGCAGATGTGCGTCAGGAGCCCCTGCCAGCCCTGCCCGAATGTCGACTCGACCGAGATTTGCAGATCGAACCTCAGGTCATCCTTCAGACGCCTGCCGAGCTTCTCCACGAGATTCCTCTCGAGTGCCTGCCGCGAGATCCGCGCAGTCAGATGCCGGCATTCCGCCGTCATGCCGATTTCCGTCTGTTCACCCGGACACGTGATCGCGATGCAGCTGGGGGACGTGACCACCGATCGTTGTCCGCTGCGCAAATATCCTTCTCCCGCGAAGGTCGACTTCACCAGGAAGTAGTCATCGACGCAGCCAACCTCTATGGCCACATCGAATCCATACTGCACGTACATCAGCGCACAGTCGCCGAGGTCGAGAGCCGATGCGGTGCAGGTGAAAGTTCGCCTATAGCGATCGACCGGGTTCAGGCGGTGAGGACAGGCCGAGCCGCTCACCAATGCGATGGCATCGCTCAAGGTTCCGGCTTGACCCAGGCGATGCGGATTGGGAATGTACGAGATGTCAGCAGCGGAGATCGTCGTCATAGGAGCCTCTCGGTTGGAGGGCAAGCCTCATGGATTCCGCGCGGGCGCTCCCGCAGGATCGCTCCGCGCGGGAACCAAGGCCAGGACCCGCAGCGGGCTGCCCGAGCCATTGCGGATCTTCAGTGGCGGACAGAATATGACGGACCCGACCGGCGGCAACAGGTCGAGATTCGTCAGGCACTGCAATCCATAGCGTCCACTGCCGTGCATGTAGTAGTGGCAGGGATACGGCGGCCGCAGATGTGCCCCCTGCCCCGCATCGGTCCCGATGGACTCTGAGCCGAAGCCGACGATGTCGCGCTCCTCGATCAGGAATCGAACGACTTCAGGATCGGGCCCGGGCGTATGCTGGCCTTCCTCATCGAAGTTCTGGTAAGCGACGGGGTCGGTCCGCTTCGACCAGTCGGACCGCATCAGCAGCCACGACCTCGGAGCAATCCGTCCGTGCAACCGCTCCCAGCTCCGGACAAAATCAACGCTCAGCAGAAAATCCGGGTTCTCAGCGACCTGCCGGGAGCAGTCGATCACGCAGGCCGGCCCGATCAAATGCTGTACTGGAATGGTGTCGGTAGCGTTGTTCGGCAGATCCCGTCCCGATATCCAGTGGATCGGCGCGTCGAAGTGCGTACCCGTGTGCTCACCGCACGAGAAATTGTTCCAGTACCAAGCGGGCCCGCGCTCGTCATAGCGCGAGATCGGCTCCAGACGGAAGGGCCAGCACTGGCCCGCTTCGGGCGGCAGCACGATCGGCGGAGTATCGGGCGAGAGCGTCTGCGTCAGGTCAACGATGCGGATTGCGCCACAGGCGAGATCCGCGACGAGCTGGGTGAGAGTGGCAGAGGTCATGGGCGGTTGTTCTCTAATAGACGATGCTGCCAACGGATGTGCCACCGCATACGAACAGCGTCTGGCCGGTGATGAAGCCGGCTTCAGGCGCCGAGAAGAACATCACTGCACGCGCGACGTCCGCGGGACGGCCGAGACGCCTCACCGGAATGGATTCGGTGATACGCGGTAGCTTGGGGCTGTCCTGGGGGATGATCTCGTGGAACATGCGCGTCGCCTCGATCGGCCCTGGCGCGACCGCATTCACGGTGATGCCATGGACGCCGAGCTCGAGCGCCCATGTTCGGGTCAGACCGAGAAGACCCGCCTTGGTCGCCGAATACACCGTTCGCTTGGCGAGCCCGAGCACCGCCCGAGTCGAGACGAGCACGATGCGACCGAAGCGCTGCTGCTTCATGGCCGGCAGGGTGGCCTGGACCAGAGAGATGGCCGCCGCGACATGCAGATGGGTCAGTGCCTCGAGATCATCGAGCGTCACTTCCTCCAGAGGCTTTTCGCGTATCGCACCGGCGTTATGAACGACCGTGGTGATCGGAAAGCGGTCCGCAACCTCGAGCGCCGCCTGCCGTGTCGCGGCCGCGTCGGTGAGGTCGACCTCGACGTTGTGAATCCGGGGAGATGAGGAGTCAAAGCGCCCGCGGGAGAGGCAGATTACGTCATATCCGGCCTCGAGAAACGATTCGGCGATCGCGGAGCCGATTCCCGAGCTCGCGCCCGTCACGAGTGCATAGCGGTCACTCACGTGTCCTACCCTCCTCAGCGGCTCATCGCGAGCTCTCGCTCGAGTACTTTCGGATTTTCGCGCCAGCGAGCGAGCCACTCCTGCGCCACCTCGCCGGGAAAGAGGTCCTCGACGCCCTCCTGCAGTCCCTTGACTACGGCTCTCGCGAGGGCCTGGGCGGTGAGCTTTGGGGGCGGCAGCTCCTGATTCCATTCGTCATCGATGGGCCCCGGAAATACGTTCATCACCCGCACGCCGGCCGGCTGCATCTCCGCCCGAAGGCATTGGGCGAGCGAATAGGCGGCGGCCTTCGAGGCGGAATACGTGCCGTGCGTCGGAAAGTTCGACAGCGCATACACCGACAGGATATTGACCCAGGCGGTGGCGCTTGATTGTCCGTCTGCGCCGCGCGAGCGCATCACCGGACCGAACTCCTGGGCGAGCCGCAGGAGTCCCAGATAGTTGACGTCCATCTCAGACCTTGCGGCCTCCACTCCGTAGCGCGCGGCGATGCCGTAAGGCCGATGCACTTCCGCGGTGTTGACGAGAATGTCCACTTTGGCCCCCAGCTCGGCCCCGAGGCTCTTGACCGAGTCGGAACTCGTCACATCGAGCGGTACCAGGGTCACCGAATCGAGCCGATTCAGCTCGTCAAGGCCCGGCGGTCTTTTCCACGGCTCGGCGCAGCCGACCCATACGATCTCCGCGCCTGCAGAGACCAGCGCTTTCGCCAGCGCCTGACCGACCGGGCTCTTCCCGTCGCTGACCAGGACCTTCCGCTGCCTGGGATCACAAATCAATTCCCTCATATGGGTGTCATTCGCCATGTCCGGAGCTCTTTCGGAAATGTTGTGTGCGTCGGGAACGGCGACGAGGGCCGCCTGCCCGGCTTTATCGAGTCGCGCCACGATCCGTACCCGGCAGGGAGCCGCTCCCGAGGCGGGAAGCAGATGCGCGATCACGGTCGGACCAGCGTCCAGGCGGACCATTCCCAGATGCCATGGCAGATGGTCCCGAAAGTAGACGTCATGGCTGTGGTGCAGCACGGTCTCGGAAATGAGCTCGCCGGCGCCGGATTGCGGCTGCCACGTGAGCGCGAGGGAGAGGCAGCGGTGACAGGCTTCTCGCGGCGGATACTGGACTGTCCCACAGTCGCCGCAGACCTGCAGCTCGAAGCGGCCGAGTGCCGCGGCCGCTGTGAGGCCAAGCGCCACCCGGCTGCGACCGGAGGGAGGCAGCAGCGGCACCCGCGTGCGCAGAATGGGGTTCTTGCGCTTGCGCCGGCCTGGCTCGGTCATGCGCTCGGCTCCGCCAGGATCGCTGCTCCGCAGCAGAGCCCCCGATCGTAGTTGATCATTCCAAAGCCGCTCACCAAGCCGATGCGCGCATCCGGCACCGTAGTGCTCTGAGCCGTGCCGGTCACCTGGCGGATCGCCTCGGTCATGCCGAGATAGCCACCGGCCGCGCCCGCCTGCCCCACGGAGAGCTGGCCGCCCGAGGTGTTCATCGGAAACGTACCGTCGATCGTCAGACTGTGCTCACGGATGAACTCGGGCGCCTCTCCCTTGCCGCAAAAGCCGAGGTCCTCGATCTGCATGGCGCTGATGACCGGATAATCGTCGTAAGTCTGCAGGAAATCGATGTCCTGGTGGCTCACGCCGGCCTGCGCGAACAGCTCCTCCCGATCGAGCGCCCATCCACCGCGCGTCTGGATTGGATCCTCCGGGAAAGAGTTGTGTCTCTCCGAGGTCGCAAGCACCCTGGCAAACGGGAGACCGAGATCCTGCGCACGCGCGCGGCTCATGACCAGAAACGCTTCCGCGCCCGCGCATGGCATCACGCAGTCAAAGAGGCGCAGCGGCTCGGCGATGAGCCTGGCATTCAGATACTCCTCCATCGCGAGTGGCTTCCTGAAGAGCGCGTGGGGATATCTGAGCGCATTCTCCCGCTGTGAGATGCAGAGCTTGCCGAAATCCTCGCGGCGAGCGCCGAATGCGCGCATGTAATAAGCCGTGAGAAACGCGAAGCTCGCGTTCGGGCCACCGGATCCGTAGGGGTAAACCGCATCTCGCGCGAACTGACTGAAGTTGCCGAGGGTCGCGCGAAACGTGTCGACGTGATTGGTGTCCGCGCCTACACAAGCCACGATCGCGGCATCGCCGGACTCGACGGCTCGTAAGGCGCGGCGTAATGAAACGATCGCTGCCGCACCGCCCATCGGGATGTGATCCAGCCACCTGAGTGAAAGCCCCAGATGTTGCGTCAGCCCAACCGCAGTGTCCGGCGCCAGCGTGAAGCTCGAAAGACAGAGGCCGTCGATATCAGCCTTATCGAGCCCACTGCCTTCAAGCAGGTCGCGCAGCGCACGCGCGATGAACCAATGCGCGCCCCGAATCGAGTGGCGGACATAGGGGACGGTGACGGGCACAGCCACGACAGCGTTCGCGTACCCAGCGCGCCGCAAGTGCGTCACGGCACTGCCGCCGTCCGCTTCTTCATTACGCGCAGATCCACGCAGGCCGGACTGGCCAAGAGCGCATGGCCAAGCTCCTTGAGCCGGGCCCGCTGGATCTTCTCCGTAGCCGTGAGCGGGAGGCTCTCGCAGAAGCCGACATAGCCCGGCGCCTTGAAATAGGCGAGCCTCTCGAGGCAGAACTGCGCCAGCTGCCGCCCAAAAGCCACTCGCTCGGCATCATTCATATGGCTGCGCGGCACGACACATGCCATCACTTCGTCTCCACGCACCTCATCGGGTACGGCGGTGACCCCGACCGCAGCCACTGCGGGATGCTGCAACAGCACGCCCTCGACTTCCACCGCGGAGATGTTCTCGCCGCTGCGGCGAATGACGTTCTTCTTGCGATCGACGAAATGCAGATCTCCATCGGCATCGACCTGAATCACATCTCCTGTATGAAAATAGCCGCCTTCCCACGCCGCCTCGGTAGCCACCGCATCTTTCAGGTACTCGCGGAAGAACCCGAAGCGTGGCGCCTTTCCCGCATGCCGCACAAGGAGTTCGCCGGGCTGTCCGACTGCGGCGTCGCGGCCGCTATCATCCACCACACGATACTCGATTTCAGGCCTCACTCGACCGAAGCAGGCGCTACCTACCTTGCGCGGCTCAGAGTTCGCAATGACGACGGCGCCTGCGCCAGTCTCCGTCATCGCCCACGCTTCGATCAGCGGGAACCCGAACCGGCTTTCGAAGGCTGCATGCAGCCGGGGACTGACGCCCGCCCCGAAACCAAAGCGGACGGTGTGGTCGCGGTCACGCTCCGATGCTGGCGCGCCGAGCAGCATCGGCGGCATCACCCCGAGATAATGGACGATCGTCGCGCCGGAGTCCCTCACGCTCTCCCACCAAGTGCTCGGGTGGAAGCGATCGAGTTGCACGATACACCCCCCCGTGAGGAGCATCACCATACTCGAAAACGCCATGGCGTTCATATGGCTCAGCGGCAGAGGTGTGATCAGGCGCTCGCGGCCCGGGCGAATCCCGCACAAGCCATCGAGCCCGGCATACCAGCACCCGGCCCAGAGATAATACTCATTTGGGAGCACACACCCCTTCGGCCGGCCGGTCGTGCCGGAGGTATAAAGCAGGGCGCACTCTGTATCAGCGCCGGGGCTTGTGCGTTCGGGCGGAGGGAACGCGGTGGGCGGCAGGTCGGCGAGATCCGCCTGCGTCACTCCGAGCGGCCGACCCGCTGCCC
The DNA here is from genome assembly GCA_019352035.1 of Pseudomonadota bacterium. Taxonomy (GTDB): domain Bacteria; phylum Pseudomonadota; class Gammaproteobacteria; order Steroidobacterales; family Steroidobacteraceae; genus 13-2-20CM-66-19. Next base: position 4,646 of record JABBNZ010000014.1, on the reverse strand, counting down.
GGGCAGCGCGGACGAGTTCCACCCTACGGCTTTCGGGTACGACAGCTGCGCAGATCTCCGAGTGTCCCACCAGGTATTCGAGTTCCGCGCTGCGCCACTCGGTATTGAGCGGAACGACCGAGACCCCCAAGGCGTTGAGCGCCAGCCAGTGAAAGAAGAACTCTGGACGATTCTCCAACATCAGGCCGACGCGATGACCGTGCCCGTATCCGGCCTCGAGGTAACATCCGAGCAGGATGTCGATTTCGCTGATCGCATCCCGATAGGACACCGTGCGTGCCTCGCTACCGTAGCTTGCCGCGGCCCGAGGCAGTACACACAGAAAATCCCTTTGAGCGTGCTCCTCCACCGTGTGGCGGAACGCCTCATACACCGTTCCGAAGACCCGCGGTGAGGTGTAGCTCATCGCCTCAGAGAAAGAGCTGGATGGAAGGAAGCGCGGCGTCGCAGTTGAGAAGCTCGATCTTCTTCAGGCGGATCCGCAGGCCGTCATGGACGCAAACAAGATGATGCCAAGATACACCCGCCAGGATCAGCTGCCGATCGAGCTGCGATTCCGCGTACATGAACGGTGTGCGCACCACATAGCGGTTCGCGGCGACGTCGGCCTCTTCCACGGCAGGCTGCTGCAGCACATGCTGGCAGAAGCTCGGCGACTGCTGGGAGAAGGCGTTCGGGCTGCGCAGCCGCTCGATGCGCACCCTGAGCAAGAGCTTGTCCTCATAAAAAAGTGACGTGTGCGTCTCGCCCTCCGGTTGTCCCCGCGTGAGCGGCATCCAGTAGCGCGCGTCCTCAGTGAAAAGCTCATACCACTCATCCAGGCGCTTCTCATCGATGAGTCGCGCCTCGCGGTACACGAAGTCGGTCAGCGCCGCATCGGAAGGGCGAGGCGATGCGGACATGGATCAGCCCCCACCCATCCCGAGCGTCATGTAATGCGCCCACGCACGATACTGTCCGCGCATGGGAACCTCGTTGGTCGCACCGTAGGTGCCGGCCACGCCAGCCTCCTCGACGGGCGAGTAATTGCGGTACAGGCTCACCCAGTCGTTGCTTGCGGAGGCAAGCCCTTCCTGGATCGACCGATAGCAATGCAAGTCGTCATGCCCGACCACCGATGTCGGCGAATTGATGAGGCGCGTGTACGTCGTCGTGCGCGAGAGCAGCTCTTCGGGGGCGCCGACCAGGCGGAACGTCCAACTCTCGATCAAGGTCTTGTCCACCGCGAGCGGCCGGGCGACCCGGATGGATTGGATCGCGCCCTTAATGGTGAGGCTCGGATAATAGACGGTGTTGTGACGGGCCTCGCCAAGGATCCGTTGGGCCTGCTCCTCGCCGTACGCTTCGGTCATGAGCCGCTCGTACTCCCCGACGCTCGAGTACTTCGAATGGATCGAGAAGTTGACCCCGGTATAGCTATGGCCGTTCTCGTAGACCTTCACGCCCATCTTCTCGAAGAAGTCGTAGTCATTGACGAACGGGACGAACTGCTCGATCACCATGGGTGGCGGGGCGGACGTCGCGTTCTGGCTCCACAGCCGCTTAGCCGTGCCTGCGGAAGACTCGTGCGCCACCATCGGATGCATGGCATCGTTCAGGTTCTCGACGAACATCTTCCAGTTGCAGTCATGCAGGTAGCGCAGCACGCCCCCCGCAACCTCGAGCCGTCCAGCCGGCGAGCGCTCGACCATATTGTCGATAGAGCTCAGCGAATCGCCGAAGTACTCCTCGAAGCCGGGACCCTCTGTCGCGGCGCGCGCAAACACGAAGCCGCGGTAGCTTTCGCATGCGAGCGGCGGCAGGCCTCGGGAGGCCTCGCTGGTCTCGAATCCCGTTCCCTCGTAACCGCTCTTCAAGGGAACCGTACGCAGCGTCCCGTCCAGCCTGTAAGTCCAGCCGTGATAGGGACAGCGCAACGCTCCGCCTGCGCACCGGCCGTGTACCGAACTGATGAGTTTCGAGCCCTTATGGGCGCACCGGTTCGGCAGTACGCGCACCAAGCCGTCGGCGCCACGCAGCATGATGACGGGCTCCCGACCGATCTGCGTTGTGTAATAGTCACCAGCGTTCGGCACCTGGCTATCATGGCCGATGTACACCCAGGTATTGCGCCAGAGGCGCTCCAATTCGAGTTCGAAGAGCTCCGGATCGAGGTACAGATCGCGGTGCACGCTCCCGGGCCGGACGAGCGCGCGGATCGCTTGCGGGTTATCGCGGTAGCGCCCCATGACGACCCGATCCTAGAAGCCTCTACTTTAGGTGTCAAGTATTCGAGTCGCCGCCCCGGTCCGCGGCCGCACCCGCACCCGTATTGGGGCTCCCGCTCTCCTAAAGGGGAGCGGCCGGCTCAGGCAATGGCACCCGGAATCGGTGCGTAAGGTGGACATGTGCTGCGCACACTGCATTGGCGGCACTTGGTTGGCGGAAGTAAGCTCATTGGGGCAAGGCAACTTTAGCCAATCACATAGTAGGATGAGGCCCGCAGCATATTTCCGTCATCCTCTTCTCGAGTGATTCGCCCCGCATGTGCGCCCCAATGTCACTACCACGTCGACGCCCCATGTGCCAGCAATTGCGCGCAGGACAAAGCAGAAATGAATGACTCCGCGCGCGACCTTGCAATCTCGATCGCGTGAACGCAGAAGCGCTAATCTACCCATTCGCATGCCACCCTGCTCCTGGCCAAGCGGTTCAGGTTGCCCCTGGGGTGCTGTGGCTGCGCAAGACCGTGCCCGGGGGCGTCAGCCACGTCAACGTCTGGGCTCTCGAGGATGGCGACGGATGGACCCTTGTTGATACGGGAATAAAAACATCCGAAACGGCGGCCTCATGGCAAACCGCTTTGTCCGGTGATCTCGCTGGCCGCAGGGTGAGCCGGGTAATCTGCACACACATGCACCCGGATCACATCGGAATGGCGGGCTGGCTGACGCGGCGCTTCGACTGCCAGTTATGGATCACTCGACTCGAATACCTTACCTGCAGGATGCTTTCAGCGGATGCTGCCAGAGAGGTATCGCTCGATGCCATGCGCTTTTACCGCGCTGCCGGCTGGGACGCGGCAGCGCTCAAGGACTGGAAGGCGAACCTGGGCGCCTTCAGCGACGGAATTTACACACTACCCGACAGCTACCGGCGCGTCAGCGATGGTGACGAACTGGCAATCGGCGGCCGAATCTGGCGGGCCGTGGTTGGACGCGGTCATTCTCCCGAGCATCTTTGCCTGCATTGTCCGGAACTCGGCCTGCTGATTTCCGGCGATCAGGTATTGCCGCGCATTAGCTCAAATGTATCCGTGTATCCGGACGAGCCCGAAGCCAACCCGCTGGCCGATTGGCTCTCTTCAATCGCTGCGATGGCACTGCGGATTTCCGATGATCCTCTGGTACTACCCTCTCACAACGAGCCGTTTCGCGGATTGCACATGCGCCTCCGGCAGCTCAATCTCTGGCACGAGGAGATCCTCGGGCGATTGCGGAAAGCCCTCAGGGAACACAAGCGGGCGACGGACTTATTCGACATCCTGTTCCGCCGCCGCGTCGGCTCGAATGTGCTGCCGTTTGCGACGGGCGAAGCGCTCGCGCACCTCAACTACCTGATCTCTCGGCGCGAAGCAGTGCGGGAGATGGATGCCCAGGGTATTGCCTGGTATCGAGCCGTGTCGTAACGGAGGGAATATCCCAACAGAATGCAGGACCATTGGATCACCTGCTGCGGATTCCGGGGCATGTCACCAATTCACGGTCCGTTCGCCGACCTGCGGCCGCCTGTTCAACAGCCTCACGGCTCAGTCGAGGCTGAATAAGCTGTCCAGATCGTGTCGAGAGTAGGCGCGAAAGGCGATCAGCGTTTCGGTACGAACGATGCCCTCGATTCCCCGGACCCGCGCTGCGACGAGGTCCGCAAGGGCGTCGTTCTCCTTCACTCGAACGAGTGCCACCAGATCGAAGTTTCCGGCCACCGAGTAAACCTCGGAAATGCCGGGTATGTTGCTCAATGTCTCGGCGATCGTCGCGGTGCGCTCCGGCTCGACATTGATCAAGATGACTGCTGTAACCATGCGCCCTCAGCTTTCGTAGCGCAGCTTGGAGCTGCAGCTTGGAGCTGCAGCTTCCTCGTGCTCGGAATCTCCTGCTGAACCGAATAGCTCGAGCTTGCGCACGCCGTATAGACGGCACAGTCGGCCGATCGCCTCGAGGTTGTCTTCAATCAAAGGGGACATGCCTCCCGAGCCGCTCCAAGAACTCGCATTTTACTACCTGACGACGAATTGGCCCTGCGGAGTCTCGCCGGTACGTCCCAGTGCGCACCAAGCCATCGGCCGGCGCCCTGGGTGAATTTGCAGGTAAGCCGACAGCCACAACCTCCCAAGCGGTTGTTTCTAGAGCATTTTCCGGCCCAGTTCGATGCCCCTCCCGAGCACCAAGAATTCTTTTAATTTCAATACATTAGTTCCTAATTGCGATTGTCTTCCGAGGTGCTGGATGGCGCTTCGGAGGATGACTGCGGCCGGGTCATTGCTTTTATTGGCTCTATTGAGAAACGAGTGGGTTACGCCGCGACGTAGGGGTTGATCCGGGAGAAGTCGAGCTTGCCTGCGATCATGAATATGACGGTGCGGATGGTGCTGAAGCGGGTGTATCCGC
>JABBNZ010000056.1:18244-22114 GCA_019352035.1 Pseudomonadota bacterium | reverse complement strand
GTTACTTCCATCTGTCGAATGTCTGCTGTGTGGAATATAGGGCGGTGAGGTGGCGCGGCGAGATTTGGCCGTATTCCGCCACCGAAGCGCGGCGGCAAATGGCGACGCGGAACGATCATAGCGGGGTTCGGCAGTACTCGAACTCACCGCCGCTCTTCAAGCTTCTCAAGCATTATTAGCGGGACTTCGATGCGATCCACCGGCACGAGCAACACTCCGCCCTTCATGCCGATGCCGATACCCACGACCACCGCCGGAATATCCGCACCCTCGAATGCGATTCGAGCTAGATCCGCTTCGGACTCCAGTGAGTAGGTTCTGATTGCCTTCTTGGAGAGTGCCCTCGGACGCGCATGGACAACGGTTCCGCAGTCTCATTCTGGCTGTCCGCGCTCTGGAAATCCAATTCGCGTGCGCAAGCGACCGCCTATGGCCAAAGCGCCTGCGGGGATACTGAGAGCCACAAATAACGCGAGATCCCGGAGTAGGTAGGTACACCCATGTTGGCAACACGAATATTTTGGCCAGGATTTGGACGTTTTCGTAGGGCGCAGCGGCCCTGATTGAGCGCTGACCGAAAGGACACTGCCCACCTTCCGCCAATCCCAATTCCGCTGGCTGTCGGAGCTTCGTTCTCGGAGACTTTCAGAGCAATCCGGTGCCTGAGCTGTGCCGCTGTTTGGTTTCGCTACCAGGTTGGTAGCGAGTAACGGATCGCGTTCTACTGCGCGGACGGCGGGACGGCGCCGCCGGGCACAGCAGGTCTCCTCAATCAGGTTATCCGCTCAGGTAAGTTCCCCAGGCCCCTCGGCCGCGCCCCACTTTGCCGCATGCGCCTGCTGGCAGTGCGCGCAGCTCGGTCGATGCGGCGCGAGCCGATCCATGATCACCGTGCCGCTACAAGATTCGCAGCGCCCGAGCCCAATCACCTCATTCGCGGCAATCCCGATCGCGAAGGAGAGTAGCTCCTCGATTTCAAATTTGGACCACGGGAAGCAGCCGCGATAGCTCTCGTACGTGTCGCAGAGGCGTTCACCGAATTCCAGCGTCAACAGCTTTCGTCGGGAGGTGCTTGCGACATTTCCAAGCGGTAGCAGCCCATAAATGCGGGAGAAGACCGCGAGTACGGCGCCTTCGCTGCGCGCCCGTGGGGAGTGAGTGAACCGACGCAAGGAATGCGGGGATGGCCCGCGCCGGCGCGTATCCTCGGTAACGCCCCATCGCAGCCGAAGTGCCTCCTGCTGATGACGCGAAAGGCTCGTCAGCGCGAAGATCGTTCCCGTGCGCGCTCGGTGTGCCATCAGTCTGAGTGCAACTTGGTAGCGTCTCGAGTCGCGCCGGGCGCCGTCACTGGCTTGGATCTCCATTGTCGCCCTTGATCATCGCTCACGAGTTCTGTCAAGCCCGACTTTCGCCCGAATTTCGGGCGAAACTGCCGCACCACCTTTACCGCACGGCAACGGAGAATGGCGGCCCCCAATTCGCCCCCTTGAACATGTCGAGACGATCCAGGCGGCAGTCCAGGCTTGAGGCGCCGCTGTCATTCGTGCCCCCACCTTGGCCGGGCGGGCCCTGTCTCGAGCTCGTCTATGAATTCAACGAGCGCTTCATTCAGGAGACGGCGGAAGTGGCCCGGGAAGGCGACGCGAGCACGCTGCCGGATATGGTGCGGATCCACCGGGACCTTTGGGTCGCTCTGGATCCGCCTGCATGTCATCGGGCGAGTCGATGTCCATTTCTGCTCGCCGACATCCAATTCCGGAACGAGGCATGGTGGCAGCGCGTGCAGAGCGACGCCTCGTGGCAGAGCGGTCCGGCTGTCTCGGTGCGCCACTTCCCGCGCAGGCGGGCGGTTGAGCTGATGCGCGATGCGCTCATCGTCGCCTGGTACACCACCCGGCAGGACACCCGCCTCGCCGCGGGCTTGCTTGCGATGTCCGACGGGGTCACCCGTGCCGTTGCGAAGCTCAGCCTGCGTCACCTGCGGCTCATTCCGGATCACCATCACCAGCACTTGCGGCTGCGATGGGAGTACCTGAGCTCGTTCTGGGGACGACTTCTGAGCGCCGCGAGCCGCGACGATGCCGAGGCGCTGCACGATCTGCATCTGCACGCATACCAGCTTGCGGATGCCGACAGCGGGTTTGCGGTTTCCGCTGCCGATTCCGATCCAGGGATCCCTGATAAATGAATGCCGGCCCATTGCCTTCTTCGTTATTCCGCCAGACCCGGCCCAACGCCATCGGCGATTGACCGGGGTCCTTGGATAAGGCGACCTCCGGCGCCCACGAAGTCAGGCCGCGCTCACCACACACTTGCTCCGTGCGGCTGCGCTCGCCGATTCTGTGAATTGGGACGAGCAGCAGAGCTTCACGACCGCAAGCTCCGGGTGAGCCGTTATTACAGTGTAGTGCGTTTGTCGTCGAAGCGCGACGTTTCACCACGGCGATTTGAGAAATAGGTAGAGCTTCGATAAGACTGTTACGCACATAGCCCCGGTGGGATCGCCCGCATTTGGAGTTTCGCCGTTTTTTCGGCGAAACTCCCTCTTCCCCTTTTGCGCAGCCCTGCGATCATTGCGCCTGAGTGACAACTCGTCTCTAAACGGCCGGAACCACACATGAACTCAATCCATCATGGCCATCGACGAGTCAGGATCGCAGACCCTAGATCGTGGGCGCGCCCAGCGCGTGGCGCTCTCGAAGTGGGTCAATGAGAGATTTCCCTCCTTCCAAGAGCTCCTAACCGCCCATGACGTGGCGCGGCTGACGCGGCGCCATCGATGGGTGCTCGCAACGCTGACGCTGCTCGGGTGCTTTCCTCCAAGGCAGCGCTTTCACGGCCGGAGGATCGGCTGGTTGCGAAGCGACGTCCTCGAGTGGATCGGCGACGATGTCGGCCTCCTGAGTTGCCACGCAACAGGCAGACCACCCCCGGTCTGGATGAACGGCCGCCAAATGACCCTTCCGCTTGGATGTGGCGAGGCTTGTAGCGCGCGCAGGCGGCGACAGCCCTGCTCCCGAAGGTGCAGGCGTGGGCGACGATAGGCCGAGCCCGGCCTATACAGCCTCGTGCGAATCGAAAACCTGTACGTCCGATCACGTCAAAACCTGCGTCAGCAGCCGGCGGATCGTTCGGGTTCGAGATGCACCGCCGTCCGGAATCACGAACAGTGAGCACCCACTGCTCGTGTCCAGCTCTAAGGGAATCGCCGAAAGAACGCTCGACCTCAACGAGGCCGCCGCGTTCTTGCGCATGCACCCCGAAGAAGTCCGCGCCCGGGTGAAGCGCGGCCTGATCCCCGGTGCCAAACCCGGCCGCAGCTGGGTTTTCCTCGAGTCCGATCTGGCCGAGTTCCTGCGCTCGCTGTATCCTGTGAGGCGGCAAGCGCTGCAAGTGACTACCTCACAGGAGGCTATATGTCACTTATCAAGCGCAACAAGTCGTCGGTGTGGTGGATCGACTTCGTCGCGCCAAACGGCGAGCGAATACGACGATCTACTCAGACCGCCGACCGTAAGCAGGCGGAAGAGCTCCACGATAAGCTGAAGAGCGAAGTCTGGCGCGTCCAACGTCTGGGTGATCGGCCGAAGCGAATCTGGCAGGACGCCGTGGTGCGGTGGCTCCGCGAGCAGGCCCACAAGGCCTCGATCAGGGATGACAAGCGGATGCTGCGTTGGCTCCATCGCTTCCTGGCCGATCGAGAGTTGGAGAGCATCAATCGGACGATGATCGAGGCGATCATCGAGGCGAAACAGGCGGAAGAATGCAGCAACGCGACGGTCAACCGGCACTTGGCGCTCTTGCGGTCGATCCTGCGCCGATGCCTGCGCGACTGGGAGTGGCTCGATCGTGCGCCGACCATTCGGC
>JABBNZ010000056.1:0-18234 GCA_019352035.1 Pseudomonadota bacterium | reverse complement strand
GGAGCCGACACGGCGTATTCGATTCCTGAACCAGACTCAGGCGCTCAAGCTACTGCGCGAGTTGCCCCCGCATTTGTGCGACCTGGCGACGTTTGCGTTGGCGACGGGGCTGCGTGCGGCAAATATAACGAGGATGACCTGGGAGCAGGTCGATCTCGCGCGCAGTCTCGCCTGGGTGCATCCCGATCAGGCGAAGGCCAGGCAGGCGATCGCCGTGCCGCTCAACGACATGGCCATGAAGGTCATGAAGCGGCAGATCGGCAGACATCCCGTCTACGTCTTCACGTACCTCGGCGAGCCCATCAAGCAGGTCAGCACGAAGGCTTGGTACAACGCGCTGAAGCGTGCGGGTATCGAGAACTTCCGCTTTCACGACCTGAGGCACACCTGGGCCTCGTGGCACGTGCAGAACGGGACGCCGCTCTTCGCCTTGCAGGAGCTAGCGGGCTGGGAAACGGAGCGAATGGTGCGCCGGTATGCCCATCTGGCGGCGGATCACCTCGCGGTTTACGCGGGGAATTCGCAAATCCATGGCACATTCCTGGCACACCAGCTGAGCGGCCCGAAATCGTCCGATGAAAAGTTGTTGGAAGTTCAGTAGGTTATTGGTGGCCAGGGGTGGAATTGAACCACCGACACGCGGATTTTCAATCCGCTGCTCTACCAACTGAGCTACCTGGCCGCCGTCGGGGAGGGCCGCGTATTAGACCGGTCCGCGCACCGGCCGTCAAGCAATCTCGAGCCTAAGCCTTTGATTCCGTGCCGCATTCGGTGAGCCGGCTGGGCCGGGGTCCCGCCCCTTCCGGCATCGCGCTTGCTTCGGCCCAGGATATGGCCACCCGATCCCCCACCCGCCGCCGGGCTCCGACCCGGAAGGCTGCCGCCGAAAGCCGCTCCAGCGCCCCGAGGCGCCGATCCGGCAGAGCGGAACGCGCCGTCCCCCTCCCCCTGGTCGCCGCCAACGACGCGGGAACGGCCCCGGCCGCTCCCCGCAAGGCCCGCAAGAGCACGGCGCGGCGCGCCACAGGGCGCACCGCGGCAGGGAAGCGGGTGCGCTATGCGGTGGTCGGTCTCGGCCATATTGCCCAGATCGCGATCCTGCCGGCGTTCGCGCAGGCGGAGCAGAACAGCACACTGGCGGCGCTGGTCTCCGACGACCCGGAGAAGCTCAGAAAGCTCTCCCGCCGTTACGGCGTGCGGCGCGTCTGCAGCTATGACGATGCCGATGAGCTCTTCGAGAGCGGCGACATCGATGCCGTCTACATCACCCTGCCGAACGCCATCCACCGCGAGTACACGGAGCGGGCCGCACGCGCGGGTCTGCACGTGCTCTGCGAGAAGCCCATGGCGGTCACCTCGGAGGACTGCCAGCGGATGATCGAGGTGACGCGGGAGAACGGCGTCAGGCTGATGATCGCCTACCGTCTGCATTTCGAGCGCGGCAACCTGGAAGCGGCGGAAATGGCCCACTCCGGGACGCTGGGCGTTCTGCGCTTTTTCACCTCCAATTTCTCCATGCAGGTGGCGCCGGAGAACTTCCGCAGCAGCCGCAAGCTCGGAGGCGGGCCTCTCTACGACATCGGCATCTACTGCATCAACGCCGCCCGTGCGGCGTTCGCGGCCGAGCCCACCGAGGTCTTCGCTACCGCGGTCACGCGCCGCGACCAGCGTTTCCGCGAAATCCCCGAGACGGTGGCCGTCGTCATGAAATTTCCCCAGGAGCGCATCGCCTCCTTCACCTGCAGCTTCGGCAGCGCGGACCGATCTTCGTATGAGATCGTGGGTACCAAGGGCAGCATCACGCTCGACCCCGCGTTTGAATACGCCCAGGGCGTCGAGTACACGCTGCGCCTGGGCAGGCGCCAGCGCGAGAAGCGCTATGAGAAAAGCGACCAGTTCGCGCCGGAGCTCCTCTACTTCTCCGACTGCATCCTCCGGAACTGCGAGCCGGAGCCCTCGGGGGAGGAAGGTATCGCCGACATCCGTGTGATCGAGGCGCTGAACCGCAGCATCGAGACCGGCAAGTGGGTGTCGCCCGAGCTGCCGCAACGGCGCCGCCGCCCGACGCTCCGACAGGAGATCCGGCGGCCCGGTATCCAACCCCCGCCGCTCGTGGGCGGCGTGCATTCCGCGACGATGTAGCAGCCCTCCTCCCTCCTAAGAGGGAGGCCCCCACCAGTCGCCGGACACCGCGCGACCCCTCCGCGTGGGCCATACCGCAAAGGCTTGCGAAGCCTAACAATTCTCGCCCGACGCCGTCGAACCGCCCGGCTCACGTGCGTCTACTGAAGGGAACTACAAAGGGAGTCTCACCGTGCGCAATCGCACCACTGCATTCTCATCACTCCTCGCCATTGCGGCCGGCGCCGCGGCAGCGGCCCTGGTGCTGTCCGGCTGCTCGCAGGATCAGGCGGCGGAGCGGGCGGCCTCGCCGCCGCCCCCGCAGGTGCCGGTGGCGCACGTCATCGCGCGAACCATCACCGACTCCGAGACGTTCACCGGCCGCTTCTCCGCCGTACATCACGTCAACGTGCGTCCGCGGGTCACCGGATACGTCTCTTCCGTCAACTTCACGGACGGCAGCATGGTGAAGCAGGGCCAGGTGCTGTTCGTGATCGACCCGCGGCCCTATGAGGCGATCTACCAGGAGGCGGCCGCGCAGATCGATCAGGCGCGCTCGCGGCTCGAGCTGGCGCAGTCCGATCAGGCTCGCGCCATCAAGCTCTATGCCGCCCACGCCGTCTCGCGCGAGGAGCTCGACACCCGCAAGGCCAACGCCACTCAGGCCAGGGCCGACGTCGAGGCCGCCAAGGCTGCCCTGGACCAGGCCGCGCTCAATCTGAGCTTCACGCGAGTCACCTCACCGATCACCGGCCGCGTCGGCCGCGCGATCGTGACAGCGGGCAACCTCGTCACGAGCGGACAGACGCTCCTCACCTCCGTCGTATCCCTGAACCCCATCTACGTCAGCTTCAACGCGGATGAGCACGCCTATCTGAAGTTCGAGAAGTACGCGCACGACAGAAGCGGCGGCGCAGTACCCACGGCCACCGATGGCGGCCAGACGGCGCCGGACGGACTCGGGAATGCCGTGTACGTGGGGCTCGAGGACGAGAAAGGCTACCCGCACCAGGGCCGCCTCGTTTTCCTGAACAACTCCCTGGATGCGGGCACCGGCACCATCCGTGCCCGCGCCCTGCTGTCGAATCCCGACGAGGTGTTCGTGCCGGGACTCTTCGCCCGCGTGAAGCTGATCGGCAACGAGCGCTACAAGGCGGTGCTCGTCAACGACAGCGCCATCGGCACCGACCAGACCGTGCGCTACGTGCTGCTCGTCGGCAAGAACGACCGCATCGAGTACCGGCCGGTCGAGCTCGGTCCGATCGTCCATGGTCTTCGCGTGGTGCGCAGCGGCCTCTCTCCTGGCGACACGATCGTCGTGAACGGCCTGATGCGCGTACACCCGGGCATGCAGGTGACGCCCCAGCTCGTCGCGATGGGCGATGACGATGAGACCTACAGCGTCATGATGGCGCAGAGCGCCACTCATCCTCGCCCGATCCACCTGGCTGCCGCCGCGGCACCCGCCCGCCAACCCTCCATCCGGATGAGCCGGTGAAACTGTCACACTTCTTCATCGACCGCCCGATCTTCGCGGCGGTCATCTCGGCCTTCATCACGATCGCGGGCGCGATCGCGATGATCCGGCTGCCGATCAGCGAGTACCCCGAGGTCGTACCGCCCTCGGTGATCGTGCGCGCCTCCTACCCGGGCGCCAACCCGAAAATCCTCGCCCAGACGGTGGCGGCGCCGCTCGAGCAGGCGATCGTCGGCGTCAAGAACATGCTCTACATGTCCTCGACCTCGACCATGGACGGGTCGCTGGCGCTCACCATCACCTTCCGCGTCGGCACCGACATCGACCGGGCGCAGACGCTCGTCCAGAACCGCGTCTCCCAGGCCTTGCCGCGCCTGCCCAGCGAAGTGCGCAACCTCGGCGTGACCACCACCAAGAGCTCGCCCAACCTGACCATGGTGGTGCACCTTTATTCGCCGGATGGCCGCTACAACACTCTCTACTTGCGCAATTACGCGGTACGCAACGTCCGCGATGTCCTCAGGCGACTGCCCGGCATGGGCGACGTGCAGATCTTCGGCGGCGGCAATTACGCCATGCGCATCTGGCTCGACCCGCAGAAGCTGGCGTCGCTCCACCTCACCGCAGGCGATGTCGTCAACGCGATCCGCGCCCAGAACATCCAGGTCGCCGCCGGCCAGATCGGCGCGCCTCCCGACCCCGGCGCCGACTTCCAGCTGGCGCTGAACGCCATGGGTCGCCTGCAGACCCCGGCGCAGTTCCGGCAGATCGTGCTCAAGACCGGCTCCAACGGCCAGGTCGTACGCCTGGGCGACGTCGCGCGAGTGGACATGGGCTCGCAGGCCTACGGCATCCAGAGCTACCTCGACAATCAGAGCGCGGTCGCCATCCCGATCTTCCAGGCCCCGGGCTCCAATGCGCTGCAGCTCTCGGACGAAGTGCGCTCCACCATGGCACAGCTCTCCAAGAGCTTCCCGCAGGGGATGAAGTACGCCATCGTCTACGACCCGACGGTGTTCGTGCGTCAGTCCATCGACGCGGTGGTGCACACGCTGCTCGAAGCTGTATTGCTCGTCGTGCTGGTGGTGATCCTCTTCCTCCAGACCTGGCGCGCCTCCGTCATCCCCCTCATCGCGGTGCCCGTGTCTATAATCGGCACCTTCGCGGTGCTGCTCGCGTGCGGCTTCTCCATCAACACCCTGTCCCTCTTCGGCCTCGTGCTGGCGATCGGCATTGTGGTCGACGACGCCATCGTCGTGGTCGAGAACGTCGAGCGGCACATCGCCAGCGGCCAGACCCCGCGCGAGGCGGCCAAGGCCGCCATGAGCGAGGTCAGCCGCCCGATCATTGCCATCACGCTCGTACTCTGTGCCGTGTTCGTGCCCGTCGCGTTCGTCAGCGGGCTCACCGGGGAGTTCTATCGGCAGTTCGCGCTTACCATCGCCATCTCGACGGTGATCTCCGCATTCAACTCCCTGACGCTGTCGCCGGCGCTTGCCGCCGTGCTGCTCAAACCCCATGGCGCACGCCCCGACGCGCTGACCCGGTTCATGGATCGTCTCTTCGGCGGGCTGTTCCGCCGCTTCAACCGCGGATTCGATCGTGCCGGCGATGCCTACGAGCGTGCGGTGGTCGGCACCGTGCGCCGCGCCGGCATCGCGCTCGCGGTCTACGCCGGCCTCATCGTCCTCGCCTACCTCGGCTTCGCCACCGTCCCGCACGGCTTCATTCCGCAGCAGGACAAGCAATACCTGGTCGCCATCGCGCAGTTGCCGGCCGCCGCCTCCCTCGCGAGAACCGAGCGGGTCATCAAGGAGATCGGCGAGATCGGCATGCATCAGCCCGGCGTGGAGCACGCCGTGCAGTTCGCCGGCATGTCCGTCAACGGCTTCGTACCGAGCTCGAGCGCAGGCCTCGTGTTCTTTGGCCTGAAGCCCTTCTCGGAGCGCAAGTCGGCCGCGCTGTCGGCCGGAGCCATCGCAGCGGCGCTCAACCGCAAGCTCTCCGCCATCCAGGGCGGCATGGTGGTGGTCTTCCCGCCGCCGCCCGTGATGGGGCTCGGCACACTCGGCGGCTTCAAGCTCGAGGTCGAGGATCGGGCCGATGCCGGAACGGACGCGCTCTACGGCGCGGTGCGGAAGGCGCTGAAGGAGGGCTATGCCAACCCGGCGCTGGCCGGCCTCTTCAGCAGCTACCAGGTCAACGTACCGCAGCTCGACGTCCACGTGAACCGCGTCAAGGTGATGCAGGATCACGTCAGCCTGGATGATGTCTTCCAGACATTGCAGGTCTACCTCGGCTCCCTCTACATCAACGACTTCAATCGGTTCGGGCGCACGTATGAGGTGATCGCGCAGGCGGATGCGCCGTTTCGCTCCCACGTCGGCGACATCCCGATGCTGCAGACGCGCAATGCCGACGGGAAGATGATTCCGCTCGGCTCCTTCGTCACCGTGAGCCGCACTTTCGGCCCTGACATCGTCCAGCGCTACAACGGCTACACCGCCGCCGACATCAACGGCGGTCCGGCGCCGGGCTACTCCTCGGGCGCCGCGCAAGCGGCGATGACGAGGATCCTGGGCAACACGTTGCCGCCCGGCATGTCCTTCGAGTGGACGGACCTCGCCTACCAGCAGCTCATCTGCGGCAACACGGCACTGATCGTGTTCCCGCTCTGCGTACTCTTCGTGTTCCTGGTGCTCGCGGCCCAGTACGAGAGCCTGACGCTGCCGCTCGCGATCATCCTGATCGTGCCGATGTGCCTGCTGGCGGCGATCACCGGGGTGCTGCTGGACCATGGCACCAACAATGTCTTCACCCAGGTCGGGCTCTTCGTCCTCGTCGGCCTCGCCTGCAAGAACGCGATCCTCATCGTCGAGTTCGCGAAGCACCTGCAGGAAGAGCAGCGACTGGATGCCGTATCCGCCGTGTTGCAAGCCGCTCGTCTGCGCCTTCGGCCGATCTTGATGACTTCCTTCGCCTTCATCATGGGGGTCGTGCCGTTGATGCTGGCGAGCGGCGCCGGCGCGGAGATTCGTCACGCGCTCGGAACCGTCGTGTTCGCCGGCATGCTCGGCGTCACCTTCTTCGGCCTGCTGCTGACGCCGGTGTTCTACGTGCTCATCCGCAGAATGACTTCGCGTGACGCTCCCAGTCGGGAGCCCGAGCCATCAGGCTCGGGTGGACAGCTTTCCGCGGGAGCCTCTCATGCGTAAGTCCATCGCTGTCATCGCACTGACTGCCGCCCTCTCGGGCTGCGCCGTCGGGCCGAACTACGTCCGGCCCGCCACACATGTCGCGAAGCGGTTTGCGAGCGAGACCGCAGCGACCGGGGGCGCGCAGGCGACGACCTCCAAGAGCATCTACTCCAGCTCGCAGACGCAGATTGAGTTCTGGAAGCAGTTCGACGATCCCGTGCTGGACACGATGGTTCGCGATGCGCTCAAGGCCAACTACGACCTGCGCATCGCGCTCGGCCGGCTCGTGCAGGCGCGCGCGCTGCGCAATGAGTCTCTCTACGGCCTCGCACCGACGGTCACCGCCTCCGGCGGCTACACCAAGCAGCGTGTGCCGGCCGTCCAGGACCCGTTCGGCGGCCCCTACCACACGAAGATGTATGACGCCGGGTTCGATGCCGCATGGGAGCTCGACTTCTTCGGCGGCGTACGCCGGGGTATCGAGGCGCGCAACGCGGAGCTCGAGGGTGAAGTGGCCAACCTGCACGACGTGCAGGTGTCCGTCATCGCGGAAGTCGCCCGCAATTACTTCGAGCTTCGCGGCGAGCAGACTCAGCTCGCGGTCGCGCGCGCCAACGTCAAGAACCAACAGCAGGTGCTGGCGCTGGCGCAGGCACAGCTCGAGGCCGGCAGCGGCACCGATCTCGACGTGGCGCGGGCCCAGGCACAGCTCGACACGACCCTTGCCACCATCGGCCCGCTCGAGGCCGCGGTGTCGCGCTCCATTCACCGCCTGAGCGTGCTGACCGGCCGCCAGCCCGATGCGCTCAGCGGCGTGCTGAGCGCCCCGCACGCGCTTCCGCCTCTGCCGCCGATCATCCCGGTCGGCACCCCCGAAGAGTTGCTGCGTCGCCGCCCTGACATCCGCGCGGCGGAACGCAATCTCGCGGCATCGACCGCCCTCATCGGCGTGGCGGTATCGAACCTTTTCCCGAAGGTCACCTTTACCGGCAACTTCGGCTTCGCGGCCGCTGAGCCCGCGGGCTTCGGCACCGCGGCCTCGCGCAGCTACATGATTGGCCCCGGCATCTCTTGGGCGGCCTTCAACCTGGGGCGCGTGCGGGAGCAGATCGCCGGCGCGCGCGCGGGCGCGGTGATCGCTCTGGACCAGTACCACCAGACCGTCCTCAATGCCCTCGAGGAGACCGAGGACGCGCTCGTGACCCACGACCGGGACCGCGATCAGCTGCTGCATGCCGAGGCTGCGGCGCGGGAGAGCGCCACCGCCGCCAGGCTTGCGGAAATCCGCTATAAGGGCGGCATGGTGGACTTCCTCTCGGTCCTCGACGCCGAGCGCACCCAGCTGCAGGCCGAGGACGCCCTGGCCCGGGCCCGGACCTCGGCCGCGACCAGCCTGATCGCCGTTTACAAGGCCTTGGGCGGCGGTTGGGAGACCGCCCCCCTGCCGGGGTACACTGAGCCCTCGATTTCCCGCTAGCGAGAGATTGTCAAATGAGCGTTTCGGTGGCCGATCCGGCCTTCGCCCGCCTGGAAGCCCTGGCCGAGTCCAGTCCCTGCTCGGAGGAGCTGAACCAGATCAACGAGTCCCTGCGGCGCCGGGAAGCGCTGCTCGTGGCTTCGGCCAAGGCGAGCCGGATGCTGCTCGAGGCGCCCGACGTGCGCGGCGCCATCCCCGAAGTGCTGCACCTCATCGGCGCGGCGGCCCACGTCGATCGCGTCAACGTCATGATGGCGAGGCGCGGCCCGGAAGGCGAGCCGCTGCTGGTCGTCGTGAGCGAGTGGGCGGCGGAAGGCGTGCCGCCGCACATCGATGATCCCTCGGTCTGCACCTGCGACGAGCGGCAGGTTTCCGCCGTCACGGCGGAGCTGCGCGCCGGCCGCAGCGTCTGCCTCAACACGAGCGACCCGCCGGTCGACTGCGCGGGCATCACCGGCTTCGAAGGCATCGGCACCAAGACCAAGGCCATCGTGCCCATCTTCGTCGCCGGTGAGTTCATCGGCATCGTGGGCTTCGACAATACCCGCCAGCGACGCGCCATCGACTCCGCGGAGCTCGCCGCGCTCGAGAACGCAGCGGGTGTCATCGGCGCGGCGCTCCATCGGCAACGCCTCATCGACGACATGAGACGAGAGCGCGAGCGCGCCGCCGAGGAGCGCGTCGCTGAGCTGGCCAAGGCCAATGCCGTGATCCGCGGCAACCTCGAGCGCCTGGCGAGCGAGCCGGACCTGCACAGCTTCCTCAAGCACATGCTGCTCGAAGCGACCCGCCAGTTCGATGCCGCCTCCGGCGCCGTCGTGGTGGCCAAGGACAGCCTGCAGGAATGGCGCATCGCCGCCCACGTGAGGGACGGACGCGTCGAGGAGCCGCCCTACCCGATCAGCGTGCCGATGAACGGCTCCTCCTTCGGAGACCGCTTCACCCAGCCCACCGAGCCGATGTATCTCGACATCGAGCTGCAGTCGGAGGAGTTCTGGCCGGGCATGCTGGCCTTCAACCGCCAGGAGGGCTATGCCGGCAGCGTGGTCTATCCGCTGGTGTTCGGCTCGCATAACGTCGGCTTCCTCATCCTGCGCTTCCGCCGCAACGCGGCCGAGGTGCAGCGCAGCGAGCTGCTCGTGGCGCTTGCCCAGCAGGCAACCCTCGCCGTGCAGCTCACCCGCCTCGCCTACCAGGCGAAAGAGGCCGCGGTGCTGGTCGAGCGCGCGCGCATCGGCCAGGAGATCCACGACGGCCTGGCGCAGGCCTTCACCGGGATCCTGATGCAGCTCGGCGCGGTGGAGGAATTTCCGTCCTGCAAGAAGAAGAACTCGGGGCTGGTGCTGTCGCTGACGCGCATCCGCGATCTCGCCCGCGAAGGCCTCGCGGAGGCGCGGCGGTCGGTGATGGCGCTGCGGCTCGATCAGACGCGGCGCGCGGGGCTGGAGCTGGCGCTGCGGCAGCTGGCCGAGCGCTCGACGGTGCCGGGCGGCGTGACGTGCAACTTCGAGGGCGGCGAATTCGCCACGGGACTGAAGCCCGAGCACGAGCACGAGCTGCTGCGCATCGCCCAGGAGGCCGTGAGCAACGCGGTGCGCCATGCAAGGCCCAACATGAT
This sequence comes from Pseudomonadota bacterium, assembly GCA_019352035.1. Classification (GTDB taxonomy): domain Bacteria; phylum Pseudomonadota; class Gammaproteobacteria; order Steroidobacterales; family Steroidobacteraceae; genus 13-2-20CM-66-19. The sequence goes on along the minus strand of JABBNZ010000056.1, from coordinate 8,344 downwards.
CCGCATCACCATGGCGGATGAGACGGCGCACTGGATCATGGCGGTGGAGGATGATGGCCGCGGCATGGAGCAGCGGCCGGAGCACTATGCGCGCGAGGGCTTCGGCCTCACGAGCATGCGCCAGCGCGCGAGCGCGATCGGCGGGGAGTGGCAGATCGAGAGCCAACGGGGCGCCGGCACACGGGTCAGCGTACGGCTGCCGAAACGCAAGGCGGCGGCGTAATGGTCGCGGTACTGACGAAGAAGAAGATCCGGGTCATCCTGGCGGACGATCATCCGGTGGTTCGGGATGGCCTTGCGGCCATGGTGAACCAGCAGGCGGACATGGAGGTCGTCGCGGAGGCGGGCGATGGCGATGAGGCCATCTCGCTCTTCGAGCAGCATCAGCCGGATGTGATGGTGCTGGACCTGAGAATGCCCAAGCGGGACGGGGTGGCGGTCGTGCAGAGGGTGCTGGAGATCAACCCGAAGGCGCGCCTACTCATCATGACGACCTATGATGGGGATGAGGACATCTTCCAGTGCTTGAGCCAGGGGGCGAAGGGATACCTGCTGAAGGATGCGCCGCGGCAGGAGATCCTATCGGCCATCCGGGCGGTGAGCGAGGATCGGCCTTATACCTCATCCTCGGTGGCGGCCAAGGCGCTGCAGAGGATGGGCAAGCCCAGCCTGACGCAGCGGGAGCTCGACGTGCTGGAGCTGGTGGCTCAGGGCAGGAGCAACAAGGACATTGCGCGGCGGCTGTCGATCACGGAGGGGACGGCCAAGACGCATGTGAAGTCGATATTGACCAAGCTCGATGCGATCAGCCGGACGGAGGCGGTGGCGGTGGCGCACAAGCGGGGGCTGATCCGGCTGTAGAGGCTGGACGATGATGCGGGGCTTGCCGAAAGAGCGCCGCACGGGAATGTTTCCGGCGAGAACGCCAACAGGCGCGCCGCTGGCCTCCTCGGCGGCGGAGTCCGTCTTTCCCGACACCACTCGTGACTTCGGCATCGCGGACCTCAGCGGCCCGCGCGATTGCCACCAGCGATACGGCCGACCGGCAGCCCAAGCAACAAGACGCCCCACGTGTCGCTACGGCGTACCGCACGCTGTTCGACGTCCGCTCTCTGAAGCTTATTTTCGTCTGCAGCGTGGAGCGCCAATGGCTCGCTACATGAGTTGTCTGTGTAGCGCACCACAGCTACAGGCTTCGGATCGATTCGGGTCGGAAGGGGTGAGCAACCGGCGATCAGCGTCACCAGAACCATTGTCCGGCTCATCATCGTCGTGCGTCTGTGCATGACGTCCGCGGCGACGGATCAGACATCGCTCCCGCTCCTCCGGCGATCAGTAAGCCGCCGAGCGCCGTTGATCCGGGCAATCCATTCATTCGACAGCGGATTTTGACGCGGCCGTCGTCGCGGGTGTATACGCTCGCTCGAGTCGAGGGGTGAGCCCGTCCAAGGGGACATCCGGGCGTGCAGACCAGATGAGCCGCGCAAGAGAACCAGAACGACCCTGAAGTCAGGGCGTGGACAACCCGTGATCAGAAAACCCTCAAGCTGCCTGATGCTCCTGCTCCTGACCTTGCCGCTGGTGGCGGCTGCAGCGCCAGCGCCGAGCCACTATCTTTTCGTGTGGGCAATGGAGGCCAGGCATCCGGCGGCGTCGACCACGACACTCATGTTGCCCGACTTGACCCTCAGGCGCCGCACGCTGGGATTGAGCCGCGACTTCCTGGCGGTGTTCGATATTGATCCCGGGCGGTCGTTCGGCAAGCTCATCGCCATGCTTCCCGTCGGAAGGGCGGCGATGGTCCATCACACGAACTATGCCGAGCCTCCCAACGATGTCCTGTACGCCAATGACTGGATCGATGACCGCACGTACGTCTTCGACCTGCACAGTCCCCGCCATCCAAGGCTGCTGCGGAAATTCGGCAGCGTCGGCGCTTACCGCTATCCCCATTCCTTCGTGTATCTTTCCAATGGCAACACGCTGGCGACCTTTCAGTATTCCGGCGGGTTCAACCGCGCGCCGGGAGGGCTGGTGGAATTCGATCCGCAGGGTCGGGTCGTCATGAGCGCCTCGGCTGCCGTGCCCGGACATCCCGATATTCGCCCGTACAGCCTGGCCGTCGCCGAGAAGCTCAATCGTGTGGTTACCGGCAGCGCGGATATGATGGGAGCGCAAGTGAGCCATGTCGCGCAAGTCTGGCGGCTCTCGGATCTGAAGCTGATCAAGACCATGCGCCTGCCGCCACAGCCCCACTGGTTCTATGACACGGCGGCCGACTCTTCCGAGCCGCGCGTGCTCGCGGACGGCAAGACGGTCGTGGTACCGACTTTCAACTGTGGGCTTTTCCTGGTGCGTAAGCTGTCGAGCGACCATCCGACGCTGCAGCACATCTACGATTTCGGTTACCGCACGTGCGAAGTGCCGGTGGTCGCGGGCCACTATTTGGTCGAAACGATGCAAAGCGGGCATGCCATCGTGAGCGTTGATCTACGCGACCCGGAACATCCACACATCGTCAGCCGTATCTTCCTCCCGTCGGACGAATACCCGCATTGGATCGCGCTCGAGCCACAAGGGGATCGCTTGGTCATCACCGGCTATGGCGCACTGGCCACCTGGGTCCGCTTCGCCACGATCAATCGCCGCACCGGGACACTGAGACTCGAGCGCGCGAAGATCGATTTCACCCGCTCATGGCCGGATGGCTGGCACGGAAGCGCGGTTCCGCATGGAGCGGTTTTCAGCAATCCCTGAGCTGGGATCGACCGGAGCCACTCGAGCGAGCGCCCATACGGACCTCGGTGGACCCTAGAACATATGTTTCGACACGCACGAACTCCTTGCCCTGACCCGAAAATCGCACGTTGGCGCGAGCAAAGCGAGCCTGCGCGCCGAAGACGCTGCCCGTGCGACGGTGGCAGGCGAGGCAGTGACAGACGGAGATGCGGATGGGATCACCTTCCACTGTCGCAGTGAGCTGCCCGCAGCTGCATTTGGCGATACGGGTTGGCATGGCGGGTCGCCTGGGGCAATCGCTAGCGGGAGAGGTCATGCTAGCGCCCGTTAGTTAGGGCCTCAGTCGATCAGTCCAGCTTCTTCAACTGCCGGGCGTCCACTGCCGGCGGCAGAGGCAGATACTCGTTCGTGCTCACGAGGGACTGTCCCTGGCGACTCAGGATGAAGCGCAGGAATTCCTTCAGCAGGGGATTCAAGGGCTGACCGGGCATGCGGTTGACGTAGATGTAGAGGTAGCGCTGCAGGGGATAGCGGCCGCTCGCGACATCGGACAAAGAGAACGGGCTTTGCACGCCGTTGACGGATAGCCCCAAGGGCTTCACCTCGGGAGTCATGTAGGAGGCGTTGCCGAAGGAGATGCCGTCAGGATCGTGCGCGAGGGCGGACATGATCGCCGTGGCGACCTGAGGCGTGGTGCGGGACATGCCGGCGCCGGGGACGTCGTAGGTCCACTTGAAGGGGGCATCCAGCATGACGAGCCTGCGGAAATAGGCGGTCACGTCATCGTGCCAGTAGAAGCCGTAGATGTGGATCGGTCTGTCGGCCCAGGCGCCGGTGAGGCCGAGCTGTCCCCAGGTGGAGATGTTGGCGGGGTAGCCGCGGCGGCGCTCGGCGGAGAACACGGCGTCGAGCTTGCGCAGGGAGATCGAGGTCAGGGGATTTGACCTGTTGACGTAGACGCCGATCGCGGAGACGTGGCTCTTCAAGATATAGGCGGCGGCGCAGATCTTGACCCTGAAGGGCTCGTAGCCGTAGGTGTCCTCGTAGGCGAGGTCCGTGCGGTGGAAGACCTGCATCGTGTCGGGACCCAGGGCGATGCGATCCTCGGGACCGACATCCTTCTGCACCACCGAGAAGTGGGCATGAGGCTGGTACTTGCGGAAGGCCTGATCCCACGCGGCCATCATCTTCTCGACCGTGTCCATGCCGCTGTACCCGACCACACTGCCCGAGACCCGCTGGTGCGGCACGTAGTCGGGGAGCGCGGGGTCGACCGGCACTAGCGGCGCCGCAGCGGCGGGGACCACGAGCCGCGACAGCGCGGCAAGCGACAGGAGGAGCGCGGCTGCGCTCAGCGCGCGGCGGCTCGCGCGCGTGGATCTGACGGACACGATGTCCCCTTTCGCGAGACTGGAGGGCGCCGCCCCAGATCGACGGCGCCCGGGAGTCTCGGCGACTGCCGGGCGCCCTGCCATAGCCCGATGTGATCAGAAAGGGCAGGCGGTCCGAAAGCCATGGCTGAGTGGCCGATTCCGGGGACCTTTGGTCTCCCGTCGGCGGGTCTCAGAGAGGCCGGTCCCCTCTGAGAATCGCCCGAGCCGCAAGGGGCGCGCCGGGAAGCGGCCGCGAGATCACGGACAGCCAGACGGCCTGCCGCTCAGCGCGAGGCGATCGCCTTCGAGCCCATCGCATGAGCAGGCTCGATGCGGTACCAGAGCACGGCCGCGGTCATGGGCTTGCTGTACTGCGGCGAGACGCCGACGAAGAGCTCGTGCAACTGCGGGTCGAGGAACGAGGACTTCGCGCCGGGCGCGGACGGCACGCGCGCGATCTCGCGATAGTGGTCGGGATCGAGCTCCTGATACACCCCGATCTCGCCGACCGCGCCCGGGACGTAGATGCGCTTGAGGGCGGCATCGAAGGAGATGCCGTCGTTGACCGCTGGCACATCGATGGTCGCGACCGTCTTGCCGTTGCCGGTGTCGAGCGCGAACAGCTCGGTGGGCTTGCGTGTCACGACGAAGAGGCGGTGATCGGCCTCATCGAGGGCCATGGCGAGATTGAGCTTGGCGCCCTCGATCGGCCAGTGGCCGATGATCTTCAGGGTCTTCTTGTCGACGACGTCGACCTCATCCTTGTCCGCGATGTTGATGAAGATGCGCTCGCCGTGCTGCTCGGCCTGCATGGCCTCCACGTGGTCCGAGTCGAACTTCAGCTTGCGCAGCACCTTGCCGGTCCAGGGGTCGATCTCGTTCAGCCAGCAGTTCTTCAGGTGCACGTCGCTGCCGCCGGAGACGATGAAGAGGTGCCTCGTGGAGGGGTCGTAGTACTCCGTATCAGCGCCGGGCGCGAGGTGGATGTAGCCCAGCACCTTGTAGTCGCGATCGTCGATGATCCGCGGACCGCTGTCGTCCGTGATGATCAGGCGATGGGTGCCTGGAACCAGGAAGAACGCATGCGGGGTCTTGAACGTCGTCAGCGTCTTCAGGTGCCGGCCCGTCTTGAGGTTGAATACCTCGACGGTTCCGTGATCCTCGGCCGCGACGAAGAGCTTGTTCTCGCCGACGTCGGCATACAGGTGATCGACGTCGCCGTCGTATCCTGGAAAGTTGGTGCGGTGCTCGAGCACCAGCGGCTCGTTGACCGGCGCCGCAAACGACATGGCGGCGCTCATCGTGCCCGCCACCGCGAGGCCGCAAAGGATCAGGAGACGCCTGAAATTCATCTGGATACTTCCCTCTTGTCTGTCGTGGACCGAATCGATGCGTTCGCGCAGGGCCGCGGGAGCCGGCGGCTCCCGCGGCAGGCGCATCAGGTGTACGGCTCGACCAGCTTCGCGGCCGAGGGGATCTGTTTGGCGATCTCGTCGCGGATGCGGATCGCCTCGGCGTGCTTCGCCTTCTGATGGGTGTGCGCGGTCAGCGGAAATACCACGCCGAGCGCGCCGATGCGCTCACCGGCGGCGTTCTTCAGCGGCAGCTCCACCTCATAGCGCATCAGATCCTTGTTGACCTCGAGATTGGTCTTGCCGTCGCGCACGACGCGCATGTCGTCGCTGTCGGCCTCCTTGCCGATGCGCCCGATGTTGGAGGCCAGAATCTCTGGATTCGCGTTCTTGGGCGTGGTGGCATGGATCGCGAGGATCAGCACGTCCCGGTGCTTCGCGAGCTCCGTGTCCACGATGTGCTGGGCGTAGGAGTCGAGCGGGATGTTGGGATTCAGGACCGCCTCCTGCACCAGGTTCGCGGCATAGGAGGTGCGGCGGGCGAGCTCGTTGCGGATCCGTAAGGCCTCGCGGATGAGCGCCGGACGCGATTTGCCGTGCAGCACGATCGTCATGACGCCGGCCTTTTTGTGCGACATGTCGAGCATGGGCACCTCGGCCGTGAGCTGCTTCGAGGCCTTCTCATAGGCAAAGTGCGCACGCCAGGCATGCAGCGCTTGCGCGGCGGCGGCCGGCGGCGGATTGCCGGTGTGCCCGTCGCTCGCGGCGATCGACTCCGGCCCGCTGCTCCCGGGCACGGTGATGTAGAGCGTCATCGCGCTGACGGCGGGATGCACGGTCATCAACCGCGTGACCAGCTCCTGGCCATAGCTGCCCTGCCCGATCACCGGGGGAGCGGTGGCGGCGAGCGCGGAACCCGCGACGAACGGCGCGGCGGCCAGCGCGGCCAGCACTTTCAGACCGACATGTCTCATTGTCATTACCCTCAAACGGAATTTCGTTGGCTTGTGGCGGCCGAGTTGCTGTCGCTGCCGCGCGAGCTCACCCGCGCCGGCGGCTCCTGGCCGTGCGCGGGAGAGGCTAGCCGCCCAACCTGACGAATGTCTGTCAGCTTCCTGAAGCCAAATTCATGAAAGGCCGAGGCGCAGGCCGCGCCGGACCACGCCGCGCCGCTCCACGCCGCGCCCGGAACTTTCCGTCCGGGCCTCCGTTGACGGAGACGGCAAGTCATCGAGCCGGCGAGGGACACTCCTGGCCGGCAGGTTGATCACAGGGCTGGCCGCCGCCGGCGCCGCGGGCGGCCTCAGCCAATGGAGATACACATGAATCCAAGCTTCACTGCGACGAATGGTGAGAATCTTTCGGAAGAGGCCTCGCGCCAGACCGAGCGCCTCGGAGACGCGGCGAGCGATGCGGCGTCGAAGGCATCGAGCGCGGCTCGCGACCGCGCCGACCAGGCGCAGCGCTGGGCCAAATCACGCTGGGGCGACCTGCAGCGCAACGTCGAGTCTCAGCCCTACCAGTCCACCGCCTGGGCCTTGGGGATCGGGTTCGCGGCGGGCCTGATCGTGATGGGGTTGCTCCGCGGCCGCAGATGACTGCGGAACGGCAGCCACGGAGCCGGCGGACCGGGCCGCCTCCGTGATGCTTCTGTGACACATCGGGCCGGCGGGCATGGTCTCCTTGGGCCATGCACCGCATCGGCGTCGTCGGCCTTTCATACCGCCATGCAGGTATCGACGATGTCGCGCGCCTCTCCATCCCCAAGGGGGAGCTCGAGGGCCGCCTGCCCGCCCTGCGCGATGCGCTCGGGGTATCCGAGCTCCTCTATCTGGGCACGTGCAACCGGATCGAGCTGCTCTTCGCCACCCAAGGCGGTGAGACGGCGGGCGACCTCCGTCAGGCCGCCCTGCAGCAGCTGACCGGACGGCCGGCACCGCAAGCACAGGCATCGCGGCTGCTGCGCGCCTGGGCCGGTGAGTCGGCCCTCGAGCATGTGCTCCTCCTCGCCTGTGGACTCGACTCTGCCCAGGCGGGCGAGCGGGAGATTGCCGCCCAGCTGCGCGGCGCCTGGGAATCTGCCCGCGCCGCCGGAACGAGCGGTCCGATGCTCGACCGGCTGATGGGCGAGGCGCTCGGCATGGCCAATCGCGTGCAGAGACTGCATGCGGGAACGGGAGCCTCCTCGCTCGCCGACCTCGCCACGGCACGCGTGCTCGATCATCTGGCGGGCGGCACGGGCACGGTCGCTTTGATCGGGGTCTCCCCCATGACCCGCCGCTGCGCGCTGGCGCTGCATCGCGCCGGAGTCCCGCTCCTCATCGTAAACCGGACGCTCGCGCCCGCGGCCGCGCTCGCAGAGAGCCTCGGCGCGCGCGCCGTGGCGCTGGAGCGGTTCCGCGAGCAGCCCGAGGCCGTCGCGGCACTGGTGCTCGCCGCAGGCGGCGGTGAGCCGGTGCTGGATGCCCGCTCGCTGCGCCTGCTCGCCGAGAGCGCCGCCCGCGCGGCGCAGGAGGCTTCGGGGCCGAGGCGCGCCAGCGCGCCGCTGGCCGTGGACTTCGGAGTCCCCCCGAACGTCGATCCCGAGGAAGCCGTCCGCGCCGACATCACCCGGGTCGGAATGAGCGATCTCGTGCAAGAGGTGCAGCAGCGGCGCGTGACCGAGCTGCTGCGGCTCGCCCCCGTGCGCGCCGCCATCGACGACCGCCTTGCGCGCCTGCGCGATGAAATGGCCACGCGCGCCATCGGATCCCATCTTGCGCAGCTGCACGGCGCCTTCGAGCGTATCGCCGCGGACGAGCTCGACCGGGCGCTCGCCGAGGAGCTGCGGGCCCTGGCCCCGGACCAGCGCGAAGCCGTCCGACAACTGACTTCCCGGCT